>JBDRFY010000021.1:0-13641 GCA_043818275.1 bacterium | reverse complement strand
GACAGTAGCTGTTATATATTATGGAATTATTGCAGGCGCAGAATATATTCCAGTAATTGTAGAAAATATTGGTGTTTTGTTAGAAAAAATAGCTGTTTTTACAGGAGAGCATTTTGAAGAAATAAAAAATGCAATTAAAGTTGTTTCAGAAAATGGGAGCGTGGCAATTTTTGTTTATGCATTTACTAAAGAAACTGTAAATGGTTCTTATCAGGCATTTGATTCTGCCACAAGTTATTTTGCGGATGAAACAGCACGGAGAAAAAATGAAGATATTGATTTTGAAGAAATAGATTTAGAAGAAGATGATGAATATAAATTGGTAGAAGGAATACTTTTAAATGAATCGGGACAGCCAATTAGGGATCAAAATGGTGGAGTTGTAAAAATTTTTATTAAGGTAAAAAAAAATGATTAATTTTTTTAAGCGCCTATCAATATTGTTATTGTTTTTTAATGTAAATTTCTTACTAGTAAATTGTTTTACAAACTCAAAAACTAAATCAAAAATTAATTACCTGGATTATAAATCAAATAAAAATTTTAATAATAAATCTAGTAATTATGTTCTTGGTTTTAAAGTTCAAAATAATGAAAATAGTTTCTATTTAATTGAATTTGAAACGAATAAAAAATCGACTTTTATGATTTTAGCTGGAGAAGAGCAGCTATTTTATGATTATCAAGTTTTAAAAAACATAAAATCAGAATTATCTTCAAGTTTTCGATATATCAATTTAGAAAATTTAAATAATGAATTACCTTTGATTTGGAAAAAAGCAAAAGATTTAAAGTGTGAAGATGTGATTTCTATTGATAAACATATTGAGTTAACGGTGAAAAATATTATACCAGTAAAATTAAATACTAAGATGAATCTAGATTCTTTTTTTAAAGATGGAAATTATATTTTCTTTCTTTCTAATTTATCAGGTCTTCCTTTTGATAAATCTTTAATTAAATGTTTGTTTTCGCTTGATAGTTTATTAGTTGCAACGTTAGGAGCGTTATTTTTCGGAACTATCGGAGCAATAAATATTTCTTTTAAAGGTTTTATGAGAGATGTTTTATCTCCGGGACTTGTCGCAAAAGGTTTTTCTCGCGGAGCAAAAATTGGAGCTTTGGACGGTTTATTTGTTTTTTGGATTCTTGTTTTGTTTTTTAAATATTCAGATTTTTTAAGCGAAAAATTATTTAATTATATAGAAAGAAATCCCGAGGTTGTTAATCTTTATACTTTATTGGGCTTATACGATGAAAACCCAATTCCAACTCTTACTCAACAAGGAAAAGTTACGGTTTTTAAGGTGGATTATTTATCAAAAATAATGAAGCAATTAAATAGTTTAAACATTAGCTTTGCAGAAATAGGTTTTGTTAATGAAAAAGACTTCAATGAAAAAAAAGATAATCTTTTAGAAAATTTTTCTAATGATTTGTTTTTTGATGAAAAGCTTTTTGATACAAATGGCAATCCAATTAAAAATGAAAATGGGAATGTCGCACATTTATTTATTGTTGGGAATAAGGAGAGATAAGTGTTGAATAAATCAAAAAAGATTTTATTTGTTCTTTTTCTCTGTTTAATCACAAACAATTTATTTTCAGGCTTACTTCCAGATACACGAGTTCTTGTTGACGAAGGGGTTTATAAGCGAGTTGACGAGTTAAAAGTTGGAGATCAATTACTTGTTTATAACATTCCAAGAAAAAAAATAGAAAAATCATGTAAGATCGAAGAGATAAATAAAAAAAGAATCAAAAAGATTGTATTGGTAGAAACAGATTCGGAATTATTTGCTTTTGGCCTGAAACAGAAAGTTTATAATCGACGGATTAAAAAGTTCATTCCTGCTGAAGAATTAAAAGCGGGGGATAAGTTATTTTCTCCGGAAAAAGGCAACCTGGAAATAAGACTAGTTGAAATTGATGATTTACCTGATCCAATAGATTTGTATGAAATTTCAATTGAAGACGGAAATCTTTTTTTAATTAAATCAGAAAATGGAACTAATGTTTTAGTTCATAATTTTGCAATAGAACTTTCAATATTATTGTATCCAATTTTAGAAAAGGTTGTTGAAGCTACATTTGTGGTGGCAACGGTTGCAACAGTTAAAGCAATAGATCATCATTTTAGCAAGAAGAAAAAAAGTAAAAATAAAAGACGAACTACCGATGGATTGGATGATGTATTAATAGATGCGAAAGAACCACCTGATCGAGGCGCTGGAGGGGAAGCAGATGTTTGGGAAAAGGATGCTGGAGAAAGCCAGTCTCAAGAAGATTTTGATAAACTTAGGGATGGAAATGATGTTGAATATAAAAATACAAAAAATGGTCCAATTCAAATTAGTAAAACTAAAAATGGCGAGCCTATAATAAGAAGAGGTTTTAGTAGTAAAAAGTCAGGTAATAAGCCAACGATAGAAATACAGTTAGGAAAACATGATTACATTAAAATAAGGTATAACGTTAAATGAAATATGTAGATTTTAAACTTCCCGATAAACTGGGGCAACCGCAGAGTTTTGAATATTTTATATCACAGATTCTAACAGATAAAAATGGATTTAAAATAGTATTTCATAACAATAAAGACGATAAATATGATATTGTTTTTGATTTTGGGGGGGCAGTTATGGATTATAGGGTTTCTGATGAGGGGCGTCGTCTAGATCATCATGTAGATGAAGAATTAACAGGAGGCCTTGTAACTGAAGCAATAGATTCTGAATATTTAAAAAAATTAGATGAAGAAGCAGAGGGGATACTTTTAGCGATAAATCCAGATTTAAAACATTATATTGCCGGAGATCAAGATTATTGTGTAGATATAATTTCTAGAGCTGAGCCAAAAGTTTATAAAGTCAAAAGTAAAAAATAATTATTTTTGATAAAATCTTTTTTAAAACAAAAATTACCAAAAACGTTTTTTAGCAAAGGCGTGGCCTGAACCTTCTTTTAAATATTTTTCCATTGATTTTGCTTTAGCTTCACTATTAAGAGCTATATATGCTATTAATTCCCATGGATGATCATTTTTGGTGTAAATGGAGCCTCCTTCGTTATGTTTTTTGACTCGTTCTTTAAGATTAGTTGTGTAACCAATATAAGTTTTATTTGAAGTTCTTATTGATTTAAGTAGATATACATAAAACATAATTGTTTCCTGGGAAAATTCAATTAGCCCTACTACGCAGATTCTTCTTAGCTAAAGCTTCGAATAATCCTAGCTTCGAAGGGCATACTCCGCTCCAAGCTAAGTTAACATTTCTATCAATCTTTTCCTTTTTGGCGAAATTGGAGAAGCCATACGAAGCTCCGTAGGAGCGTAGTATGGCGGGGCTGACGAGACTCGAACTCGCGGCCTTCCGCGTGACAGGCGGACGCTCTAACCAAACTGAGCTACAGCCCCAGGCCGAAATTTGAATTCTTTTGAGATGTTCTTAAGTTTGCCAAAAATTCTTCATTTTGCAAGCAAAACAGCCCATATATTTATTTTTGACTTAAAATTATGAAAATGCTATTTTTGACGGGCTTTTAAGGGTTTTTTAATGTTTTACACACAAGTTTTGGGTTCAATATGCAATTTAAATTGTTTTTTGTCAGAAATCATAAACGAAAAATAGTAACGGTATTTTCAATTTTATTATGTTTGAATTTGATTTCTCCTTCTCTTGCTAAGGCGAAAAAAGATGTAATTAAATACGAAGCTGAACATTATAATGAACTTGCGAATTTATATTTACCTTCTTTGGTCAAAGAGGAAATGAGAGAGTCCGAAGAAATTGAAAAAATCAATGAATTAAATAAAGAATTAAAAGAAGGACATGGTAAAGATTTTAAATTGGCAGGTATTGGAAATGTGGAAGCGTTACGGCTTTTGTACAAAATGTTTGCATCACAAAAGGATCCGAAAACTAATGTGATGACAAAAGTTCTTAATGAAAATACGCTAGGTGATATTAACGCTTTTTGTGGTGATAAATCATCTTTGCAAGATCATCTTTTTTCTAAATTAAATTATGCTCAGACAAAGATTGGCAAGATTCAATTGCAAAAAATGTTATATCAGCCAACAACAAATATTTCAGATTTAAAACAGCGACAAGAAATTATTCGTAAGCTTATATTAGATACAAAATTATTTAATGATTTAGATGGATATTTAAAAAAGATTAAAAAGGTAGAATCTGAGTTCTCATGGTTTTTTAAATCATTGGAAAAAGAAATTTACAATTATTTCGAGAAATTATATTTCAATAAATCATTTTTACAAGGCGCGAATAAAAGTTCTCTTGGAATGGAATATTGTCATGATGTTTTAAATTTGGGTTTGATTTTACCCTTATTGTTTGGAGTAATTGCTGCTGGAGGAATAGTTGCTTATGAGGCTGAATTTATTAATGGTGTAAGCTTGGTTGGATTGTATGGATATCTAGCAGTTAATTTATTTGCTCTCCTTATTGGTTCTGTGATTTCAAAGGCATTCGGCGCTCCAAACATATTGGATCAAATAGAAGATAAAATTATAACCGCTAAAAATATTCAACAAAAAATGATTGATGTTGCAATGTTGGAAAATGCCGTTCAGGATATTGCTCAAAAAATGCAAAATTATACCCCAATCATGAAAAAACTTTCTCATCTTAATCAAAATGATAGAAAAGCTAAAAAGTTTTTAAATTTATTAAATAAGAATACATTTAAAGGCCAGCCTTCAGTGTTTAGTTTTCAAGGAAGAATTTTAGCTTCTTACAAACAAATGTATGAAATTAAAGATTTATTGATAGATCAATTAAAGGCTGTTGGTGAACTTGATGCTTATCTTTCTATCGCAAAACTTTATAAAAAACATGTGACAAATGAAAATGCAAGATATTGTTTTGTTGAATATCTTGAGTCTGATAAACCATATTTTGAAATTAATAATTTTTGGCACCCTGAATTGGATCCAAAAAAAGTGGTCACAAATAATGTTGCGCTTGGTTTAGGTAATAGAAATATTATTTTGACAGGACCAAATGCTGGTGGTAAATCGACTATTCTTAAAGCGATTACAATAAATCTTATTTTGGCTCAATCTTTTGGTATTGCACCATCTTCTCAAATGAAATTAACGCCATTTGCTCTTATTAATACTTATTTAAATGTTACAGATACCATTGGCAAAGAGTCCTTGTTTCAGGCAGAAATGAATAGAGCCAAAAAGCTTATTAATATGATTGCAAATTTAAAACCGAGTGAATTTAGTTTTATAATTATGGATGAGGTCTTTACGGGGACAAATCCTAAAGAGGGTGCTGCTGGAGCATATGGTATTTTGAAACGTCTTTCACGATTTACTAATCTTTTATCTGTAAATGCGACACATTTTGTTGAACAATTAAGCAGACTTGAACAAGATACAGATGGAATTTTTAAAAATTATAAAGTTTTTGTTAATAAAGATGAAAATGGTAAAATTTTGTATCCATATAAATGGGAAGATGGTGTAACAGATCAGGCTATCGCTCTTGATTTATTACAAGAGTCTGGTTTTGAAGATGAGATTTTAAGTGAAGCTTATAATATTTTAAATGCAGCTTAATCTTTTCTTGTAGAAATAGTTTAGTAAGTTATTTATTACAGGTGGTTTCAGGTAGCGGCATCCACCTGTTTTTTTGTTTACAGTAGGGTTGCTTTTTGATAAAGTTAAAACTCTTTTTTTAGGGGTGTTTACTTAAATTTTAATCATTCTTTTTTGGGGTGGGTTTATGTTTGTTTTTTCTAAAAAATTTAAAAACGTTATTGTCTTTGCTTTTGCTTGTTTATTTGCCAAAGATGTTTTATCTATTAATCCGGCTGGAGTTGCGCAGTTAGCAAATAGTGAAAAGGGACTTGATTATTACAATGATATTGCTGATTTATATTTGCCAACTTTGGCTGCTCAGGAAAAAGAAGAACTTGAAGCTCAGATGAAAGTTATTAATGAAAATTCAAAATTAAAAGTTGGTCAGGAATTTAAAAAGAAACCAATTAAAATAGGTAGCGTAGAAACATTACGTCTTTTTTATCACATTCTTTCTGGTAGAGAGGCTGGTAATAAAAATATTGTTTCAACGAAAAAAGAGCAAAATATTCTTAATAAAAATGTTTTTAATGATCTTAATGTTTTTTGTGGCGATAAGTCTGATTTGAATAAAAATTTATTTAAGCATATTGATAATACGGTTACTACAGCGGGAAAAATTGAGTTACAAAAAATATTGTTTTTACCTACCGCAAATATTCAGGAATTAAAAAAACGACAAGAAATTATTCGTTTATTAGTTAAAGACGAAAAGTTATTTAATTTTTTAGAAAAAGAGTTGGATCAAATTAAAAAAAATGAACATGAATTGGCGTGGTTTTGGAAAGTGCTTGAGGACGGTAAATTGTCAGATTTTTCACGCGAATTATATTTTAATAATAAAATGTTTAAGGGGGTGAATAATCAACAAACCCCAATGGAATTTAAGCATGATATTATTAATATGCAAATACTTCCTGCTGCTGTTCCTTCAATTGCTTCCATGGGAACTGTTTTTTGGTTTGGTTGGACTATTGCTATTCCTTTAGGGGCCCCCTGGGTTTCTGTCGCCAGTGTTGCGGCTAGAGCTGGAGCCTGGGCTCTTGGTTTTAATTTATTGTTTAACGGCGCGTTTAAAATGTTTGGTGTAAATAATATTTATGACAATGCAAATGCTAATTATGAAAGAATTAAATGGGTTCATAATAAAATGTCTTGCGTTGCAGAGTTGGAAGGTTCTGTTCAAAATATTTCAAATAAAACTTTGAATTATGATGTGATTAAAAATATGTTACCAGGTTTAGTTCAAGATGATGTAGAAGTTAATAAGTTTTTTAAAACTTTAAGTACCAGAACATTTAAAAAGAAATATTCCATGTTTAGTTTGAATGGAAAAATTTTGGCGGCTTACAAAAAAATGTATGAAGTTAAGGATCAATTGATTAGTCAGTTAAGATCTGTTGGGCGACTTGACGCTTATATGTCTATTGCAAAGCTTTTCAAAAAATACGAAAAAAAAGAAAATGCAAAATACTCATTTGTTGAATATCTGGAATTAGATAAACCGACATTTGAAATTAAAGAATTTTGGCATCCGGAATTAGATGTAGATAAAGTTATTACAAATAATCTTGAAATTGGGAAAACCAACAGAAATATTATTTTAACGGGGCCTAATGCTGGTGGTAAGTCTACGGTTCTTAAGGCTATAACAATCAATCTTATTTTTGCGCAATCTTTTGGTATCGCTCCGGCAAATCAAATAAAATTGACACCGTTTACTTTGATGAATACATATCTAAATATTACTGATGCGGTTGGTCAGGAATCACTATTTCAGGCCGAAATGAATAGAGCAAAAAAACTTATCGATATGGTTTCAGAACTACAACCAAATCAGTTTAGTTTTATAATAATGGATGAAGTTTTTACAGGAACAAATCCTGAAGAAGGTTCAGCTGCCGCTTATGGTATTTTGAAAAAACTCTCCAGATTAAATCATCATTTATCTATAAACGCAACACACTTTGTTACGCAATTAGGCAGACTGGAAAAAGATACCGATGGGGTATGTAAAAATTACAAAGTTTATGTAAATAAAGATGAATATGGAAATATCAAATTTACATACAAACTTGAGCAAGGTCTTACTGATCAAAAAATAGCTCTAGATTTATTACGTCAATCCGGTTTTGATAGTGACATTTTAAGAGAAGCTCATGAGGCGATGAATAATAATAAGGTTGTTGAGTCTTCAGTTGCTGCGTAATAATTTAATTAGGTGTTGCAAAATGCAACACCTATTTTTTATAATAAATTGTTCCGATTATTCCGTTTTGTCTTTTGATTTGATAAACAATTTCTAAATTTTTAATTTCAGGAATTAGATCAGAAATTAATGGGATTTTTTGATCTAACCGATACCAGCGTCTTGGTATTTCAACAATGTATGTATTTTGGGGAATTTCATCTTTTTTATCTAAATTAATTATTTTTAAATCTCCCGTTCGCCCTGCTTGCCCTGCGAAACCTTGGTGAAGCTGGGAGCATCTCGAAGGGTTTAAATAATAATCAATAAATGGTCCGTGAATATTTGCGTTTTGTTTTGCATTTTTATTGATCCATTGACCAAGTTCCAGATTTGAATTAAACCAATAATCAGAGCTAAATGGAATATCTTTTTTTTGCGCGTCACCAAGCCCCCCAATAATTTTATTATAAAAAGTTGTTTGATATGGATGTAGTGTGATTACGGAATAAATATTTGGTATGAGCACAATAATTAGAAAAATTATTTCAGTTATGTTTTGTTTTAAATTTAATTTTTTCGAAATGAATTTAGCAAAATTTATAATTCCAATTGTTGTAATAATTATAAATGGAACCATAAAAACCATAAAATGCCGCAAGCCATCGTAGTGATTTACTTTTGGCATGCAGTGGCGCAAGATGGGTAATAGTAGCCAGATAAGCAAAATAAGGTTTACCCTTCGACTACGCTCCCTACTTCGCCAAGGCTTCGCAGGGCAGGCAGGGCGAGCGGAGCTTTTTTTTTGTTTTAGGTTTGTAAGTAAGAACAAAAATCCGATTGTAAAAAATAAAAGTATTAAAACAGGTGTTGTATAAAAAATTTGCTTAATTGAATAAAGATTCCATCTTGAATCAATATCGCCACCAATTCCAATAACATAACGCGCAAGAGTATAAATAAATTTTGGAGCCTGAACTAAAAAATCGTAATTACTTTTGTAGTACCATGGTTGAAGTTGAGGGTAGGTAAAGAAAATAAAGAAAAAAGATATTAATCCACCAACACAAAAATGAAACAATGTTCTCAATTTAATTGAGCCGTTTTTTATTAACCCATTTATCAAATCTGGTAATAACCACAAACCAAGAATTGGAATTACAAAAATAGCATCAGCTTTAGTTGCAAATGCAAGGCCGAAGAAAAGAAATGATAGGTAAAGATATTTTGTATGTTGATATCCTTTCTTCGATTTCGCTGTGCTACCCTCAGAATGATCGGACCGAAGATGTCTTGCGCTCATACTGATCGAGTGTAAGCGAGTCGAAGTGAGGACGAGCGGGGCGGGGTTTTTTGTTTTTGATGTAAAAGTTTTGTTCTTTGGTTGATATTTAAATTTATTTATTATGTTTGAAAAAAAACTTTGAATTCCGCTCGTCCTGCCTGCCCTGCGAAGCCTTGGCGAAGTAGGGAGCGAAGTCGAAGGATTAGAGCGGTTCCATAAATACCAATCCATAAAATACATAATTGTTAGACTGAAGAATAAAACTTCAGGCAAATCTTTTATATTTGATAAGCTATGTCCAAAAAATCTGGGCAAGGTCATTAAAAGTAAAATTGCGCATATACCAGCAAGATTTCCCCACCATCTGCGAACAAAAAAGAAAAATAATAAAAAAAACATAGCGGTTAATATTGGAATTATAAAATGATGTGCTGGAATTGGAGGAAGGCAATTTAGTTTTTCAAAAAATAGTTTACATGTGGCCGCAGATAGCATTGGGGTAAATGGCCAGACATGATGGGGTCTGGTTTTTACGATATAATTATAAAAATTGGGATGATCTTTAATTTCAGGTTCATCATTTTTATAATCAAGTTTTCCTGTTACATAATAATTAAGATTTTTATGTCCAACTCCAAATTGTTCCGGATCATCAATCATGATTCCGTAATCTTTGACGATAAAAAAACTTATAAATAAGTAGGCTAAAATTGGTATTAAGGCAAAATAGAAAAATTTTTTTTTACTCATTTCTTCATCCCTTTTGATTTAATTAATGTTGATTATTTTATAGAGATTAAAAAATGAGTCGATGGAAAAATTGATCAAATAAAAGCTTTATCAATAATGTTATTTACTCAAAAAAACTTTTTAATTTTTCTTTATCTCCACCCGCCTGTGGAATTGCAAGCATTAAAAGTAATCTGGCCTTTGCAGTAACTAAATCATTACCTAAAATTGCCCCTTCGTCTTGTAGTATTTTTCCACCACCAAGATCACCGTAAACAGGTAGCACTTTTCCATGATAAACCCGAGTTGTAATAACCACAGGAATATTTTTTCCTAATGCGTATTTAATTGCCTGATACATTTTTTCATTAACATTTCCTGCCCCGACTGCTTCAACAACAATTCCGTCAATGCCAGAATCAACTGCATGACGAATAAATCTTCCATCTGAGCCCGCGTAATCTGAAAGAATTACAACATCAGGAAGTTTATTTGGTATAGGAAATTTTTGTTTTTTGCGCCGATCGTTAAATCTTACAACTTGCCCCATGTTAATGTAGCCGAGATAACCTTTTTCGCCTGAATCAAATGTTTGAACATTTGAAGTTTGTGTTTTTCTTACATCTCTTGCTGCATTAATGTATTGATTTAATGAAACTGTTACGCCCCAATTTTGCGCGTTGGGAGATAAAACTTGTGTGACAGCATTTAAAATATTTGCTGGACCATCGGGAGATAAATCAGAAGCATCGCGCATTGCGCCAACAAAAACAACAGGTTTATCATTTTTTAATGTTAATTCTAAGAAATAAGAACCTTCAGACATTGTATCTGTTCCATGAGTTACAACGGCACCTTTTACTTCAGGATCACTTAAAATTTCATCAACTTTTTTACTTAACCGAGCCCAGATTTCAGGAGTCATTTGTGAACTGTCGATATTTGAAAAATTTACAACTTTAACATATGCAAGTTTTGACAGTCCCGGAACGGCATCAATTAAATCTTGACCAGATACAGCAGGAACAGCCCCACCAGTTTTAGGATCAATTTTTTCTGCAATTGTTCCACCGGTTGTAATAATTTTTACAACTGGAAGATTTTTAAACGAAGTATCTTTATTTATTGCTTTTGCTGTTTTAACTTCTTTTTTATGTATTGAGGGTAAATTTAGTTTACGAAAAGGTTTTTTTTGAGTTACTACAAAAATTGCTAACGCAAAAAGAGATGTGAGAATTAAAAAAGATAAATTTTTTTTTAACATTTTTTATCGTTCCTTTTTTTTAAATTTATAAAATAAACAACATTTTAATAATTAATCACCTTGAAATAAAGAATTAACTTAAATTGTTTACTTTTTTAAAAAATATAGTTAACCATTTCTGTGTGGTGTTTTTATAATTTTTTTCAAAAAAGGAGAAATTGTATGGAATTGAGTGTAAAAGCTTTTGCTGTAACAGGAGCAATTTTTGGCGGAGTATATTTTTTTATTGCAGCCATTTTGGCAATGCAAAGTATTGCCTTTTTTGGTTTTAGCAATCAGGTGTTTGAATTATTGGTAACAGGTCATCCTGGTTTTGCCGCAACATTTATAGGCGCAATTGTTGGATTAATCTATGGTATGATTCATGGAGCTGTTATTTTAGGGTTGTTTGCCTGGGTTCATAACATGGTTTTGAAAAGGATTAAGTAAAATAAATTGTAGTGAAAATGGCGCCAGATAAAAACTGGCGCCTTAATTTTTTATGTAAATGGATTGTAAATGTTAATTAAATTTTTAGGTACCGGACCAAATAATCCAATTACTGATAAAAAAGGAAAAAGTAACCGATTACAATCTTCGGTTTTAATCACACATGGTGATATAAAAATTATGATAGATTGCACACCCAGTGTGCAAAAACAATTAAAAAAAATTAAACCGGATTACTTGTTAATAACTCACGCGCATCGGGATGCTGCGGGTGGTCTGAGATTAATTAAAAATATTAAATTACTTACAACTCAAAAATTATATTCTGAATTAGAAAAACGATATCCGGTAAAACAACTTCAATTTGTTAATATTTCAAAAATTCATAAAATTGATGGATTTAAAATTGAATGTTTTGAAGTTGAGCATGCAAAAGATTTTACAACTTATGGATACCGGATAAGTTTTGCAGGCAAAAAAATCGTTTATGCGTCAGATTTTAAAATAATACCTAAAAAAAATGAAAAATATTTTAAAAATACTGATGTTGCAATTGTTGATGGCGCCGGCTGGAATTTTACAGTATTTGGTCATCAGTCAATTAAAGGTTTTTTAACCCTTTGCAAAAACTGGAAAATTAAAAAAATATATTTTACACAAATTGGTCGAAGAGTGCCAAATCATGAAAAGGCCCAAAAAGAGATTCAAAAAATTAATAAAAAAGCCTTTTTAGCCTGGGATGGGCTAGCGTTAAAAATAGGTGGAAATTAGGTTTTTTTATTAAAAAACAGCAAAAAACGTTGTTTTTTGCGAAAAGAAACATAAGGGCTTTTGCATAAAATTTTTCAATCTGTAATCTTGAATATATGAAGATTTTTTAAAAAATATTAATGGAGGTTAGATATGAGGTTATTTCGTTTAATTTTCCTAAATTTCATATTTTTATTTTTTTCTTGTTCTCTTTTTTCGATGGTTCCAAATGACAATCAAAAAAAAGAGCCCGAATTGTCTGTTGATTTTCAAAAATTAAGTATTTCTGATCAGGGATACGATTCGGATTTAGATGGAGAAATTGATAGCGGCGATTCTGGTGAAGAAGATTTTTCTCAATCAGATTCAGAAGATGAAGAAAATTATAAATATAAAGGTTGTGATAATTTAAAAATATCGGGATACCAGGGGAAACGATGTATTGTTTTTTATCGAGGTATTCATTTTTCGCCAAATAATTTTGGAAAACAGCAAATATCTAAGCTTAGAAGATCATCTGAAATTGAAAAGCCGATCTTTTCGACAGCGACATATGATCTTGCAAATTTGAATATTAAAGAAGATATAAATTTAGATGATGAAGAAATTCTTAATTCTTTGTTAACTGTTTCTGAAGAATTAAAAAAACAAATAAATAAATTAACGAAAGATCAAAGAAATAAATTTCAGCAATTATACACAAATCAATATAATAAATTTCATGCTCAACTAAAAAATTTAGGTTTTAAGTCAAATAAAAATCCACAAGTTTCTACATCTGAATCTTTTCGTCATGCTGGAAAATACGCTTATGGGCAAAAATTTATTGGAGATGGCGTAAAACTTCTTGATCCATGGTATGATGAAAATGGAAAAGCAAAGCATCCTTATTTAGGTAAAATTTATATTATTCTTATTGATAGTTCTAAAATAAAAGAATTAGATCCATATTTTGTTGTTTATGGACATGCAAATAAAAAAATAAAAATTTTCACGCATTTTTCTAATAATATTTTATCTGAACGAGAAGTTTCATTTGCGGGTTTCATACCAGGTGAATGTGTTGTGTTTGAACAAATTATACGAGTACCATCAACTATAACAGGCGAATATAAAACATATTATGAATCAAAATATGGGCTTTCTAAAAGAAGTTTTTCTTTAATGAAAAATAAGATAGAGGCTATTAATGAAATATTAAAAAATTTACCGAACATAGATAAATTGTTATTGAATAGAGCATTGAATCAAGTAAGTGATAAAGAATCTATAGTAGGAGGTTTTTTTGATAAAGATGAAGTTTCTAAAAATTTAAAAGCAGTAGAAGTTGACCAATTAAAAAAAATATTAGCTGATAGAAAAAAGGATATTATTAAAAATTT
>JBDRFY010000020.1:0-6810 GCA_043818275.1 bacterium | reverse complement strand
CAAAATCTAACTTATTTGGCTCAGGCATACTTTTAACAAATTTAGGCGTTCCAACTTCTGTTTCACGAACATGATTACTCAAAATTCGCATATCAACCTGATCGGAATAATTCTTTGCTTTAACCCAAGCCTCCTTTTTATTTTCAGGTAAAGGCAAAATTTGCATCTGCCCCATAAAAAACGGATCTAGATAATTTGAAACAAAATCCTGAATTTGCGCTGAATCAACTTTATCAAACTCATCAAGTTTTCTGAAAACTGCAAATTCATCTTTAGACGCCAAATAGGAACTCATCCATTCATAAGTAAAAGCCATTAAACTTTGCATACGCTCAAAAAACAATCTTTTCTCTCTTTTTACAACCTTTGTTAATTCCTGATCAGTAACACCTTGCGTAATTATTTTTTCAATCTCTTGCTCTACGATTTGACGACATTGCTCATTTTTTCCATCAATTGGTTCAATATAAACAATAAAAATTCCGGCTTCCATCAATTGATCCGCTCCAACAGAAACATTTGTCGCTATCTTTTCTTCATCAACCAATCTTTTATAAAGTCGGCTTCCCTGGCCTTGACCAAAAATAAACGAAAAAACAGAAACAATCGTATTATTTTTAGCTTTTAATCCCTGAATTGGCCAATAAAAAACCAACTGTTCTTTTTGCACATTTTCATAAATCCTGGTTTGATTTGTAACAATGTCCTGATTAATTTGTGGAAATCTAATTTGTGAAACATCAAAGCTATTTTCATTTTTAATATGTTCAAAATTTTGGCGGGCAAGATTTATAGCCTCATCAAGATCAATATCTCCAGCAATAAACAAAGTTGCATGTTCAGGAGCATAATATTTTTTGTAAAAATTTCTTAAATCTTGAGCTGTAAGAGCAGCTAAATCTTCTTTATATCCAATAACAGGAAAATGATATGGGGTGATTAGAAGGAAATATCAATTCACTAATTTTCTCCCAAGCAACCGCTTGATAATTATCTTTATACATTTTAAGTTCTTGAATAACGGTAAATAATTCCGATGCCAAATGTTGTTCATCAAATCTGGAGTTTTGCATGCAATCAGCCAAAATTGGAACAAACTGTTGCCAATTATTTTTATCTACTTCAAAAAAATATGAAGTCATATCATTCGAGGTGAAAGCATTAAGCGTTGCGCCATATTTATTTGCAATAGCCGCAATGTCACCTTCAGCTAATTTATCTGTACCTTTAAAAATCATATGTTCAATTAAATGAGCCAACCCTCGCTCCCCCTCTTGTTCAACGTATGAACCAATATCATAAACAACCTGAACTAAAACTTTTGGAACTGATGTGTTCTTGAACACCAAAACCGTCATTCCATTTTCCAATACAACTTTTTTTACATTATTCATCATAGATGACATGTCTATAGCAGATTTATTTAAATCAACATCATTAATAATCTCATCTTTAATCGTATCTTTTTTGGATTCAATTACACCCTGTATTGCTTTTTGAGCATCTAAACCTGTTACATTAGAATAAAGAGGAGTAAATAATATCGAAAAAAAGAAGAAAACCATTTTTATATTTTTCACATCAATCCCTTCACTTAGGCTATAAAAACTAATACGATATTTAGACTTAACAGCTAATTAAGCCCCTAGGTTACTATCAAAACCATCAATTGTAAAAAGGCTAAACGAAAATCAGAACAACTTGAAAAAATATTTTCACTCAGAAACATTCTTTAAAAAATATCTTGTAAATCCCCCTACACCAGCAACAATTCAATCAATTAATTATTTAATATGTGGCACGGAAGAGAAATTTATAATATTTTGTAGATAAAGTTGAATAATATAAAAGAAAGGATTTTTATGAAAAAACAAAAATTTCAACCAAACTTTCTTGTCAATGAATCAGGAAAACCAATTGCTGTCCAACTCGATATTAAATCCTATAAAGCATTGCTCGAAGAAGTTGAAGATAAAATTGATATCAAACGGGCCGAAAAAAAATTAACTAAAAAGGGCAAAACTCATACGCTTGAAGAAATGGTGGGATTATGAAAATTAAATTTATACCAATTTTTTTAGCATACTTTCTATTCTTTCCCTCTTGTTCATTATTCAAATCAGATATCAAAGAAATCAATTCATTAGTCGAAGCGCAAACAGAATTAAACAAAGCAGATGCAAAAACTTTAGTTGTTTTTGATATGGACGACACATTAATTTATCCAACTTCAAATATGTTTTTGTTGCTTTACAGAAACACTAATGATTTCGATAAATCTGATATTAATTTTGTAAATCAAATACGCTTAGACTTTAAAAAATTTGTCGATAGCAAACACGATAATGAATATTGGAATAAAGTAAACAGCGATGTTTTTGCCAAAACAGATTTTGTTCCAGTTGAAGATAAAACAGTTGAAATTGTAAAAAATCTGCAAAATAAAAAAGTCAAAGTAATTGCACTGACAAGCAGTAACACAGGAAAATTTGAAGTTATTGATAGCATGGAAAAATGGCGAGAGAAAAATTTAAATCAAGTAGGCTTAGATTTTAGTAAAAGTTTTAATATTCAGGAAATTGTTTTTGATAATTTTCCAAAACTTTTTGGTTTTCCTCCTGTTTTTTATAAAGGAATTTTATGCGCCGCCGGCTCTAAAAAAGGCCCTATTTTAAAATCGTTTCTTGAAAAAATTAATTTCAAACCTGATACAGTTATTTTCTTTGATGACATGTATGAACAATGCAAAAGTGTGGAAAATGAAATGAAAAAATCGGATATTCCTGTTCAATGTTTTTGGTATCGAGGCGCTTATAAAAATAAAATCAAACTCAATCAAGAAGTGGTTAATTACCAATTTGAACATTGGAAAAATCACGAAGAATTTTTAACGGAAAAAGAAGTTGTTGAGCAATTAAATTAGGTGAAGCATGCAAAGAATTAAAAAGTTAAAAAATTTATTTTTGTGTTTTGCTTTAATCATAATATCAACTGCAATAACAAAAAATTATATAGTTGAAACTGAAGATGAAAATATTTCGTGCAATCTAAATACAATTTGCCCAAAAGATCTTTTAAAAATATTAAACAATAAAAAAAACGACCGATTAAAAATTTTTGAAAAATATCTTCCTGTTCAGATAACAATAAAAAATAAAGCACTAGCAAAAATAACAATTAAAAAGGATGAGTATCTACAAGGATTAGAAGACATTCTAATTCCAAAAGAATTTTTCAATGAATTCATTACAATACAAAAAAAATCAATAAATAGAAAACCTCTACATTTATATCTTATTTTTTTAAAAGGGTTAATTTCCTTTTACTTTGGAAAAAAAACATTAAAAAACATTCAGGATGAAAATTTTTTATGGGCAATGGCAACTATTGTACCAACACTCTTTTATGGAAATTCAACCCTACATGATATCATTGATTTATTCGAAACTTACACAAAATATATAGATGAAGAAATTGAAATATTTAAAAAACAAACATATATTATTTTTCCAAGAAAAAATATATTTGGACAAAATATATTTTATTGCTCTTCTCAACAATCAAAATATGAAATTTATCCCGGATGCGAATTAACTGATTTATTTTTTATAGACCGCGATAAATTTTCAGAAAATTTTTGGGATACCAAGCAAATAAAATTGATTTATCAAAAGGATACCTTTCATGACAAAAGAAATAAATTCTGCGAATTTAAAGCTTGATTCAAACGCAAAAAAACAAATTCTTAAGTGCCTCAATTTAGTTAAGGAAATTTTCGGACAAGATCTTCTTGGAATATATATATATGGATCATCAATATTAGGTGGACTTCAAAAATATAGCGATATTGACTTATTAGTTGTTTCCAATAGAGCTACAACACGTGAGGAAAAAGCTAAGCTTGCGACAGCCTTGCTTAAAATTTCCGGCATTTATATGAAAAGCAAAAAATTACCTGTCGAAATGACGATAGTTGAGAAATCTGAAATTAATCCTTGGCATTATCCACCTAGATTTGATTTTCAATATGGTGATTGGTTGCGTAAACAATTTGAACACGGAAATATAGAACCATGGCCAAGTAAAGAAATGCCTGATCTTGCATTACTCTTCACTCAAATTTTATTAGCCAGCAATACATTATTTGGCGCCGATCCAGATAAATTATGTTGCAACGTTCCTTATAAAGATTTGATGGCTGCTATAATAGAGGCATTACCAAATTTAATGTTAGATCTTGACAGTGATGTTCGCAATGTTTTATTAACTCTTGCCCGCATTTGGAGCACTGTAGAAACTGACATGATTCGTTCCAAATCAGCTGCGGCAGACTGGGTTATTAATCACCTGCCTGAAAAATATCGCCCAGTTATGGAACGGGCAAAGGCAATTTACAAAGGGAAAGAAAAAGAACATTGGGATGACATACAAGAACTTATAAAACCCTGCGCTGATTTTATGTTAAGCAAGGCAAATAATAAAATTGCTGAAATTATGTTATCTGATGATCCGAATAGATCTATTAGGATTGCTTAAAACTTTGTTTTTTAGGAAAAAAAGAAAACTTCATATATAAAAGTTTAATAATGACATAAGGATATTAATGAAAAAATTTTTTATCATATTACTGTTGGCAACAATAATCGTTGTCGGCTTTATTTTTCTTAAGGAAAAAAATATGCCTAAAATCATAATAACACCGGACAAAGCCCTGCTTGATGAAGCCATTGAGATTTCTATTTCAAATCTTAAAGCTAATGAACAAATCACCATTGAAGCCTCATGTAAAGATAAGGACAATAACCCCTGGATCTCACGCGCAATGTTTCAAGCTGATGAAAAAGGTATGATAAATATAGCCAAGCAAGCGCCCATTTCAGGATCGTATGAAGGGATAGATCCAATGGGATTATTTTGGTCAATGGCGCCAACAAATAAAGATCCCTCCAAGAACACATTTGTATCGCAAATCACCCTAAATCTATGTAAAATATCGTTATCTGTTTTTTCGGGGGATAAACTTCGGGCTCAAAAAACAATTTACCGACTTCCCGTTGCCCCCAACATAGAAAGAAAAGATATTCGGGAACAAAGTATCGTAGGCACATTATTTTATCCACAAAATACAAAAAATGGCGCTGGAGTAATAGTCATTCCTGGTTCTGGTGGAGGAATCCCTGAATATATATCTCAACTTATTGCGTCCCATGGATATACAGTTCTTGCATTGGCATATTTTGGATATAAAGAATTGCCAAAAAATCTTTCACAAATTCCGTTAGAATATTTTCAAAACGCAATGCATTGGTTTAAAAAACAACCACAGGTGGATGGCAATAAAATTGCTCTCATGGGACATTCTCGAGGAGCCGAACTTGTTCTTCTTTTATCTTCTATGTTTCCAGGTGAAATGGATGCGGCTATTGTTTTTTCAGCTCCTCATCTTGTGTACGGTGATTTTTTACCAGAAAATAAATCTGCGTGGACTTACAAAAATAAACCACTGCCATTTATGCCGTATCCAAGTGACAAAGAAATATTTGAAGCAGCCGACGAAGGACTCATTACTCTTCATAAAGGAACAATCGAAGATCCATTTCAAGACTCTGAAATTTTTTTATACGGCATAAACAAATTTAACAACCTTATCAAAGAAACAACAATTCCTGTAGAGAATATTCGGTGCCCTCTTCTTATTATTTCCGGCGAGGATGACGCAATGTGGCCATCTGCCGTGGCTGGAAATAGTATCATAGAACGATTAAATTCAAAAGGCTCAAAGATTGTAAAGAAACATATTATTTACCCAAATGCCGGCCATAATTTATTGATAATTCCTTATGTTCCATCAATTGATTTACCTGTTCACATTGGTTCAGGATGGGGCCTTTTTGGCGGCACGCCTGAAGGAAATGCTCATGCGTACAAAGAATCATGGCGTGAAGAGCTTAATTTTCTTGATGAAGTATTGAATAAAGATGTGAAGAAAAAAAAGGAGCTTTAAAGATGAATAAACACAAAATTATTATTTTTTCTATGATTGCGTTGATTGTATTGGCAATTATGTTCTTTGGATTTGCCAGACTGCATCGTGTTTCAGGTAATTGCATGGAACCCGCAGTCAAAGATGGTCAAATAGTTTTTTTAAATTATATATTGCCATACCTACGGAAATATCAGATTGGCGATATTATCTTATTCAAGCATGAAGAAAAGACTTGGATATCACGCATTGTAGCATTGGAAACTGATACCATTCAAATATCTGAAGGTAGCGTAATTGTGAATGGCGTTTCGCTTCAGGATCCCAAAATTCATAGAAGGTGGGAAAACTGGAGGTATGGAAACTATGCTATTGACGAGCCTTTTCAGGTTCCTTTGGGAAAAGTTTTTGCGCTCTCCGACAATCTCTCTGCTCAACATGATGACAGCCGTGTTTTCGGACCGGTGGCAAAAAAATTCATCTTAGGATTGGTATGGTAAAACGTTTAAGAAAAAAATAATATTTATTGCGGTAACTACAATCAGCTTGCTACTTGTTTCGATTAAATACTTATTAACTGATGTTACGCATATTTTGTTTTAAAATTTTATATTTACATCGCTCGTCCTGAGCATAGTCGAAGGATTATGAGCGGCAAACTAAATGAAATAAAATTATTGTTTATGTATACAGGAGTTACGCGTTCTTTGAAAGTTCTGTCTAGATCAATTAAATAAAATGGGCTATCCTCCAATTTTACACAATACCGTGTAAGCAAAAAAGGAGAAAGCCCATGAGGAAGAGAGTAGAGAAGTTATCAAAAAAAG
>JBDRFY010000019.1:0-19086 GCA_043818275.1 bacterium | reverse complement strand
GTTAAGCATCAAGAAAAACATGATGTTCTTGAATTTGAAGAGTAATGAAATTTTACGTTGAATAAGTAATTTTAATAATTCGGCAGTCTTTGAGACTGCTCATAACCATTAAGCCACCCGCTTTGCGGGCGCGTTATAACTCATGTGCAATAATAGCTTCAAGTTCATCTTTATTCATATTCTCAACCAAATCTAAACCGATAGCTATAATTCCTACAGTTTGATTTAATTTTGGTATAACTCCACCAGTTGCAAAAGCATTAATTTTCATATCCCCTAAAAAACCACCCGCGCTATCTTCAATAAAATCTATAATTTTATTACCTACATAAACTAAAACTAATGGTTTAGTCATATTCAATTTATTACAAAGGTTTTCTATAATCGCATGTAATTCAGGATGATTTCGTTCATTAGCAACTAAAACACTTGTAAAATATGGCCAAACCGGATGGCGATCCCTTAAATCAGAAACATCTTGTCTAATTTTGCCAATACAACTTGTATTTAAATCTTTTTGATAATAATTATATTTTCTTTGATTTACTTCTTCATTTAAAACATTCAAATCAGAAATTTGTGTATTTGAGAACAAATTTAAAAAAGTATAAATAACAAATAAAAAAGAAAAAACTTTTTTAGATAACATTGACCACCACAAATAAAAAAAGATCTATATATTAATACTGAACCGATTAATATACAGATCTTTTTTTATTATTCAAATATACGCTTTACTTAGTTTGTTTAAACAATTCCTTAATCGTTGCTAAAGATCCCATAAGACCACTTGTCTCATAAGGCATCAAAATTAATTTACCTTCTTTATCTTTTGTAATTTCAGGTAATACCTTGATGTAATTTAAAGCAATCATATATGGCAATGGATCTGCGCCAGGAACAGACTGTTGAATAATTTGAATAGCTTTCGCTTCGGCTTGCGAAACAAGCACCCTTGACTCGGCTTCACCTTGCGCTTGTGTGATTTTTGCAATTTTTACACCTTCAGCTTTTAAAATAGCTGAAGCTTTTTCACCCTCAGCTTCCAAAATCAAAGCACGTCTATCACGCTCTGCTCTCATTTGTTTTTCCATTGCAATTCTGATATCGGCAGGAGGATTAACTTCTTTTAATTCGACACGGTTAACTTTAACACCCCATTTATCAGTTGCATCATCCAAAATTATTCTAAGTTTCTCATTAATTTGTTCACGAGAACTTAAAGACTCATCCAAATCCATAGAACCAATAACGTTACGCAAGGTTGTTTGCGTTAATTGCTCGATCGCCTGTGGCAAATTTGTTACTTCATAAATTGCAGCCATAGGATCTGTAATTTGATAATAAAGCAAAGCATTAATTTCCATGGAAACGTTATCTTTTGTAATAACATTCTGTTTTGGAAAATCATAAACAGATTCACGCAGGTCAATTCGTTCTACTACTTCTGTATATCTATAGTAATAACCTTTTCCACGGGGATCCTCTTTTACGAAAGTCCACAAAACAGTTCTTGTATTATCAATAAATGGAATGATAAAATGAAGACCCGGTTTTAAAGTCTCGTAATATTTTCCCAATCTTTCAATAACAACAACTTCCGCCTGCTTAATTAAATAAGTTGATTTAAATAAAAGAATTAAAACGAAAAAAAATAAAACGCCAAAAAACGTTAAAAAAATACCTGTGATCATGATTTACTCCCTGAATGGTTTTACAACCAGTTTATTACCTTCAACATTAACAACTTTTACAACAACATCTTTCTTCAAAACTTCATCACCTTTAACAACAGCAGACCAAATTTCACCGCCAATCCTTACCAGACCTTTTTCATTAGGATTAATCTCTTTTACAACAATACCTTTTTTTCCAGTCAAAGCATCAAAATTGGTTTCCTTTTCACCAAAACTTTTTACTCTGGACGCAAAAAAATACTTTAATGCAGCAAAAGCCAAAACCGAAATTATTAAAGCTATCCAACACTGAACAACAAAAGAAAAAACAAAAAAGGCGACAATTCCTGTAATCAGACAACCAATTGCAAATGCTATAAACACAAATAAACCCGGTGTTCCAATTTCAGCCAGAAGCAAAAAAATTGCCATTATAAGCCAAAAATAAGGTATAAAGTTGGCACTTGTTGTAAAATAAAACATGACAATACTCCTAAAAATTAAATTTTTTGCCAAACCGACAGAAAAAATAGATACAAAAAAAATTACCGCCCAATGAGATAAATAAATTTAAAACACAAATAGCGAAAGAACCTAACAAGAGCCATCATTATCACATAAAAAACTTAAACTTTCAACTATTGGCTCAACCAGATTCAACCATTTATCCTCCTGATCAATACCGACTTCTAAACCAATAGCTGGAGCTGTAACACCAACCAGAGGTTTAAATGGAATTCCATACGGACCATAAAAATCAAACTTTTTTTGGTTATCCATCTGAGAAAAACATTCCTTAATTTTCTTACAGGAAAAAAGAGTATTTCCTATACCTGGAAAGTGTGCCTGCTGAATGGGCAAAAATTTCAATGGATCAATTGTTCTTTTAGTCAAATCAACAACTGGATCATAAACTAAATAATAAATATAAATTTTGGGTTTAACATTATCTTGGCGATAAATATGCAAACTTATATAAAAATCAACCTGCAATCTGTTTGCAAAAGAAGCATTCTGTAAGTCAATTATTTCTTCTCCGGGAAACCGGGTCAACACAGAACGAATGCCATATTTCTCACTTAATGCATCTTTTAATCTTTCCGCAAATTTAAAAGTTTCACCCCTTTCATAACTCTCAATCAGCCTACGACCAACATTTTTTGCATGTCCAGCAGGATCAATCATGACAAGGGGTTGTTTTTCCAATACATTAAATGCTGATAAATTCGACATAAAATAAAAAAATAGGATATATATTTTTTTCTTATTCATTGAGTTTTTCTTTTTTTACGCTTAAAATCATGGTTTAATATCGGTTAGAAGCTAATTTATAATAATTTAAAAATAATCAAAAGAATTATGTCAAAAATAATAACCTTACCGAATTTAATTACAACTCTTCGGATTATATTATCCCCAATCTTTGTAATCACAATGCTGCTTGGAGGTTTTTATACAATTGGGGCATTAATTATAATAACAATAGCTGCTATGACTGATTTTTATGATGGTAAACTTGCGCGAAAGTATAAATCTGTTTCCATGTTGGGAACTTTCCTGGACCCCCTGGCAGATAAAATTTTACTTTCCTCTGTTTTTTTAACCTTCTATGTATTAAAACTGATTCCTTTATTTCCAGTTTTGATAATAATTTTTAGAGAATTTTTAATAACAGGTCTTAGAGTTCATTCAATATTGACTGGAAAGCAAATTGATACTCTGCATATAGGAAAAATAAAAACAACAATTCAGTTTATATCAATTTATCTAATCCTTTTTTATGTTTTAATTGAGACATTTTTTAAAAATCAGTTTCTGTCTAATGTTTCTTTTGGCATAGCAATTGCCTCATTTACGATAACCGTTATGATTACAATTTCATCAGGAATAATATATCTGATTAAAAATGATGATTTTTTTGAGTTTGTCTCAACCTGCAGTTATATAGGCTATTTTCCAGTCGCACCCGGAACATTTGCAAGTTTAGTAACAACCATAATTCTTTTTTTCACAGAACTAACCCCAATTTATCCCAAAATCATTTTTGTGGTCATATTATTTATCGCGGGAATACTGACTGCTGAAAAAATATCAAAGGTTGACAAAATAAGCGACCCCCAAATATGTGGTAATAGATGAAATTTGCGCAATGGCGCTTATCCTATTTTTCACACCAAGAACTATAGCCTACTACGTTTTCGCATTTATTTTATTCAGGTTTTTCGATATAACCAAATTTCCTTTCATAAATAAAATCGAAGAAAGATATGATTCAGGTTTTGGAATAATGTTTGACGATCTTGTCGCCGCATTTTTTTCAATAATTATTATAACAATTATTAAATACCTTCAATTTTTAGTCTAAAATCAATATCAATTGATCCAGTAATCAAAAATGCTATGCTAAAAAGCAATTTAAAACTTATTTTTAAATTTTTTAATTGAAAGTTAAATATGAATTCTTTTCAAATTAGAGAAAAATTTTTAAATTTCTTTAAAAAAAACAATCATACCATTGTTCCAAGTTCAAGTTTAATTCCAGCAAATGATCCAACTCTGCTTTTTGCCAATGCCGGCATGAATCAATTTAAAGATGTTTTCTTGGGAAAAGAAAAAAGATCTTATGACAAAGCATGCTCTATTCAAAAATGCGTGCGCGCCGGTGGAAAACATAATGATCTGGAGGCTGTTGGTTTTACAAATAAACATCTAACATTTTTTGAAATGATGGGAAATTTTTCATTCGGGGATTATTTCAAAGAAGAAGCAATAAAATATGCCTGGGAATTTCTAACAAAAGAAATAAAACTACCGGCTGAAAAATTAGTTGTTTCTGTTTTTACAACAGATGATGAATCTTATGAAATATGGAATAAAAAAATAGGTTTACCCCAAAGCAAAATTTACCGCCTTGGTGAAAAAGAAAACTTCTGGCAAATGGGCGACACAGGACCTTGTGGACCATGCACAGAAATTCACATGGATTTCGGCGTAGATAAAAAATGTAAAAACAAAAATTGCGATCCCTCATGCGACTGTAAAAGATTTGTTGAAATTTGGAATCTTGTTTTCATGCAATACGATAGGCAACAAGATGGCGAATTAAAACCATTAAAACAAACAGGAGTTGATACCGGAATGGGCTTTGAACGCCTTTGCATGGTTGTCCAAGAAAAACAAACTCTTTTTGAAATAGATATTTTCCAAGATTTAATTAAAAAAATAGAAGAATTAACTAAGAAAAATTACTCCCCTTCGACAAATTCTGCTTCGCAGAATGCTCAGGGTGATCGGGACGAAAAAGAGAAAGCAGCTTTTAATGTTCTTGCTGATCATATTCGTTCTTCATCTTTTTTAATCGCAGATGGGTGTATACCATCAAATGAATGAAGAGGATATGTTTTAAGAAAAATTATAAGACGCGCCGCTCTTTTTGCTCAAAAATTATCTGATAATCAAAAATTATTCCCAGCTCTTTGCATTGAACTTATAAAAATAATGGGACCGATTTATCCGGAATTAAAAGCAAGTGAACAATTAATTTTTGATACTTTAACAAATGAGATTGAACGCTTTTCAGAAAACTTACTTCAAGGCCAAGTTATTTTAGAAAAATATATCAACGAAAACAAAAAATTAAATTTAAAAACATTATCTGGAGAACAAATTTTTAAACTTTATGATACTTATGGTTTTCCACCAGAATTAACAACCGTAATTGCAAAGGAAAATAGTTTTGATGTTGATATGAAAGGTTTTGAATCTGAAATGAAAAAACAACAATCCTCCTCCGCCAAGGCTTCGGCGGACAAGCAAGATAAAACAATTATTAAAAATATTCCTGAAAATCTTGAAACAAAATTTACCGGTTATGATGAACTTGAAAATAAAAGTAAAATTATTTTCACTCAAATAGATGGTGATTTTTTATGGGTCATAACAGCTGAATCTCCATTTTATGTTGAATCCGGAGGACAGGCAAGTGATATTGGCTGGATAACAGTTAATGACAAAAATTATAAAATATTAGAGTTGTATAAAAACAACAAAATAATCGCGTTAAAAATAAAACAAAGCAAAGATTCAAAAATTAAAGTTGGTAATATCGCGCATAGCGTTGTTGATTATTATTCAAGAATAAATACGGCAAAAAATCACACCGCCACGCATATGCTTCAAGCCGCATTGCATCAAATTTTAGGAAAACACATAAAACAAGCAGGATCTTTTGTTGATGATAAAATCTTCAGATTTGATTTAACTCACAACAAAGCATTAACCCCGCAAGAAATTGAACAAATCGAAAAAATCGTAAACGACAAAATTCAGGAAGACCTGGAATTAAAAATATTTTGGACAACTTTACAAAAAGCAAAAGAAGCTGGAGCAATGGCTTTTTTTGGAGAAAAATATAATCCTGAAAAAGTTCGCGTTGTTCAAATTCCAGATTTTTCAACAGAACTTTGCGGCGGAACGCACTTAAAACGAACTGGACAAATTGGTTGTTTTAAAATTTTAAGCGATACCGCTCTTGCTTCAGGTGTAAGACGAATTACAGGAGTTACTGGCCCTCAAGCAGTAAAACTTTTTCAGCAAGATTTTAATTCTATAAAAAATTTATCAGAAAAATTTAAAGTAAAATCTGAAAATATACTTTCAGCAGTTGAAAAATTGGAAGACAATCTACGCGAAACAGAAAAACAAATTAAAAACTTAAAAGCGCAAATAATTTCATCAAAAATTCCTGTTTGGATAAATTCAATTGAAGAAATAAACGGCATTCCATTTTTATACCTGGAACTTGAAGATTTAAACAACATAGAGCTCAAACAAATTTGTCTTGATATTGAAAAAGAAAAAGAATGTTTGTTTTTCCTGACTTCAGGAAAAGATCAAATTAATTTTGTTGCCTGGTTAAGCAAATCAGTTGAAAAAAAGATAGCGTTTAAAGAATTCGTTAAATTTTTAAGAGATGAATTGCAATTAAAAGGAGGCGGAAGCGACAACTTACTTCAGGGCGGCGGAATTAAAATAAAAAATCTTAAAACACAAATTATAAATTGGCTAAAAAAATAGATTAAAAATGAAATCAAAAATTTTATTTTCTATAGTTATCTTAGGCATTCTTTTATTAATAACAGATATCTATCTGACCAATAAAATATTTTCTAAAAAAAATTCAGATAAAAAAATTGAACAAACGTTGGCAATGATCAAACCTGATGCTGTTGAAGCCAAATACACTGGTAAAATAATCGATCGAATTGAAAATGAAGGCTTTGAAATAATTAAAATTAAAAAATTAAAATTAACTGAAGAAAAAGCTCAAAACTTTTATGCAATACACAAAGACAAATCTTTTTTCGATGATCTTGTAAATTTCATGTCTTTAGGTCCAATTATTGTAATGATTTTGCAAAAGGAAGATGGAATTGAACAATGGCACCAACTAATGGGAGACACAAATCCTCAAAAAGCCAAAGAAAATACACTACGAAGAATTTTTGGAACAAATACAGAAAAAAATGCGGTTCACGGATCAGATTCTCCGCAAACCGCAAAACAAGAAATATTATTTTTCTGGAAAAAAATATTTCCATAAATCATAAAAATAACCTATTGACAAATCCCTCAAAATTTCCAATCTGGAAATTTTTAAAAGGCTTTGAATCTCTTTATATTCCCTAGACGCGGGGAGAAAAGGAGTTTCAATAATATTTTCTGGTGTTTCTTCATTATTATTTTCAGCATATTTACTTGCATCATTTTCCAATAAAATAATTATTATTTTATTGATTTTTTTTAAACTTTCTGGCTTTGGTTCAACTGTTTTTTCAAATCCAATAACTTCTTCTTCATCATTTCTATCAGAATTCCATTTCCAACCTTCTTTTTCAATCGCTAAATCTGCAAGCAAATGCAAAACGGTATTACCGTTTTTATCTGGATGGTTAACAAACTCAAAAAAATCATCGTCAGATGAATTGTCTTTTTTAGTTTTTAAAATTGATCGTACTTGATCAACGTTTAAATCGTTAACAGCGCTTCTAAAATCCTCAACATCATCTGCAAAAACATTAAAAAATGATAAAGAAAAAAACGAGATACAAAAAAGAATTCTTCTAAAATAAATCATCATAAATCCCCCGTCTAAAATTACAAAATAAAACTATTACATTTTTATTATATGAAAAAGTTTGAATAATCTTCAAGATATTAAAAACTAACACCTTAAAATTCATTCGTATCTTTTAAATAATTGACTTATTTTTTGATTATTTGAATCATTTGCCAGATCTTTTGCCGTTTTACCAGAAGTATCCTGAATATCAAATTTTGCGCGCTTTTCCAATAAAAACTTAATCATATCGAAATCCTTAGTCAAAACAGCCAAATGCAAAGGAGTTTGCTTAAAACAATTTTGACTATTTATATCCGCATTCCAATACAAACAAAGATAAGCGCAATAAACTTCACCAAAAAATGCTGCCATGTGCAACAATGTATTGCCTAATTGATTATTAGTTTTAACAACTGACGGGTAAAGCCATAAATAACCCAATAAAAATGGACTATTACCATTCAAAATGAAACTACTACCAGGAATGCAATCAAATTGCCTTTTTATTTTTAATAATTCTTGTTCAGTAAGATTATGTCCTTCTTGAAACATTAATATTTCTTCATCATCTTCCATACAGTTACAATTAATAAACAAAGAAAATGTTAAGAAAAAAAATAAAACAAACATTTTTTTCATCAAATTCCTAAATTTTAAAAATTTTAAACTTTTTCGCATAGTTTATGAAAAAAAATGATATCAATAAAGTGTTTAAAAAAGAAAATTTATAATTATTTGATAAAATTCATAATTATTTTTTAATCTAAATACTTGTTATCAGTTCATAAAAAAGGATTGTTATGAAATTTAAAAATTTATTTTTGATATTTTTTTTGACCACAAATATAAATGCGCTTGATAAAGCTGTTGGATTAAATAATTTGGGTAACACATGTTTTATGAATGCAACACTGCAATGTTTCTTCAGCCTGGATAAATTTAATCAGTTAGCTGAAAACAATATTAATCTTTATAAAAAAGATTCTATTTCTCAAGAATATCTAGAATTATTTAATATTTATAAACAAATTATAGAAACTAATTATTTTGAACCAAAAGCTTTTTATGAATCAATGCAAAAGAATTTTCGTTGGCCTGAAAAAACTCAACAAGACGCTCATGAACTTTTAACTAATCTTTTATTTCATTTAACAGATAAAGATATCGAAAAAAATACCTATAAATTAAAAGCTGATTTTAAAAAATTAATTTATATAACGCTGCAAACTCACTTATCCCAAAATAACGTTTCATGGCTAGGAATACCAGAACAAACAACAATTCTTTCTGTTCCCATCACAAATAACAACACCTTAACTAAATATTTAAATAAGTTTTTTGAAAAAGAGGCCCCAGAAGGACAAGATTTTTTTAAACAATCTAAAATTTCATTTCTACCAAAATATTTAATCATTCAGTTAATGCGATTTAGATATGATACCAAAACACAAACTTTCACAAAAAACAAACGCTCAATAACATTCGAAGAAAATTTAAATTTATCTGACTATTTAGACAATAACATTCAAAACCAAAATGCAAATTACAATCTTATTGGAGTTGTTTCTCAATCAGGCGGAACCTTAGAAGCGGGTCACTACATCGCTTACACAAAACGAAATAATCAATGGTATAAATTTGATGATACAACAATACAAGAACAAAATTCCCCACCCTTGGGTAACAGAAAAGAAGATGATGGATACATTTATATGCCTTACATTCTTTTTTACGAAAAATCAGATATGGAACATAGAGATGTAGAAATGACAACTAAAGAAAAACCACGGCCCGAAATAAAAACTACAACAACGCAAACCGAAACCCGAAAACGTAAAATAATTGAAATTCCTAAAACAACAGGACAAAACATGCTAAATTTTATCAATGCGATAAAAAATGAATTTCCAACTTTTAAAACAAAAGAAGATAAGGTATTTTTTCTAAAACAATTAATTAACGCACAAGGTATTCCAGAAAATTTAAAAATCTTTCAACCTGTTACTTGGACTTATTGGTGGCCATTTACATATAATATTCCTAACCCATGGCAAAACATAAATACAATAGAAGATTTAGATCGAATAAATGAAGAGAATGTAGATAATTTGTTAGATGTTGCAAATCAATTTATTAATCAGTTACCAGATAACCCAATAACAAAAAAACGCAGAGAAGAATAAAAATAAGTCGGGTTTAACCCTACTTGTTTTAGGCTATTACAAGATTGTTTTTTACCAATTTCACAACAAATTTCTTTTTACCATGATTTTTAAGAATTTCAACGGCCAGAGGATTTGTAACATAATGTTGAATCGTTCGCTTTAATGGGCGCGCTCCAAATTCTTTATCATATCCAAGTTCAGCCAACTTTTTAGTTACCTCGTCAGAAACTTCAAGATTAATATCCTGTTCTTTCATGCGCTTAATTAACTTATCGATCTGAATTTTTGCAATTTGTTCAACATCTTTTTCTTTTAACGAATTAAAATAAACAATTTCATCAATCCGGTTTAAAAATTCAGGTCTGAAATGTTTGAACAATAATTTATTTATTTCATCTTTTACTTTTGCCGTGAGATCACCGGCTTTCAAAATTAAATCTGAACCCAAATTTGATGTCATAATAATTATGCAATTTTTAAATGAAACAGTTCTGCCTTGCGAATCAGTTAGAGTTCCTTCATCCAAAATTTGTAAAAATAGATTAAAAACATCATTGTGCGCTTTTTCAATTTCATCAAAAAGAACAACACTGTATGGATGTTTGCGAACTTGCTCTGTTAATTGTCCACCTTCTTCATAACCAACATAACCAGGAGGAGCGCCAATTAATCTTGCAACCGCGTGCCTTTCCATATATTCAGACATATCAATTCTGATCATTTGATGTTCATCATTAAAAAGATAATCAGCCAAAGTTTTTGCAACCTCTGTTTTACCAACACCTGTTGGCCCTAAAAATAAAAATGAACCAATTGGTTTATTCGGGTCAGCGATTCCAGTTCGATGAACCCGAATTGTATCAGCTATTTTTTTGATCGCCTCTTTTTGATCAATAATTCTTTTATGTAAATAATCTTCCATGTTGATAAGTTTTTCACTTTCATCCGCTTTTAATTTCTCAACAGGAATCTTAAGCCAGCGGGACAACACTGAGGCAATATCATTTTCATCAACCTCTTCTTTAATCAGGTGATCACCATCAACTTTTTTTAATTTTTCCTGTTCTTGCGTAATTTTTTTCTCCACTTCAACCAATTTTCCATATTTAATCATAGACGCTTTTGAAAAATCGCCTTCCCGTTCAGCCTTGTCATATTCAATTTTTAATTGATCCCGTTCTTCTTTTAATTTTTGAATTTTTTCTAACGGTTCACGTTCTGATTTCCATTTTTGTGTTAATTTTCGGTTTTGTTCTTTTAAATCACTCAATTCTTTGCTTAAATCTTTCAATCTTTTTTTAGATTGTTCATCTTTTTCTTTTTCAAGAGCCACTTTTTCAATTTCGAGTTGCCTGATTTTTCGTTCAAGTTTATCTATTTCTTCCGGTTTTGAATCAATTGCCATTTTAACCATGGATGCTGCTTCATCAATTAAATCAATTGCTTTGTCCGGTAAAAATCTATCTGGAATTAATTTAGCTGATAACGTTGCAGCTTTAACTAAAGCAGAATCTTTAATTCTTATTCCATGATGTAATTCATATCTTTCTTTAATTCCACGCAAAATTGAAATTGTATCTTCAATTGATGGTTCTTCAATCAACACTTTTTGAAACCTACGCTCAAGAGCCGCATCTTTTTCTATATATTTTTTATATTCAACTGAAGTTGTCGCTCCAATACAATGCAAAATTCCCCTGGCAAGAGCCGGTTTTAATAAATTTGATGCATCCATACCACCATTTGTTGCCCCTGCGCCAACAAGCATATGAAGTTCATCGATAAATAAAATTATGGATTGTGATTCTTTTTCAATCGCTTTTAAAATCGCTTTTAATCTTTCTTCAAACTCTCCACGAAATTTTGTTCCCGCAATTAATGCTCCAAGATCAAGGGATAAAATTCTTCGATTACGCAAACTTTCGGGAACATCATCTTTTATTATTCTTTGCGCTATCCCTTCAACAATTGCTGTTTTACCAACACCAGGATCCCCAACAAGAACCGGGTTGTTTTTCGTTCGACGGGATAAAATTTGTACCACCCTGCGAATTTCAGCATCGCGACCAATTACAGGATCAAGTTTTCCTTCTCTGGCCAATTTGGTTAAATCCTGACAATATTTTTCTAAAACCTGATATTGATTTTCTGCGCCCTGATCTTTCACAGTTTCCCCCTGTCTTAAAGAATTAACCCAGTCTAAAACTTTTTGATATTCAAAATTATTTTGTCTGAAAAAATTCAGAATTGATGTTGGTAGATTATTTGTTTTTGCAAATGCAAGCATACAAACATCAACACTTACAAATTCGTCCTTTAATTTTTTTGCAATTTGATCACATTCAGATAAAAATTGTTGCAAAGAATAGTCTGGTGTTGGCTGCGCGCCCTGAATGGTTGGTGTTTTAGATAATTCTTGACCAACCAAATCACTTAACTGATTTGTATTTATCCCCAAAGCATCAAAACCTGACAAACAAAAATTATCCTGCAAAGCCGCTGCCAAAATATGAATAGGCTGCATTACAGAATGATTATTTTGTTGCGCTAATGAGAATGCTTCTTGTAACAATTGGATAAAGGCATGTGTAAAATTTTGTTCATTCATAACAAAATCTCCAGTTACAATTAATCAAAAATATTTTTTTGGCCTGTTTTTGGTTCTTTAATTTTTTTAAGCACAAAATTATAAATTCTGTTAGCAAATTTTATAGCCTCTAATGCTTCTTTTTCATCTGGAATACTAAAATCATCCGGATATCTGAATTTAGTTTCTAAAGGATTTAAAGTGCCAAGCATCAATTTAAGCTTGTTAATCTGAATATCAAACTTTGCGCAAAAATCCATAAGCCAAATCAAATCATGTGTTTTTCTAATATTTTGTTTTTTAAATACAAGAAAACCCTTTAAAGATTTTTCCGCTGATTGTTGGCAATGAAACATCACTGAAGAATAAAGCTCAGATTTTAAAAGAGTTTTAGCTGATTTTAAATCAATCAATGCAATCTTAAGCCATAACTCATGCTTTGGCATAAATCACTTTTCCTTCATTTTTTACCTTATAACAAAGAGTTGTTATATCTCCAGACCTCTCCTCAAACTCTTGCTTTGTATAAATAATCAAATCTTTTGGCGTATCAATCCCAGACAAAGCAACATGTCCCTTTATTGGTCTTCTATATGTTTTTTCATTTGAATCCTCAACAACAATCAAAAGATCCAAATCGCTATCTTCAGTTGGATTACCCCAGGCATAAGAACCAAAAATATATATCTTTAAAGGATTATAAATCTTGATTAATCTTTTTTTGATTACCTCTAAAGTTTTTTCACTTAACATAAAAACCTCGCTAACAATTACATTATTTTATAAAAATCGTTTTTATGAATTGCAATATAGCTTAAATTTCTGGATTTTCCCCAGGCGGTTAAAAAATCTTTTACAGGATAAGCTTTTAATGTTTTATTACTGCTCGAAAAAGCAGGATCAACACAAATAACAGCTTTTTTCTTTTGACTCCATCCAATAACGACAACAAAATGTCCGTTATCATAAGGCTTTCTACCCCCACGCAATGACCCACGAATACTTACCGCGACAGGAGTTTTGTTTTTTAAATATTCATATAATTCATCAAAATTATTAAGCCTTTGCGCGCGACAAAAAACACTTCCTTGCGATGAATCAAAAACCTGAGCTGTATTTAAAATCCAATTTCCATATATATCCAGATAACTGTCGTCATGGACCAAGTCCGCAAAACTTGCAACAAATGAAGTTAATCCACCAACTTTTGGAGTTAAACGTTTTGGATTTAAATAATAATCCAAAATCATACTTAAAGATGTTGGTGAACAGATATCTCTAAATCTGGGATGGCCAACAACCATTTGTGATTGACGTGGAAAACCTTTTATGTAAGTTGTCATTTTTTTAAAATCAGGTTTTGTTTCCACAAATTTATTCATATCACAAGTGTTAACAAACAATGATTTTAAATTTCTTAAATCAGCTCCATTTTGAGCTAAAACCTTAATTCTGAAAGCACTACTTTTTTTTCCACGAGTTAGCACCATTCGGACATGTTTTGCGTGTACAATAGGAACTCTTGAATTAACAAAAGTTTGCTGACTCTTAACTCCCCATTCTGCAAGTTTATACCACTGCGTCCATTTATTATGTTTGACACTTACCAAAAAAACAAATTTGCCTCTTTCAGGCCTTAAAGCATTCCAGGATAAAATTAATTCGGTAAACGGGTTTTTTGAAGAACTTGTCCAAACATAATGGCCTGAAACATTACCTTCTTCATCAGTAAAATCATTACTGGTTAAAAACTTGGATGCAACATAAGAAAAGGATGCAAATGAGTTTTGATTAAAAATTATAAAAATAAAAAATAAAAAATGTTTTTTCATAACTCCCCCTCAATCCCCTTAAATAATCATTAACTACTTACCTACACAAAAAGAGTTAAATATATTATCCAAAATTTTTTCGGTTACATTTTTTCCTGTTAATTCAGATAAATTTTCAAGCATTTCTTTTAATTGGTAAGCAAGTAATTCATATTGTAGCCCATCAGTAATGCTTTTTACAATCAAATTCATCATTTGCTCCAATTGAACTATTAAATTAAATTGCCGTTGATTGAGTAAAAAAGGCGAATTCAAATTTTCAAACATTTCCTGAATTTTACATTGTATCATTTTTTCTAAATTAGAAATCCCTTTTTTTTCTTTGGCAGAAACAGAAATAAAATATTTATTATTATTTCCCATTTGGTTTAAGACAGTTTCAAATTCATTCCAATCACAATGAGCCTCGAGTCCTGAGTTTATCGAAAGATCGAGAGGTCGAAGGGTATCAATTTTATTAAAAACCAATATGACTTTATCTTTATATTTGTTAATTATTTCATTATAAATCTGTATCTTTTTTTGATCCAAATCCTTTGTTACATCAAAAACAAAAAGGACTATATCAGCTATGGCAGCTTCTTTTAAACTGCGATTAATGCCCTCTTTTTCTATTTGATCTTTAGTTCCTCTTGCGCACAAGGCTTCAAAGGACAGACCCTCCGAAGCTTTAGCGAAGGATGGCTCTCTCAATCCTGCAGTATCTGTTAATAACCAAAAATTTCCTTTTTTATATAAAGTTGATTCAACACTATCTCTTGTTGTTCCCTCAATATCTGTAACAATTGCCCTGTCTTTATTTAACAAAGAATTAAATAAAGTAGATTTACCAACATTTACTTCTCCAATTATTGCTATTTTTATACCATTTCGAATTTGCTGTTGTGTGTTGAAATCTTTTTTTATTTTTTTCAGATTTTTCAAAAATAAATCAATTTTTGTTGTAATCAAATTATGCAAATTTATATCACGTTGTTCTTCTTCTAAAAACTCAAAGCTTGCTTCCACAATACTTAAAAGCTCAATAAGCTCTTCTTCTGTTTTTTTTAAAAAACTGGAAAAAGTTCCCTTTAATTGAGACATTGATTTTTTCAACGCAAGTTCTGTCTGCGCTCCGATAATCTCATTAATTGACTCCGCCTGAATTAAATCAATTTTTTTATTTAAAAATGCTCTTTTGGTAAATTCACCTCTTTGAGCCAACCTGGCACCAGATTCAATTGCCTGGTTAATAATTTTTTCAATTATAAATGGATTATTATGACAATTAATTTCCACAGTATCCTGTCCCGTAAAAGTTTTGGGACCATGCATCAACAAAAATAAAACTTCATCTACTGTTTCATTATTACTAACAACAAAACCATGATGAATTGTATGCGTTGGTAAATCTGATAACTTTTTACCTGAGGATAATTTTGAAAATTTATCTGCAATCGAAATTGCATCAACACCACAAATACGCAGAATTGCTATTGCCCCACTTCCCATTGGAGTACAGCGGGCAATTATAGATTCTTCATCACTATTTAACTGATTAATTTTGTTTTGTTGATTCATTTGCTACTAAGGGAGAATTAATAATTATATGAAAACCTTCGAATTTTTTCTTATGATCCTTCTTTAAAAACTGCATCAATATGTGAGATAAACTTATATAAAAACTTTTCTCTTCTTCTTTAGAAGTTAACACACTATTTTTCAGACTAATATTCAAAATCTTCTTATTAAAATCAACTTTAAATGGGGTTTCTATTTCCATAATATTAAACAATTGTTTGCAATATTGAGAAATTTCCTGGATCAATTCATCATTCCAAAATAAATCTTTTGTTTTTCTGGATGCTAGTTCACCCTGAGATAATTTTTTAGAAATAGATGCTGGGCTACTTTTGACATCATCAACACCTTTTTTAAATATTTGAGTGTAAGCGGTTTTTTTAGTGTCTTCTTGTTTATTGTCTTTTCTAATTTCTCTCGGGGAAACTAAATTTTTATAATCTTTTTTAAGCTTACAAAACAATGACACAACAGCAGGTTTTGCCCAAAAACCCAAAAACCCTTTTTTACCAAAGGTAATAATTTTTACGGTAAAATTATCCGGTTGACCAGCCTTTTCCCATGCTTTTTTTATGGCATCCAAAATATTTGAACCTTCCCCAAAAACAGATACAGATTTCATCAACAAAAACCCTTTTCACAATAAATAATTTAAATAATAGATTTCTTGCGTTGTAATACCTTTAAAGTACCTAAAAACTACCAAAATAAAAGAAAATCGCAATTTCAAACGAAAAAGGATAAAAAAATGGAGCGGGAAACGGGATTTGAACCCGCGACCCTTGCCTTGGCAAGGCAATGCTCTACCACTGAGCTATTCCCGCATCTTGGATCGATTGATAAAAATTAGCGACAAAAATAACAAATGTCAATTAAATTTCCGCTTCTACAACCATTAAACTTATGCTAATTTTTATATATCGTATTAATGAAATATATGAAGGTGATTCCTTTTATAACAGTCAATTTTAAGGGACAAACTATGTATTTAAAAAAATCATTGTATTTTTTTACTCCCCTAATTTTATGTACAATAACCAATCTTTATTCAAGCCCACCGTTTACAACCAAAAACCTTGATCTTTTTTCTGGAGGTGGGGCTACGGCAGCCTTTGCTGCAAAATTTACTCTTTTTATTGCAACTATTCTATTTGTAACAGTTGCTGTTGGAAAAATTTTAAGACTTTTGTTTCGCCTTCCAGTTGTTGCTGGAAGGATAATTGGTGGAATAATTTTAGGTCCATCTCTTTTAAATATTCAGGGCCTCAAAATCTTTGAAGAACCATTAAATATTATCGACTATGCCAGTAAAAAAATTTACATATTGGCTTCAACTGATCTTTTTATGTTTTTTGTAATTTTACTTTCATCCACAATAACCGTGGCTTATTTACTTTGGATTGCGGGTCATGAAACTGATATTCAGGATATGGCAAAAGTTGGCGTCGTTTCCACACTTGCCGGATTTTTGGCAGCTTTCACTCCAATAGTGATGATTTCCTCAACTCTTTCCTATTTTTTTAAAGACAGCTACAACCTTGTTTCAAGTATTGGTATCGGAGTTGTTTTTGCAGCTACGAGCGTTTCTATACCTGTCGCTATGCTTGTTTCACAAAAAAAAATGCATTTTAAATTTGCCAAGGCAACAATGGGCGCCTCAATTATTGATGACATTCTTGCAATTATAATATTTTCTGTTTTTTCAGTGTTATTGCAAGGTGGAACTTTAGGAAAATCTTATTGTTCAACAACGTTTAGTGGACATCAGTGTAATATCTGGTCGTCCATGTTATATATGATTTTATCTTTTGTCTTAATGTTCTTAATCGGTCGATTTTTTATTAAAAATGCAAATCACTGGTTTAAAAAATTTCACTTTAATCATCTTATCCCACCATTTGCAATTGCAATGATGCTTGCATATTTCTCACTGGCAGAAATTCTGGGAGGGCTTGCCGGAATTACCGGAGCATATTTTGCCGGACTTTTTCAAAGAATGGGTGACGAAAAACACAATGCTGAAAGAATTATTTCACCTTACGTAAATGTTTTTTTACTCCCTCTTTTCTTAGGCTCCGTCGGCATGCAGGTTGATATTTCAAAAGTAAATTCTTCAAGCTGGATAATTGTATTATTCCTCTTATTTGTCGCAACCATATCTAAAATGATTGGTTGTTATTTTTCAACAACAATAGCGAATCTGTTTCAGAAAAAAAATAAATGGTCCAACCTTGAAAGTTATTTATTTGGTTCTTCAATGGTCGCCCGGGGAGAAGTTGGATTAGTATTGGCAACAATTTTAAAAGGAACCCAGCTAATTAATTTGGAACAATATGTTATTTGCGTAACAGTAATCGTATTGACTACAATTGTCACCCCAATAATGCTCTCAATTGGTTTTGTATGGCTCGATAAAAAGGCAGAAGAAAAAGAAACAAAACAGATTCGTAAAATTAAAATTGGACCATTTAATTATTTATCTTCGCGCCAAATTTTTAATATTATCACAACGATTGATTTACCCTCACCAATAAAATCAGTTGTTCAATTGGCTGAAGCCAAAAAAGTGTTAACTTTAAGTAATAATTTAAAAGTTGTCTTAAGACCAGAAGAAGGTATTTATATTGAAGGAAATGAAAAACAAATTAATGATTTACTCTCCGCGTTGAAAAAATCTTTAGATTTGGATATAGATTTAATTCCAAATCATCTTCCACCAACCGAAACTCAAATTTAAAAAAGCCGGGTTTAAATTTCCGGCTTCAGGATCTTCAATATATTCAAATTTTTTCAATTTCAATTTATATAAAACTCATCAAGCAAACACAACAAGCGTTTTATCATAATCTGCTGCCTGAATTAACCCTTCTCCAGAAATATTAACTTCAGGATCTTCAATTGCTTTAATCTTTTTTTCAAATCCTAAATATTCATGTATCAAAAAATTCCAAAATTTAGCCACGCGCTCCTTAAAAGAAGGTTTCTCTTCAATAAATTTTTCTTCTATACAGGAGTTACGCGTTCTTTGAAAGTTCTGTCTAGATCAATTAAATAAAATGGGCTATCCTCCAATTTTACACAATACCGTGTAAGCAAAAAAGGAGAAAGCCCATGAGGAAGAGAGTAGAGAAGTTATCAAAAAAAG
>JBDRFY010000018.1:0-39430 GCA_043818275.1 bacterium | reverse complement strand
CAACTGTCCGAAGTGATTTGAAGAAACAGAATTAAAAGACTTATCTTTGACTTTGTTTATCAATTTAATAATTACATTGACAAGCCCTGAAAGGGCGGCTTTTGTTAGCCCAGGGTAAGAAAATTCTTGTCCGCCGAAGTACCGCTATTTGCGGTACGAAGGTGGATAATTTTCGCAACCCTGGGAAAAAAATTAAAATAAAAATTTAGCCCCGTAGGGGCGGCACATAAATTTTCAAAATCATTTTTATGTGCCGCCCCTACGGGGCTAGGTTGGTGGTGTTATTTTTACCCAGAGCTGCAACGCTTTGCGTTTTGCACTGGGCTACTAAAAGCCGCCCGTTTCACGGGCTTCTCTAAAAAAATTATTAAATTAATGTACAAATGCAAACGTTAAAATTTAAAAACCCTTCGGACAGTTATAAATTTGTTTCAGGATCCATGTTTGATCTTTTGACTTGGTTGATAATTTTTATGGGAGATTTTGTTGCTTATATGTTTGCTGGCAACACTTATAAAACAATAAAAATGAATAAAATTTTCTTTTTTATCCTTACCTTCATTTTTTTTACACCTCTCTTTTGTAATCAGGAATTTGATTTATCAGAACTTTTAAATTTATTGGGTGTTGATGCCAATCAAGTTTTACAATTGGATGATCAAAATCAAAACAATTTAAACGATGAAACGCAAAATCAGTTAACCCTCGCTTCGCCATTTAAAAATAAAAAAAAAGACAGCAAACTTTATAATGATTATTTAAAAAAATATTACCCAAAGGTTTTTGTTGCCAGAGAGCAATTTTTTTCTTTTATGAAACCGGAGCAAATTGCTGATTCATTGCAGGACATTGTCTCTATTTTTACTTATGATCCATGGTTTTATCTTTCAAATGATGAAAAAAAAATAAACATTGGTCAGTATTGGGAATTTATTTTGGATCAACTTGCTTTTTATGGTCAATACATAGAGCATGCAAAGGTGGACAATAAAACAAACAATGTTTTTTTTGAAGAAAAGAGTTTTAACAAATTCAAAGATTTTGATTTATTCGATTCTTTTCAGGCCAATTTTAGTGAAACTAAAATTCTTAAAGACGCAAAACCGTTAAAAGAGGTTTGGGAAAAACTTGGAATTCATGTTCATCATCATTTTTATGCATTGTATTTTGATTATGTGATAAAAATGTTTAACGAGGGAATTTTATTTAAAGATTGGATGCAAGTTAGCTGGTATTATTTTGAGCTTAGAAAAGTTTTTGAAAGATTGGTTGGAACCACTTATGAAGCTGAATATCATGAACATGTAAAAACAACTAAAGAATTATATGATCTTTTAAAAATAAAACTTGGTTATGATCAGCAATCTTCAGATTCTGATTCAAAAGAGGATAAATTTTGGAATGAGTTTGTGGAATATTTGGATTTTTAAAAAAATTATTTCGGTTTTATTTTTCTGTTTTTTATTGCCTTCTCTTTGCGGGCAAGAGTATGCGATTGATTTTATAAAAAGTTTTGTAAAACATTATGAATTTAACGCCGAGGGACGATATACGCATGAATATCATCCTTTTATTTTGGAAAAAACGGCTACAAGTCTGGATGAACTGGAAGAAAGTTTGACCGCGCAGGGATTTAATCTTTTTGGACGAATTGTTATTTGTGGCTATGAAGAACAGGCTGTTCCTACGTATTACACAAATTACGCCAAACCCAAAATTAACGATGAGGCTATGTTTAAACATAAAGTGGGTTGGTCGTTAAAATTGCATAATAAATTTGGATTTATGACCGGTTTTTTATTCAAAGATTTGGATTATTTTAATGATTTGTGGTTTGAGGAACAAGAACCTCTTTTTGAACACATAAATTCAAATAAAATTGAAATTTTCAGGGATCAGGCGGATATTTTTCAGGAACATGCTTTTGGCCAGGCTCATAAATTAATTACGCAATGTACTTTACCTATTTTGGAAAAAATAAAAAAACAAAATTGCAAGGGAGTTTTTAAAGAGTTATTAATTTTTTGGAAAAATTTATATAAAAATGCGTTGCAGGTGAACAACAAACAGGTTGCGGGAACCGCGGATATCTTTTTTTCAATTGAATACGCAAAACATTTGATTCGATCATTTATGCCTTTTTTGAAATTTTTTACAGGTCCGGATATTACTTATCCGATTGAGGTTTCACTAAAACAGGAAAAAGAAGCGACGGCTAATGCCCAGGATTTTGTCAAACGTTTTTCAAAACAGCTTATTCCAAGAAATAACAAGCCGACAGTTTATATTTTTTGTAGTTTTGTTGATGGCGTTGGGAAAACAACATTGCTTGGAAACGTTAAAAACAGGTTAATTCATGGCGATGATGTTGAAAGTTTTGAACGTGTTGATAATTCTTCTTCACAGTTGGCAGATATGTTTAAAGTTAAGGAAAATGTTTTTGTCGCGGATCTTCCAGCGCAAATTAGTCATTTTACATATAAACCGGATGGGCTGGTTTTCGTTTCAGCTGAAAGAGAACTTCAGGAGGATAAATTAGAGAGTGTTAAGGATTTTGTAAGACAAAATAAAGATGAATTTCATCAAAAATATGAAAAATTAAAAACTGAAGTTGAAGCAGAAATTAAAATTAATGGATTTTTTTCACAAAATTTAAATGCTGAGCAAAATGTTGAAAAATCATTTATAAAAAATTTGTTTTTGCTTAAAAAAGATAAAACTAATTTGTGGATTCCGTTTCAAATTGATGGCGCAATTTATTTATTTAAATTAACCGATTTATCTCAAATTAGAGTGTTGTGTGCTCTTGGAGAAGTTCAGTCTGAAGGTTTAAAAAATGTCGAAGCTGAACAAATGTTATTTTTTGATGGCGTTCGTTTCCCGTTGCCATATTTAAATTTTTTAGAAGATTTGATTGCGAAATTAAAAAACGCTGAAATTGAAAATATTGTTTTTGTGGATTTTATCAGTATGTATCCAAGATCATCCCGTGAAAATATAAGAATTAATTATTTGTTGCAACAATTGGCGTTGCTTTATGAAGAATTTGATCCACAACTTAGTTTATATCGAAATTTTGTAAATGACTCAGAATTATTATTTTTATTAAATAAATATGATTCAAAACAAAAAATCATAAAATCTTTTGAATTTGAAACATTGGTCAGATTGGCTATGTACAAATTAATTGCGCAGAAACAGAAAGAAGATATCGAAGGTGTGGGGTTGTGTGAGTTAACAGAAACATTGAAAAAAGAATTAGACTTATTATCAAATCAGGATATTGATTTTACAAAGGATTTTATTTCGCAAAAAGTTAAACTTGAATGTATGAACCTTGAAAATATTTATGGTTTATCTAAATCTTTTGTAAATGTTCAGAAACTTGATTTTGATTATATTTATAAATTTTCTGAAAAATTAATTGAATTTTTTTCAGACAGGAATTTTATACAAAATGAACATTTGATAGATTTATGGGATTTTCCTGTCGCGGATATTTGTGGTGATAGTTCTGTTAAAGCAGATGGAATTTATAATCAATCAGTTAACTTTAATGATGGGAATCAATTAAATGGATTGTATTTGTTTAATAAATTTTGTCGCGATGAAAATTTATTAACCCCTTTTATCAGAAATTTGAGGTCCAGTTGGTATGCCACTATTTCAAATCTGATTTTTGCCCAGGGAGAATATGAAGCAAGGGTAGAAATTGAGAAAGAAAAATATTTTGTTCCTCCATTTGTTGTTAAAAAAGATCAGTCTGACCATTTTTATCTGGTTAGAAAATATTTTGAAGAATATGAAGGTCAAATAGATAAAAAAGAAAAAAAAGTTGGAGAACTTTTTAATTTAAAACTTATTCAGCAATCGGAATGGGGTCAATTTGACAAACAAATTTATCGTTTGAATTGGGACAGTAAAGCTACAAATTGTGGTATTTTTGGTTTTGATTCAGATCTTGAATCGACAAAAAAACTTTCAAATAAAAAATCGATAATTACCTTTTTGATTCAGAGATATCAAAAACAGTTCGGCGCGGATATTGTTATTACAACATCAAAATTATACGAGATTTTAAAAGGAAGTGAGTTGTGGAAAAGAGATCAAAAAACAATAGTTGAGCAAGCAAAGAAAAATGGACCTTACAAAGACAGAAAAAAGAAACCCCTTCCATCCGCTCACCCTGAGCGTAGTCGAAGGGAGGGTGATCGGGATGATAAAAAGAAAAAGAAAAATTCTGGTGGTTGGGGATTATGGGGAAATAATGATAAAAAAGTTTATTTGGTATCTCAGGATCAAATTGGGCCGTTAAGATTATTCGTTCGTTTTATTGCAACTCTTGAAATGGTTTTGAAAGATCCTGAATCAAATATTGTTGTAAGACGCGGGAGTAAAAAAGATTTCAAAGCTGCGATTAAACTTTTGGAGCATGTTGTTTTGCCAAAATATTTTGGGTTGCTTTGTGAGAAAAAGTTGTTTGAAGATTACAACAGTGTTGAGCCATTGATTGATTTTGATTAGAATAACCTAAGTTGCTACCTTTGAAATTTTTATAAATAAACCCTGTTAAGGGTTATAGTTAATAGCCTTCAGCCTACGCAAATGCTTCGGCGGACAGGCTGGGTTTTAACCCGTGGTTTTAAATTGAATATAAAAATTCGTGCCCTTTTCCTCCTTCGCTAAAGCTTCGGAGGATTGATTCTGCGAAGCCTTGGCGAAGTAGAATAGGGTACGATAGTAAAAAATTATTAAAATTTTATTCTATCACCCCATAAAACGGGGTGAATCTTATATATTTTATACAACCACGGGTTAAAACCCAGCCTGTCCGCCGAAGTGCCGCTATTTGCGGTACGTAGGCTGAAGGCTAATAACTTTAGCCCCAAAGGGGCATAATTTATAGGTAGCAACTTGAGTTAAAATATAAAAATACGATCAAATTAAAAAGTAAAAATTGATTATGTCACAAGAAAAAAATACTCCCTTGATGGAGCAATATTTCAAAATTAAATCTGAATATCCGGATACCATTTTATTTTTTCAGGTTGGCGATTTTTATGAATTGTTTTTTGAGGATGCCAGAATTACATCTTCTTATTTGGCAATAGCGCTCACCAAACGAGGAAAAAATAAAGGCGTGGATGTTCCGTTATGTGGAATTCCTGTTCACGCGCTTAATCATTATTTAATTAAGATGATTAAAGGTGGATTTAAAGTTGCAATTTGCGATCAGATTACAAAACCGGAACCGGGAAAAGTTGTAGACAGAAAAGTTACTCAGGTTTTTACTCCGGGAACATTAACAGATTCATCAATGCTTGATGATAAATCCGCGTCATATCTTTTTTCTTTTTATCCAGGACAAAAGCAGTGGGGATTGATTTTTATAGAGCTTTTAACGGCTCAAATATTTGCGACAGCAATTTCTCAGGATTCATACAGAATTATTGAAACTGAGCTGGGACGTTTTTTTCCGGATGAAATAATTTTGCCGGATTCAAAAAAGATGCAAAATTTTTCTTCATATTTTAAACGGCTTGGTTATATGGTCAGTTTTTCTTCATTTTTGCAAAATGAACAGGGAGAGCAGGGAAAAGATATTGTTGGCCCGGAAATTTCAAAACTTTGGATTGAAAACCAGTTTGATTCTTCGGTTGTGGATAAGTTGCATAAATTTCCGGCTATGTTTTCCGCTCTTGAAAATTTATATTTTTATTTAAAAAAAAATCAGGATAAGGCATTAGACCAACTTAAAAATATTCATTTTTATGAACCGGAAGATTATTTAATTTTAGATTCTTCAACGCAGAAAAATCTTGAAATTATAAAAAATAATCAGGATGGATCAAGAAAAAATAGTTTATTTTCAATTTTGGACAGAGCTAAAACAGCAATGGGTTCGCGTACAATAAAAAAATGGTTGATGCGTCCGTTAATTCAGGAAAAATCAATTATTCACCGCCAGGAAATTATTGCCGCGTTAAGTAAAGATATTTCTCTGATGCAAAAGGTTGAAGAAATTTTGGCTTCAATTTCAGATATTGAACGAATTGTTGGCCGAATTGCATTGCAACGAGCCGCTGTTAATGATTACTTATCTTTAAAGCAAACTTTATTTGTGTTGCCAAAATTACAAAATTTAATTACTGAAAATTTGGATTTTCATTTAGCACATTTAATTAAAGATAAATTACAAAATTTTTCAACATTGGCAGATTTTTTGGATGCAAGTTTGAATGATGAAGCTAATTTAAATGTGATAATTAAGCCATGTTTTGATTTAAATTTAGATGAGTTAAGAGATTTGGCAAATAATGGGCAGCAAAAAATTTTGGAATTGGAAAAAGAAGAAATTGAAAAAACTAAAATTTCGAGTTTAAAAATTAGATTTAACAATATTTCAGGTTATTACATTGAAATTACAAAACCAAATTTGCGGTTTGTTCCGGATTATTATATTCAGCAACAAACTTTAGTTAACCGAACCCGCTTTGTAACTCCAAAATTAAGAGAATTGGAAACTCTTTTGTTAAAAGCAAAAAATGATGTTGATGAGGTTGAACAAAAAATTTTCGATGCGGTAAAAAAAGAGGTTGAGATTCGGTTAAATGATTTGCGACAACTTGCGCAAGCTCTTTCTTATTTTGACGCAATTTTTGGTCTTGCAGATGTCGCTTATCAATATTCTTACGTTCAGCCAGTTTTTAATTCTAAAAATGAAATCATTATTAAAAATGGAAGACATCCAGTTGTTGAGCAAAAATTAAATTCCACATTTATTCCAAATGACACAAATTTGACCGATAAAGAATCATTATGGATTTTGACTGGACCAAATATGGGTGGTAAATCAACTTATTTGCGTCAGGTTGCTTTAATTTGTATTATGGCGCAATGCGGAAGTTTTGTTCCGGCAGATAAGGTGAATTTACCAATTTTAGACAGAATTTTTACACGAATTGGGTCGGGTGATAATTTAGCCGAAGGTAAAAGTACTTTTTTAGTTGAAATGGAAGAAACGGCAACTATTTGCAATCAGGCTACAAAAAATAGCCTGGTTATTTTGGATGAAGTTGGAAGAGGAACGAGTACTTTTGATGGTATGGCTCTGGCGCAATCTATTGTTGAATATATTTTTCAAAAAATTGGAGCGCGCACATTATTTGCAACTCATTATCATGAAATAACAAAATTGAGTAATCGTTTTTCTGGAATTGCAAATTACCATATGGAAAGTAAAAAAATAAAGGATCAGATTGTTTTTTTATATAAAGTTGTAAAAGGAATTTCAGGTGGAAGCTTTGGGCTTGAAGTTGCAAAACTTGCAAATTTACCGCCATTAGTTGTTTCAAGAGCTGCAAATTTACTTGAAAAAATGGAAGCGCAAAAAATTTTAGAAAAAAAATTATTGAAGCAGCAAAGTTTATTTGAAGTTGTACGTGATAATGGAAGTGAAAATGATTTAAATATTTTTCATTCGGAGGATCAAAAAAAACTGTTGCTGGAAGTTGACGATCTGAAGGCTCAATTGATACAAAATAAAAAAATAATTCAATCAATTGAAGAGCTTAATCTGGATGAAATAACTTTAAAGCAGGCGTTTGATTTTTTGTGGAATTTGAAGAATAAAAAAAATATTTGCAAAAACTTTTGATTTAAATTTTATTATGTTATATATTTTCCACATTAAAACGTTTAGATGCTACGTTTTTAATCATTTTTTTTATTTTTTTTCTTGCAATTTAGAAAGCTTATGCTAACATTGGTTGACTAATTTTGCTTTGCTTTCAAAGATTTCTTTGACTTTTTCAAGTTTAACAATAATATAAGCGCACTGTAATTTTGTTGGGGAGGCTTTTTTTTTATGGGGAATATTTGATGCGATCAAACAAATAAAAATGGTGGTTGTTGAAAATTGTGTTGTTATATAACAGGTTATTTATTAGATGAGGAAATCAATGAAAAAACTTTTGTATGTTTTGTTACTTTCATTAGCCGTTGGCAACGTTGTTGCAGCAAATCAAAGACAAATGCTTTCAAATATTCAGGATCAACTTAAAACTTTAGAAGCTGAAAATGCTAAAGAAGAAGTTGTCGTGCAAGAAAATGAAAAAGGTAAATTAGAAGTTGCAAAAGAAAAACTTGATAACATTGTAAATTTTGTTGTTAATGATGTTGTTAAATCTCATCCTTATATGTCTGCAGCAGTTGCAGGAACACTAACACTAGCAGTTGTATCTTATTTTGTTAAACCAGTTTATGATCATTCTTTCGTTTATGGTGTAGATCTTGCTAAATGGTCAGCTAGTCACGTTGCAAATGGCGCAAAAGCTGTTGATGAAAAAACAGGTCGCTTTGGTTGGAATAGAACAGCTGGCGCAAGAGCATGGGCTGCAGATAACAAAGTAACAAATGCTGTTTCATCTGGCGCATCAGCAACTAAAGGTTTTTTCTGGGATAACAGAGGTACAGGTTCCATAATAGCTGAAGGTGCTTTAACCGTTGCAGTAGTTGCAGCAGGCGTTGTTTATCTTTACAAATATCTCAAAGCAAACAAACCAGAATTATTAACTGCTATTAATGATGCAGTTGAAGAAGGTGTGGATGCAGATCTTGATGCAATAATTAATTATTTTGATTAATCTCAGATAAATTAATTAAATAAAAAAATAAAAAACCGGCGAGTTTAGACTCGCCGGTTTTTTATTTTTAAAAAAGAGTGAAATTTTTTTTCTTACTGTTTTGAAAACCAGGCTAAAAATTTTCTTGCCGCTTTAATTCTTGCGTTATCTTTAACAAGGCCAGGTTCATTTTCAATATAATATTTTGCGTAACTCGTATCTCCGCCTTCGGGATAAAAAATATTATTCATTGGCAGTTGAGGATGTGGCGGTTCATCAACTGGAGGTTTTATTACTCCATCAACTTTACCTTCAAATATTTCAAATTTATTTTTATCAAAAATATAAACCATGCAAACAAGAAAAAACGCGCGGTTATCGTTTTCAACCAATTTTAAAATTCCTTTGTACCCAATTCCCTGATAAACGAATTTTGTTAGCGCGCCAGGAAAATTATTGTATTGAGTAAAATAAAGTCCACTATCATCTACAAGTAATGGTTTTTGTAACTTTTTCCATGCCTGCAAAGCCTTTGATATTGCAATTGTTTTTTGATCAGTTGTCTGAATTTCAGGAATGTCTTCAATAAATTGTTTTATTGTTAAATTTGGATTTTCTTTTTCTACGAAATGTTTAACTTGTTCAAATTTTGCATTATTTCCTGTTGCATAATAAATAGTTTTCTTCATTTTTGTTCCTTTTGTATTAAAAATATCTTGTAAATATACCGTAAATAAAAAATAAATTTAACAAATCAGAGAATTCTTGATGTCCGGAAAATTGATTTAGTATTCTTTAATATAATAATCTTTGATTATCAGGGGGGCCCCATGAAGATTAAATCAGGATTTTTATATTTTCTTTTATTTCTTTTATTTTTCTATTCTTTAAATTCATTTAAATTTATCGCCGTTTCAGACCTGCATGTTGGAGGAAATAATTGTTTGTTTTGGAATGAAAAGAAACGTGTTATGGATAATGGAAAGTTAATGGTTAGAGATAAATTGTTAAAAGATCTTTCAGATAATAATGATATTGATTTGATTTTGATGGTTGGTGATTTAACTGAGAATGGTATCAAGCAAGGTGAAACCTTATTTGAAAATCAATGGAAAGGATTTGTTTACAATTGGCTTACTCCAATTGCGCAAAAAATAGGAATAGAAAAAATTGGTTTGTGTGTTGGAAATCATGATGCAGGTTGTCCATCATGGTGGGATGATTATAATTCAGAAACTCTTTATGAAAATTTTTGTAAAGTAAAAAAAATAAATTATTCTTTTTTGTTAAAAGATGTTTTATTTATATGCTGTGGAATTTATCCAACTGAAGAAATAAGAAAAGAGCTTAAAAATTTTTTAACAAATGTTGACATGGGAGTTCCCATAATTATTTTTTTTCATTATTCAATTTTTCAGGATTGTCATCGTATGGATGATTATGTTAGAAAAGATTTTTATAATACCATTAAAAATCACAATGTTATTGGAATTATAAATGGACATTTTCATCGGTCATTTTCTATGAAATGGTGTAATATCCCAATTATTGGTGTAGGTGGGCATAGTTATACAATTTGTTCAGTATCAGAGGATAATAGATTAACAACAGAAGTTGTATATGCGAAAAAACAGCGGTTTGGGAGAAGTTGTTCAATTTAGAGCGTTAATTTTGCTAAAAACCTTGTTTTTATAGTTTGTTTGGCTTTTAGCCGTTTGACAAATAAATGGCTTTTGTTAGGCTGATATAATCAATTTAATGATTAATTTCGTATATTAATTTTAAATTTTTTAAAGTGTTTACTTAAGACAATAAGCTTTTCCAGTGTAAACTAATGTTTAAAAAAAGTGAGATTGTCTGGGGGCTTTCTTTAAAGGTTAAGAATCTCAAAGTATTTATTTACCATAATATCTAGAGGTTTTTGTAAGAAGTATTTTACTTCTATTTTTGTTTGCTTATTAAAATTGAGCAAGTCGACTTTAAGTGTGAGAGCCAAATTAGTGAGAACTAATAAGAAAAACGCTTAACGAGACAATGTTAATTTAATAAGTAGGCATTTAAGCTTACAAAAACTAAAGGATTTTATAATTTATGAGTAAATTAAAATTTGAAGAATTAAACTTATCAAGAGAAACTTTAAAAGCCATATCAGATATGGGATTTGAGCAAACTACTCCTATTCAGGAAAAAGCAATTCCGGAAATTATTTTAGGAAATGATATTGTAGGTCAGGCTTCAACTGGTACAGGTAAAACTGCTGCATTTGGTCTTCCTGCAATTGAACGAGTAGATGAAAAAATAAGAGATGTTCAGGTTCTTGTTTTGTGTCCAACAAGAGAGCTTGCAATTCAGGTTTCATCTGAAATAGGTAAATTTTTAAAATATAAAAGAAATATTTCCGCATTACCGATTTATGGTGGTCAGCCAATTCAAAGACAATTTTTTGGGTTAAAAAGAAATCCTAAAATTATTGTTGGTACTCCAGGAAGAACTTTGGATCACATTAAACGAGGTACTTTAAAAGTAGATAAAGTGAAAATGGTTGTTTTGGATGAAGCGGATGAAATGCTTGATATGGGATTCAGACAAGATCTTCAGGAAATTTTAAAAGGTATGCCGAATAACAGACAGACTGTTCTTTTTTCTGCCACCATTCCTCGTGAAGTTCTGGATTTAACACATAAGTTTCAAAAAAACCCCAAAATAATTAAAATTTCAAATGAAGAAATTCATTCAAAAATGATAGAACAAACATATTTTGATGTTGAACCTTCAAAAAAAACATTTTTACTTACTCAATTACTTACCAAACACAATCCAAGATTATCTATTGTTTTTTGTAATACCAAAAGAAATGTTGATGTTGTTTGTGATGATTTACGTTCGCAGGGCTTTTATTCTGCAGCTATTCATGGTGATATAAGACAGGCTAAACGTGATTCTATTATGAATAAATTTAGAAATGCAAAAATTAATATTCTGGTTGCAACAGATGTCGCTGCTCGCGGTATCGATGTTTCTAATGTTGAAGTTATTTTTAACTATGGTATTCCAAGGGAACGTGAATCATATGTTCACAGAATTGGAAGAACTGGTAGAGCTGGAAAAACAGGTAAGGCGATTAGTCTGGTATCAAGATCAGAGTTTCATACTTTTAGAAATATTATGAAATATACTAATATTTATATTGAACGAAAAAGTGCGACAGATCTTCCAGAAATTGAATTTATTCCAAGAAAAATAGAAAACACTAATCATGACGCATATTTGCATTCTCAAAATAAAAATGAAAATAAAAACAAACGTTTTTACCGATCAAATAATTGGGCTGGTAATCGCACGGGCAGAAGATGCAGATATTAATCATACTTTTTGTTCAGAATTAATATTTTATTTTTTTAAGGAATTCTAAATGTTTACCTCTCAACAATTATTTAATTTTTTGGATGAGCTGAAAATAAAATATCAAAATTATATTCATAAACCAGTTTTTACAGTTGAGCAAGCAATGCATTTATATGAAGAATTACCTCAATTTGGACAATGTAAAAATTTGTTTTTGAAGGACAGCAAGAAAAATTTATGGCTAGTTGTCGCACTTTTTGATACACAAATCAGATTAAAAGAATTATCAAAAAAAATTAATGCGCCGGAATTGCGATTCGCTGATGAAAAGTTATTACTGGAATTTTTGGGGGTTACTCCAGGTTCTGTTACACCCCTTGGACTTGTTAATGATAAAAATCATGTTGTTAAAGTTATTTTGGATCAAAGATTATTTGATCAGGAAATATTGGGATTTCATCCTTTAAGCAATGACGCGACAATTCTTATAACGCCGCAGGATTTACAAAAACTTATCAATGTTTTCAAAAATCAATTTCAAATTCTTAATTTTCAGGAATTGAAAAACTAAAAAGAAAAAAATCGTTTATTTTTTCCACAATTTTTTCCATGCATCAGTATTTCTGAACCATGGGCAACTTATTGATGCAACGTATAATAAAATCAACAAAATAAATGAATTTAGCCATAAGTTAACCGGATTTTTTATCGTAAAAATGAATAAATATATGAATCCATACCAAAGAATTGCTTCTAATATGCTGAACAACCAATCTACAGTTTTCATTATTTTCTCCTTTTTTAAAAAATAGCGAATGGTTCAGTGAAAATTTTATATTAAATGTTTTGCTGCGAAAGCTCTACCTGAACCAGATTTTAAATATTTTTCAAAAGCTACAGCTTTGTCTTTATTTTTGAAACAGATACATACAATAGGTTCCCAAGGTAAATATTTTTTGGTGTGAGGAGTAGTTCCTGAATTGTGATTGCGCAATCGTTTTTTTATGTTGCTTGTACATCCAACATATTTTTTTTGAGGGTGATTTATTGATTGTATGATATAAACATAAAACATAAATTTTTATTATTTGTTGTCTAGTAAGTCCTCCTATGCTCTAAAGAGCTTCGGCGGACAGCTTTCGCTATCAATGTTTCTTATAAATTATAAAAAAGCTAAATTTTTTTGGCATGCCAGCTGAAGCCTTGGCGAAAGCATTTTTAATGGCCCGACTTCGCTTTCTGCTTCGTTAAAACTTCGTAGAATATTCTTTGAAGCTTTAGCGAAAGAGAAAAAGCTTCGACGGGCAGCCTACGAGCCAATTTTGCTATAAATATTTTTATTAAGTTCCTAAAATTTTGGCATGCCAGCCGTAGCTTTAGCGTAGGCTGGTGTGCCCGACAGGATTCGAACCTGTGACCTACGGATTAGAAATCCGTTGCTCTATCCTACTGAGCTACGGGCACGTGATATTTAATTTCAAAAAACTGAGCGGAGCCTGTCCCGAGTCACGAGCGTGTCGAGAGGTCGAGGGAGGCACGTGATATAAAATTTCAAAATCCTTAAAAAAGATGGCCGTGCCAGACGTAGCTCGTTAGAGCGAAGTCTGGTCGGGGCGGCCAGACTCGAACTGGCAACCCCTCGCTCCCAAAGCGAGTGCGCTACCAATTGCGCCACGCCCCGACAAAATTAAAAGTATTGTTTTTAATGAAAAAAGCATGTCCGGCGAAGCAATACCTAGTTTTTTGACTTAGATAGTGCGAAGACGGAAGGAAAATTTCAAAAAATATAATTGTATTTTACAAGCGATTTTATCGCTTTGCAAACATTTTGTTAGTCATTGCGTCGAAACAACGTGAAGACGAATGGGGTGAGCGACGGGTCTCGAACCCGCGACCACCAGAACCACAATCTGGTGCTCTACCAGCTGAGCTACGCTCACCATGAAATTCAATTATGTAGGATTGTTATTATAAGTGCAAATTTACAAAAATCCAAGTGGAAAGTTTTAACTTTTTACCTTAATTTCCTCAATTTCAGTTTCATCATCAGTCAAAAAATTTTCTTTTAAAAATTTTAATGCTTTTGTTCTGTTTTCAACCAGTTTAGGATTATGCTTTTTAGCAAAATCAAACATATTTATCATATTAATACATGTTTGAATTTGAGGGTCTCCATTAAGAGATTCAATTTGGCGTTGTTTCCATGTTTTTTCTGTTTCTTCAGGTTCTTTGTTTTGTTTATCCTCCTGCTTGCCCGCCATAGCTTTAGCGTCGGCGGGAGCTTGTCGAAGGGTGGGATTGATATAATTTTTTAAAGAAGATTCTTTTCCGTATAGTTCTTCTATCCATTTAATATCTTCTGTCGGAACAATTTTAGGTTTAATTGTAAAGTCTGGATTAATCCCCAGAGCCTGGATTGTTTGTCCATTTGGAAGATAGTAAAGAAGTGTGGTCAGTTTTAATGCGCAACCATTACTAATAGGTATTACTTCCTGCACTGAGCCTTTACCAAAAGTTGGTGTTCCAACCAAAAATACCATTAAATTTTTATTTTTATTTTTTGAATTTTGTTCAGAATAGTGTTTTAAGGCTCCGGCTAAGATTTCAGATGCTGAAGCTGTAAAGTTATCAATTAATATAAAAATAGGAATGTTATTTTTAAAAATCGGGTCTTTGCTAGTTTTGTATTCTGCTGTTACGTTATTTTTTTTATCTTTGGTTGAAACAATAAGTGAATTTTTATCCACAAATAAATTGCATGTATCAATTGCTGAATCCAGAATTCCTCCAGGATTTCTTCTTACGTCGATAACAATTCCTCTTGCCTTTCCTTCGCTTGCTTTATTTAAAAGCTCAGCCATTTGTTTGGTTGACGTTGCGGCAAATATTTTTAATCCAAGATAATAAATATTCGGTGTTTTAAAATGAAAACAAAAAGATGTCTGATCCTTAATTACATCACGTTTGACTTTTAATTCCATTGGCTTTTTGTTTCTGATTATTTTTAATTTTACTTCACTGCCTGTTTTACCCTTAATTTCAGCTATTGCTTCATCTGAGGATAAACCTCTTAATTTTTTTCCTTCTACCTCAACAATTTTATCGCCTGGTTTAAGCCCTGCCTTTTCCGCCGGTCCACCCTGAATAATATCTATTATTGCCAAAGCATCATCATCTGAAGTTTTACTTATAATACTTATTCCAATTCCGGAAAATTCTCCTGAGGTTGCCTCCATTGTTGATAGATAACTTTCTTGTGGAAAAAATGCTGTGTGTGGATCGACATTTGGCATGGCAGATTTTAATGCATTTTCAATAATAGAAGCCAAGTTTTCTGGTGCCTGATAAGCTTTTTCCTGAATCAGGCTAACTACATCAGACATAGTTCTGAAGCTTTGATAAGCCTGTTTTTCTTCCTGTTGGGCCAAGGCTTCGGCAGACAAATCTTTTTTTTCGTCTTTTTTATTTTTTTTGAATGAGAAGTTTATGCAAGACGTTGCAATTATTGTTAAGCAAAGTAAAAAGTACCTTTTTTTCATTAATATTCTCCTTTTGTTTTTCTTTGTTATATATTAATCCCTTGTATATAATATATTTTTTTAAAATTTAAGACGATAAATAATTTGATTAATTTTTAATTTGTTATTTCTATGGAAGTTTTAAAAGATTGTTTAACTGAAAAAAAAATCTGACGAAAAAATGTTGCAATCGGAACAAATCAAAACAGTTTTAATTGTTACAGGCTGTTCCGGTGGTGGCAAAACCAGCGTTATGCGAGTATTAGAAGATTTGGGTTTTTATTGTGTTGATAATTTGCCTGTTCCTCTTTTTTCCAACTTCTTTCATCTTGCTTTCGAGGCTCAGAGTAATTTGACAAAAATTGCTTTAGGTATTGATGCAAGAGGAGGAAAACAATTTTTAAGTAATTTTATTTTGGAAGTTGATAATCTTCGTCGTAAAAAAGAGACGAATGTTGATTTTAAAATTATTTTTTTAAACGCGAGCGATTCAACTTTGGTTAAAAGATTTCAGGAAACCAGAAGAAAACACCCTCTTGCGGATCGTGGTGTATCTTTACTTAACGCAATTCAAAAAGAAAAAGAATTATTAGAACCAGTTATGGGAATGTCAGAAATTATTCTTGATACCGATGAATTTAATATTCATGATTTGCGTAAATGGGTAAGAAATTCTTTTTCTGCCAAATCAGAACAGGAAATTTTGGTAAATATTATTTCTTTTGGTTTTAAATACGGAGTTCCTAAAGAAAGTAATCTGGTTTATGATCTTCGTTTTTTGCCAAATCCATTTTTTGTTCCGGAGCTAAAAAAAATTGATGGCAGAAGTAGTGAGGTTCAAAATTATTTATTTACTAAACCTGACGTACAGGATTATTGGCGACGTCTGATCAGTTTTTTGGAATATTCAATTAAAAAATCTTATAAAGAAGGCAGGTTTTTTGTTAATGTTTCTGTTGGTTGTACCGGTGGCAAGCATCGCTCAGTTGCTTTTGCAGAAAAATTAGCAAAACAAAATTGGGAAAATGTAAGATTTTTAATTCATCATAGAGATTTAGGAAAAGAATGAGAAGGGAATTTGGTAAGAAAATGTTTGTATGGAATTTTGAATCAATCACAAAATTTTTGATTTTTGTTTTAATATTTTTAATCTTTATAAAATCTTTTATTTGGGGCAACAAGGGGTTTATTGTTTATAAACAGATGCAAAAGGATATCAACGTAGACTTAAACAAAATAACCGAAACACAAAAAGAGATTGCTCGATTAAAAACAGATATAGATCAATGGCAAAATAATGATTTTATGATTGAAAAGATGGCAAGGCAAGAACTTCAGATGGCTTTACCAGATGAAAAGATTTATGTTTTAAAAAAGCAATAAATTGTCAATAGGCTTGATTAATGTTAGTTTAACGTGTGTTGTGACTTTTGAAATATGTTTATATGAAAATATTTCCTGGATTTAAAATGAGTAAAAAAGAAAATATAGAAGAGCAAATAAATTTAGAAGAAATTTCTTCTAATGAAAATGTAGTTCGTCTTGAAAAAGTTAATGAATTACAAAAAATGGGGATTAATCCCTGGCCGGAATTTAAACCGGTTAATGCAACCACGGTGCAAGTTTTGGATGAATTTGATCCTGAAAAAGAAAAAAAATATGAAATCGCCGGAAGATTAATAACCATTCGTGAACATGGTAAAACAGTTTTTGCGCACATTCAGGATAGGGCTGGTCGTTTGCAAATTTATCTGCGTAAGGATGCTTTGGGGGATGAAAAATTTGATTTCTTTTTAAAGTATCTTGATGTTGGTGATATTATCTGGGTTAAAGGGGAGAGCTTTAAAACACAAAAAGGTGAAATTACGTTACGGGTAAGTGATTTTACTCTTTTGAGTAAATGTCTCCATCCATTACCGGAAAAATTTCATGGGCTTTCTGATGTTGAAGCGCGATATCGTCAAAGATATCTAGATTTAATTAGTAATCCTGAGAGCTTGGAAAAATTTAAAAAACGTTCTGAAATTATTCAGTCTATTCGACAATTTTTATTGGATAGAGATTTTTTGGAAGTTGAAACTCCAATGCTTCATCCAATTCCCGGAGGAGCTGTTGCTCGGCCTTTTGTTACGCATCACAATGCTTATGATATGGATCTTTATTTACGAATAGCTCCGGAATTATATCTTAAGCGTCTGGTTATTGGAGGAATTGAAAAAGTTTTTGAAATTAACAGAAATTTTAGAAACGAAGGAATTTCAACCAGACACAACCCGGAATTTACCATGCTTGAATTTTATATGGCGCATGGAAATTATAAAGATGGTATAAAATTAACAGAAGAATTAATTCAGGATGCGGTTAAGCATTCTTGTGGTAAATTAACCGTTGAATTTCAGGGAAAAGATTTAGATTTTACGGCTCCATTTAAACAGTTAACGGTTGAACAGGCGCTTGTTGAAATTGGAGGTTTTAATAAAGAGCAGTTTGATCAGGAAAATATCAATAAGCTTTTAAAAGATTTGAATGTGGAAATTCCCAAAGGTCAGGATTATCATGGAGCAAAACTTTTTGCATTATTTGAAGAAAAAGTAGAAGGTAAAATATTTCAACCAACTTTCATCGTTGGTTATCCAATTGAAATTTCACCTCTTGCAAAACGTGATCCGAATAATCCAAATATTGCGGCAAGGTTTGAACTTTTCGCAGCGAGTATGGAAATAGCAAATGGTTTTACAGAATTAAATGATCCAATTGATCAGGCTCAAAGATTTAAGTCTCAAGCTGAAGCAAAAGAAAATGGTGATGAGGAAGCTCATCATTATGATGCAGATTTTATTAAAGCGTTGGAATATGGCCTTCCCCCAACCGTTGGTGTTGGTGTTGGTATTGATCGTTTGGTGATGCTTGCAACTGATACAACTTCAATCAAAGATGTAATTTTATTTCCAACATTAAAAAAAGTTGGTTAATAATTAAAATTTATTATACTTGTATTTCTTTTATTAAGTTAGAGTTTATTCTAGCTGGATTTGTAAATTTAATTGTTATTAAACATGAATATTAACTACACCGCTCGTCCTGAGTGCCCGGCGAAGCTCGTTAGAGCGAAGACGGGTGTATCGAAGGATGCGGTGTTTCCGATTTTTTAAAATGAATGATTTTTTTGTTTACATACTTAAATGTTCTGATGGATCTTATTATACTGGTCATACTGATGACTTAGAACGAAGATTATCAGCACATAAATTAAAGACATACAAATGTTATACGTCTAAAAGATTACCAGTTACGCTTGTATTCTATCAAATTTTTCCAACAAGGGATGAGGCGTTTCACGCCGAAAGAAAAATAAAAAATTGGTCCAGGAAAAAAAAAGAAGCATTAATTAAAAAGGATTGGGATTTAATATCTTTGTATGCAAAAAAAATATTTAAAAAGGAATAAACGCATCCCTCGATACGCCCATCTTCGCTTTGCTTTGATGGGCACTCGGGACGAGCGGTTTATTTTAATTATTATTGTCTAAGTAAAAATAAAGTTGAAATGTGTTGTGATTGAATGAAATCTAATAAAAATAAAAATATAAATTATCTGCGAATTCAAGGTCAAAAATTTTTGTGGCGGATAAAAAAAACGGATGAGGCTCTTGTCAGATCAGTTGCTTATGACAATAATTTAAGTTTTGCAATCGCTCAAACTTTATGTTCACGTAATCTTCTTGATTCAGATCAAATTCGATCATTCCTATTTTCTTCATATGAACAAAATGTTTTTGATGCAACTTTATTTAAAGATGCTGAAAAAACAGTTGATCGAATTTTGCATGCTATTAAAAAAAAAGAAAAGATTTTAATTTTTGGTGACTATGATGTTGATGGTATAACTTCTACGTCTTTGTTGCTTTTGGCTCTTTTGCCTTTGGGTGCAAATGTTAATTTCTTTCTGCCTAATCGAGAAAAAGATGGTTATGGTTTGTCTGAAAAGTTTGTACAAAAATCTGCGGAAAATAGTTATAAATTAATAATTACAGTTGATAATGGAATTTCTGCAATTGTTGCCGCAAAAAAAGCAAAAGAATTAAAAATAGATTTAATTATCACAGATCACCATCGGCCTCAAGAAGAGCTTCCCGAAGCTTTAGCGATTGTTGATCCAAATCAAATAGATTGTGAATATCCATATAAAGATTTAGCTGGAGTTGGTGTTTCTTTTAAAATTATTGATCTTTTATATAAAAAACTTGATAAAAAATTACCCGATAAAATTTATGAACTTTTGCTTTTGGGCTCTGTTGCTGATGTCGTTCCTTTGATTGGAGAGAATAGGTATTGGGTTCGCTACGGTTTAACGCTAGTTAATAAAAAAAGAAGTTTGTCTTTAAATTCATTAATACAAAATAGTGGTTTGCAGAGATTAAAACTTAATTCACTTGATATTGGTTTTATGGTAGCACCGCAAATTAACGCTCTTGGCCGGTTAGATGACCCACGTCAGGCTGTAAAATTTTTGATTAGTTCAGAAAAAAATGAAGTTGACCGCATTGGAAAAGTGTTGCGACGATTTAATGAAGAAAGAAAGCTGGTTGATCGACAAATTTATTTAGAAATAGAAAAAGCGATTTTGGATAAACAAATTAATTTAGAAAAAGAAAATATTATAATGGCTGCAAATACTGATTGGCCGTCAGGTGTAATAGGTTTAGTTGCTGGAAAATTATCACATAATTTTGGCAAACCCACTTTTTTATTTCATCTTGATAAAAAAGGAATTGTAAAAGGTTCATGCAGATCTATTCCGGAATTTAATATTTTTGATGCGTTAAATGAAAATAAAGATTTGCTTTTAAGTTTTGGTGGGCATTCATATGCTGCAGGTCTTAAATTAAAACAAAAAGATTTGCCTGAATTAAAAGAGCGACTTGAAGAAAAGATTGCACGTGAACTCAAGCCTGAAGATTTAATTCCCAAAATTGATTTGGATGCAAATTTGGACTTTGGCGAAATGAAACAAAAACTTTTGTTTGATTTAGATCAACTTGAACCGTTTGGCAATCAAAATATGCAGCCATCCTTTTTAATTAAAAATTTAACATTGCTGCGCCAACCCCAACTTTTAAAAGATAAACATGTTAAATGTTCTGTTTTTTCACAGGGAGTAATAAAACCTTTAATTTTTTTCAATCGGCCTGAATTGTATGATTTTTTTTCAAATATTGGGGATAAATCATTTGATGTTGCGGCTCATGTTGTTAAAAATGAATGGAATGACAAAATTAATATCGAATTACAGGGTTTGGATGTTGCGTTAAATGATTAAATCAAATGCTTCATTTGGCAATTTTAAGTCTTGCGCTTTAGCTTCCAATTGAATTTCCAGGTTTTTCAGTGATCCGTTTTCAATTTGATTATCCAATTGTTTTAAAATATTAATTGTATTTTTATCATAAATTTCTTTTTTGATTTTATATCCATTATTTACAAGCAGGTTTTTCAAATTTTCAATATGTTCCTGGCCTGCAAAAATCAAAATTTTATTATCCTTTGATTTTATTGATTTTGAATAAAGTTTGTTATCAAATAATTGAAAGCTTTGTTCATAAATTGTAATTAAATTGTTCATAATAATTTTTAATTTATCTTTGTATGGTTTTTCCAGAATTGTGTAATGGTTAAGCAAAATGTCAGAAATAATTTCAGCAATGGATCCTGAAACAAGTTCAGGATGACAACCAGCGGAACAAAAACGTAATTCTTTTTCAGCTTCAGTTAACGTTTTTTTAAGTTTTTTTGAATCCTTAAAAATTTGTTTAAACCTTGGACATGATTTTTGTAAATGATTTAATTGTGTTTTTTCTTGCGCATTTAAAATTTTTATTTTTGCAGCTCCTTCAAGGACCATTTCATAAGGATCATTGCTTAAAAGTTCAAACGTTTTAACACAATTAATAAAGGCTTCATTTATATTTTTTCTTGGATCTGATGGAATTATTTTTATTAATGGATTATTTAAGGTTTGAGTCAAAATATCAAGATAAGCTGGTGTGGTTAAATGTTTACTTCTTTTTATTTGTTGCTTTGAAAATTTTTGTTTTTGATCTTGTTTATAACCTTCAAATAACACCGTTAGATTTTGAGCTTTTTTTAATCTGTTTTTTAAAATTTTATTTTGATTTTTTTGTGTTTTATTTGAATTTGGTAGTTCTGGTAAATGTATGTCTGAATATAAAATTATCTCTTTATCTTTTTTTTCTATGCTGTCAGCTTGAATTATAAATGAAGATAAATTTAATGGGATAATGAATAGAATAAAAAAAAAACTTTAAAATCATTAATTTTTAAATATAATTTAAGATGTTTTACAATTCTTTGATTTATGTAATCTAACACAAAAATATATGTGGGGCTATAGCTCAATTGGTAGAGCGCATGGGTCGCATTCATGAGGTTACCGGTTCGATTCCGGTTAGCTCCACCAGCCTTCCGTCTTCGCACTACTGAAGTTTAAAATTTGGTTTTTGCTTCGACGGACAAGTCGCCTTTTTAAATGATTTTTATTTGATAGAAAAATTATGCGGAGTTTATCCAGAGCTTGTCGAGGGAGGCGGTAAGCCAACGTTTTAAATGTTTGATATTAATAGAAAAATGATGCGAAGGTTGCCCTTCGTAGCTTGAAACTTCTTGTAATTCTTCATAGAGAAAAGCGTAGTAGGGCTGGCAGGCCATCCGCCGTCGCTGCAAAGCAGCTATGGCGTGATGTCACGCCGAAGTTTTAACGTAGGCGGACATTTTTTAAAATGATTGATATTACTAGAAAAGTGCCTTTCCGCCATCCAGCTGAATAGCGGGACGCTATTTGCGGTACGAAGTAGGGCAAAGTAATTTTCAGGAGAATTATTTATGATCATCACAATTGATGGGCCGGTTGGAAGTGGAAAAAGTTCTGTTGCGCAAGCGTTGGCCAAAAGGTTAAAAATTCATTATTTAAATACAGGTCTTTTGTATCGCGCAGCAGCATATATTTTAATTAATAAGTTGAAAAAAGCCCCTGAAAATATTGGCCCGCTTAACGAAAACGAATTAAGTTTGCTTGATAAAATTACTTATGAATTTGTTGAAAATGACCCGACTGTTTATTTTGAGAATGAGGCTTTAACAGATGATTTATATAATTTAAGTTTAGATAGGCCGGCGTCTTTGGTTAGTCAGGACAAACAGGTTCGGGAGCGGTTGTCTCATATTCAAAAAAATATTGCTGAAAAATATGATATTGTTGCCGAAGGCCGTGATTTAGGTTCTGTTGTTTTCCCAAATGCAGATTATAAATTTTTCTTAACCGCAAGCGTTGATATTCGCGCGCAAAGAGTTGCATTTGATGAAAAAAGAAATATCAAAGATAACAATTTGGAAAAAGTAAAAAAAGAAATTGAGCTTAGGGATGAACGAGATGAAACTCGTGAAGTTTCTCCTTTAATTGTTCCCAATAATGCGTTTATTGTTGATAATTCTAATTTAACTTTTGAAGAGACGGTTCAGGAATTTTTACGTCAAATTCAAAAATAATAAGGGCGCACTTAGCGCCCTTTAATTTTAAGTTTTTATAAAACTTCTGCTGCAAGTTTTGCCAATGGACTTCTTTCACTCGTTTGCAAAAATACTGTTCCAAAAATTGCTTGCCCCTTTAATTTATCTGTTGATAGCGTTAATCCGTTACTACAAAAATCAAGATAAGGTGAATCAATTTGATATGGGTCTCCGGCCAAAATAACCTTTGTTCCTTCCCCCGCGCGACTGACAATTGTTTTTACTTCGTGTGGAGAAAGATTTTGAACTTCATCGATAAAAACAAATTGATCAGGAATTGATCGGCCACGCATGTATGTGATTGCTTCAAGACTTAAAAGATCTCTTCTTATTAATTGATCAATGCTAAATTTCTTTTTAGGAGATTCGTGTTTATGCTTTTTCTTTTTGTTTTCATAATTTTGTTCTGTTTCACCCTGTTCATCATGAAGATGTTTTTTGCTGAAAATTAAATCTAAATTATCATATATTGGTTGCATCCAATAATATAATTTTTCCTGAACCCCTCCAGGTAAATATCCAATATCTGCGCCAAGCGCAATTACAGGGCGCGTTATTAAAAATTTTTGGTATTCTTTTCCATATAAAATTTGTTGCAATCCTGCCAATAGAGTTAAAAAGGTTTTTCCGGTTCCTGCCTGACCCAACAATGTTACGATTTGAACATCCGGATCCATTAATAAATCCAGAGCCATTAATTGCTGAACATTTTTAGCTTCAAAATATTGCATGAGAGTAAAGTTTTCGACTTCCTTAAAATTTGTGCCTCCCAAAAAACGGAATAAACGATAATTTTCCGGATTGTTTTCACTTTCCAGAATTACAAAATTATTTATAAATAAAGTTTGATCTTGTGGGATAATGCCAGATATTTTAGATGCGCTTATTTTACGTAAATCATTTGCGGGCATTGAAATTTCTATCCAACCTTTATGGAATTCTTCATCAGTTGGAACTTTTTCTTTTGCGTAATCTTCAGCATCTAATCCCAAAGCATCGGCTTTTACCCGGGCATTTATATCTTTGGTAACAAATGTAACCTCATAACCTTGCTCGACTAAATCTCTAACTGTCTGAAGGATGATATTATCCACTTTTTCATGAGGTAAATCTTCTGCTTTTAAATCATGCGGTGTTGAAAATATTTTAAGCAGAGATCCTGTTTTATGATTTAATTCTACTCCTTCTTCTAGTGACCCCTGCGATCTGAGGTTGTCTAAATTTCGTATAACATGTCTTGCAATTTTTCCTTTTTCTCCAGCGTCCCCCTTGAATTTATCCAGTTCTTCCAGAACGACAAATGGTATTCCAACGACTACTCCCCTAAATGCAAAAAGTGAATTTACATCATGCAATAAAACATTTGTGTCCAAAACAAAAATACGATTGTGTCGTGGTCGAATTTGGGAAGAATTTTCATTTAGGCTTTTTTGATCAGCCATGTCCGTCTCCCCCGTTTAAAAGGTTGGTAATTTTCCCCTAAATGAACATTAACATTTTTTGCTTTGAGTTTTCAAACATATAAAATTTATGTTTTTTGATAGAAATTGAAATTTGGTTAATCGTCTTTTCAATTTATGTTTTTAGTTGTATCATTGTGTTCTAGCTGAATATTTTTGATGGTTGGATAATTTTGGGTAAAGAGGTAAAAGCCATGGAAAGAAATCTAAAATCTGATAAAAATGAAAAGTTATATAATTTAAGGCACTCAGCAGCCCATTTATTAGCTCAGGCAGTGCTTGAAATTTATCCGGGAACAAAATTAACAATTGGTCCGGTTACTGAATATGGATTTTTCTATGATTTTTTACCAAGAGAAAATTTTAAAGAAGAAGACTTACCAAAAATCGAATCCAAAATGCATGAACTTGCGAAACAAAATTTACCTATTATAGGAAAAGAGGTAAGCAAAAAAGAGGCTCTAAAATTATTCAAGGGCAATCAATTTAAAGAAGAAATAATTGAGAAATTACCTGAAACTGAAAAAATTTCTATTTACAGTCAGGGAGATTTTTTCGATTTGTGTAAAGGTGGGCACGTTAAATCTACCGGAGATATCAAATATTTTAAATTAACAAACTTATCAGGATCTTATTGGCGTGCCGATAAGCAAGGAATGCCATTGCAACGAATTTCTGGCGTTGCGTTTGAAACACAAAAATATTTAGATGATTATCTTGAGATGATTGAACAGGCAAAAAAATATGATCATCGCAGACTTGGAAAACAATTAGATCTTTATTCTTTTAGCGAATATGCTCCCGGTTTTCCATTTTTTCACGGTAAAGGTTTGATTATATTTAATAAATTAGTTGAATACATGCGTGAAGTTCAAAAAAATGATTATCAGGAAATTAAAACACCAATTATTTTAAGTGAAGAACTTTGGAAAATTTCCGGACATTACGATCATTACAAAGAAAATATGTATTACACATTAATTGATGATAAACCTTATTGTGTAAAACCTATGAATTGTCCGGGTGGAATTTTACTTTATAGAGAAAAGCCAAGATCTTATCGGGAACTTCCATTGCGCGTTTCTGAATTTGGACTTGTTCACAGACATGAACTTTCAGGAGTACTCCATGGTCTGTTCAGAGTTCGCGCGTTTACCCAGGATGACGCGCATGTTTATTGTATGCCTGATCAAATTGAACAAGAAATAATAAAAATTTTGCAGTTGTCTAAAAAAATTTATAACAAATTTGGTTTTGAAAAAATTGAAATGGGACTTTCAACCAAACCTGAAAAAGCGATGGGAAGTGACGAGCTTTGGGAAAAAGCAACGAATGCTTTGAAAAGAGCGCTTGAACATGAAGGAATAAAATACAGATTGCAGGAAGGTGAGGGCGCATTTTATGGACCTAAAATTGATATGAATATTCAGGATGCGATGGGTAGGGAATGGCAATGCGGAACGGTTCAGGTTGATTTTTTCCTGCCGCAAAACTTTGATATAAAATATATCGATTCCGATCAAACAAGAAAAACTCCAGTTATGATTCACCGGGCAATTTATGGATCTTTAGAACGGTTTATTGGAATTTTGGTTGAACATTATAAAGGCAGATTACCATTTTGGTTGTCTCCAGTGCAAATTCGAATTTTGACAATAACTGATGAACAAAAAGAATATGCGAAAGAAATTTTAAATAAATTCAAAGAAAAAGATGTTCGGGTTGAACTTGATGAGTCTAACGATCAAATTTCCGGTCAAATTCGTCATGCGCAGGAAGATAAATTGCCATGGATGTTAATTGTTGGAAAAAAGGAACAGGAAAATCAGACTGTAACGTTGCGACACCCTGATGGCAAACAGGAACCAAATCTTAACGTTGATGATCTAATTCAAAAAGCCGTTGAGCTAAATAAATATTAAAATTTAATCTCTTGTCGTGAAAAAATTATTTTTTTTATTATTTTCATTTTCATTTGTTTTTGCTGATGATGAATTCGAAAACATATTAAAGCAATGTTTTGTAATAAAAAAAAGTGAAGGTGTTGGTTTTTCTTCAAATCTTCTAATAAAAAAATCAAAAAATTCCTATACCATTGATGGTCAAGGTAATTCTTTGTTTGTTAAAATGTCATTTAAAATTCCGGATGATACGATTTTAATTTTAAAAGATTTTTCAAAGTTAAATGGAAATAAAATTAAAATAATTATTTCGAAAGATGCTTTGTTGAAAATTGAATGTAATGTTTTGACTGGTGAAGGAATTTCTTTAGAAATTTTTTGTGTAAGCAAAGAAGAATGTTTTGAAAAACAATATTTGCGTCTAAATAATTTGGATTTGAAGATTTGTTATGGCGCTTGTATTAAATATGTTGAACGATTTAATACAATAACATTTAAACTTTGTGAGCAATTTCCTCTTTATGAAATTAGAAGAAATCAATTTGATTTGTTTTCTGATTTGAAATTATATTCAATTGATGAAAAGTATTACCGGTGACTTTTAACGCCAACTTTTTTACAAATTTTATTTAGTTTGCAAATACTGCATTTTGGGTTGCGTGGAGTGCAAATATTTTGTCCCCACATGACTAAAAGCTTATTCCACTTGGTCCAGTTTTTTTTAGGCAAAATTTTTGCTAATTCTTTTTCAGTTTCAATAACATTTTTTGTTTTAATTATCCCTAATCTATTTGAAATTCTATCAACATGAACATCGACACAAATTTCAGGTTTGCCAAAAGCTATTCCTAAAACAAGATTTGCAACTTTTACCCCGACTCCGGGAATTGTGAGCAACTCTTTTTGAGTTTTGGGAACTCTGCCATTGAAGTTTTCAACAATTATTTTGCTTGCATTATGTAATGCTTTGGCTTTATTTTTGTAAAAACCTATTTTATAAATTATTTTTTCCAGATTTTTAACAGGAATTTTTAAAATTTGTTTCGGTGTTTTGGCAATTTTGAATAATTCTTTGCATACGACCAATGTGGTTGAATCTTTAACTCTTGGGCTCAAGATTCCGCTAATCAAAATCAAAAAAGGCTTTTTTCCGTATTCTTTTATTATTGTTTGTGCCAGAGGTGGTGTAAATTTTTTTGTATTTTTTTGTAAAATGGAGATAATTTTATCTATCATATTTTTACTGGCCATAAATTTATCCAATATTTAAAGTTTTTTGTTTTAAAATGAATTTTAATTACCTTATATCAACATATTTTTTTTATATCAATTTATCCAATAATTTTGTTTAGAAAGGGGAGAGGGTGGATTTAGAATTTTTAAAAGAAAAAATTTCCGTGTTTTTAGTTTTTTTGGAGGTTGAAAAAAATTCATCGCCAAATACGTTGCGGGCATACAAAATTGATCTTGAGCAATTAATTTTATTTTTTGACCGAATTGGAAGTAAAGAGCCAGAATTAAAAGATTCGTTTGAAAAAATTTTGCGCCGATATATTGTTTTTTTGTTTTATAAAAAAATTTCAAAGGCCACGTTGGCAAGAAAACTATCCTGTTTTAGGTCATTTCAGCATTTTTTAAAAATGAATGGTATTAAGGTTAACATTAATTTTAAGTCTCCAAAGATAGAGCGAAAACTTCCTACAATTTTGACCGTTGATGAAATTTTTTATTTGTTGGATTCGGTTAAAAATGATGATCTGCCTACAAAATTTCCGAATAGGGACAAGGCAATTTTTGAATTAATTTACGCGACTGGTGTTCGTTGTTCAGAATTGGTGGGAATGCGTTTGCTTGATATTGATTTTATAAATAAGGCGGTAAAAGTTCTTGGAAAAGGCGCAAAAGAAAGAATTGTTCTTTTTGGCAACAAAGCAAAGGATAGTGTAAAAAAATATCTGGATAAAGAACGTGGATTAATGATAAAAAAGCAGGATCCGGGTTATTTATTTTTAAACGCATCCGGAAATAAGCTTACTCCCCGTTCAGTACAACGCGTTTTTGAAATGTTTAGAAAATTTTTAAAAATTGATAAAAATCTGACTCCGCATAAAGTTAGACATTCCTTTGCCACACATCTTTTAAATCAGGGAGTTGATCTTAGAATAATCCAGGAACTTTTGGGACATAAAAATTTAGGCACAACAGAAATTTATACGCGTGTAACTTCGGCAGAACTGGCGAAAATGTGTGATGAAAGTCATCCTTTAAATAAAATGGGTGGATTGCTTTTTGAGGATAAAGAATAAAAAAAGCGCGAAATTAAATCGCGCTTTTTTTAGTTTTAAAAAGATTTTTTATTCTGTTTCCGCTGATTTCCACCAAAACCAGGATAAAAACCATTGCCACCAGTTTAGTTCTTCTCTGGCTTTTTCTATTTTTTCCTCAACTTTTTCCTGAATCTTTTTAACTTCTTCTATTTCTTTTTTTGTTTCTTCTTTTTCCTCTTTAGATAATTCTTTTGTTTCAATTTTTTCTTCCAAAGCTTCTACAGTTTTTTCGGCCTCTTCTCCTACTTTTTCCAATTTTTCAATTTGTTCGTTTATTTGTTTCGGCGTTTTTTTTGTTGGAAGTCTTCTTCCTTGTGGGCCTTTAGGTTTTTTAAATTCTTCTTTTTTTGTTTCGGGTTCTTTTTTTTCAGCAGTTTTTTTAACAACCTTTTTTTTGATGATTTTTTTTTGTGGAATGCCAAATTTTGGCCCGCCGGCTTCTTTAAGCTTCTTTTGCAATTCTTTTACCGATAGATGCGTTTTTCCTTTTTCCTCAGGAGGCCCTGCTTTTATCAAAGAAATCTTGAACAAACCAAGAATGGAAAATAAAAAGATCAAGGCTGAAACGTTTGATAATTTTTTCATCCTATTTCTCCTTTCTGTTTTTTTTTGAATAGCGTTTTTTTAATAATCTTATGAAAACATAACAAAAAAATTAGTTTGATTTCAAAGAAATGATTTAAAGAAAGTAGAAATTTTGCAAAACATTGAAAAATACGTTAATTTTTAACAAAAATCTTATTATTCATAACGAAAAAAATTCAATGAAAGATTTAGTCCAAGATCAGCGCAATTTAAAAATCAGACAAATTTTGTATGGATTTATTATTTTTGTTTTCATTGTTTTGCTGCGTCTTTTTTATTTGCAGGTTGAGCAAAAGGCTCGGTTTTCTGATTTGGGAGAGCGAAATTTTTTAAGGCAGGAAATTTTACCATCTCCCCGCGGTAATTTTTTGGATTGCAATAATTTTGTTTTGGCTTCCAATAAACCTATTTATGATCTTTATTGGCAGGGAAATGGAAAAAGAAAAATAGATTTGGAGCAAAAAAAAATATTGCAAAAAGTTGATTCGATTTTAGATTCAGATTTTTTAAATAATTCAAAATTTAATCAAGTTGAGACATCTGAAAAATATGCGCGAAGAGTTTTGTTGCGGGAGGATTTAACTTTTGATCAGTTATGTCAGATAAGTGAGCAGTGTAATAATTCTAATAATTTGGTTATTGTTAATCGTTTTAAGCGTTTCTATCCGCATAAAAATTTGGCGGGTCATATTCTTGGTTATTTATCAAGGTCAGAAAGATTTATAACACAGGGTCGTGCTGGGTTAGAAAAAATTTTTCAGGATAAATTAAAGGGTGAGACTGGTTATATAAAATATGTTACTAATTCTACTGGCAAAAAACTGGAGCAAAAAGAATTCAAGAGTGCCAAACCTGGCAGCGATATTCAGTTAACATTGGATTTAAATTTACAAAAAATTGCTGAAACGTTATTTGAGTTTGATCAGTCAGGTGTGTTTATTCTTATGGATCCTCATGACGGCTCGGTAAAAGTTTTATTATCTCATCCGAATTTTGATCCAAATTTATTTTTGGATCCAATTACAGATGATGACTGGAATGAAAAATTTCTTTACAACAGTTCGTTACTTAACAGAGCAACAAATGCTCTTTATCCTCCTGCTTCTATTTTTAAATTAATAACTTTTGCAGCTGGTCTTGAAGAGGGAGAAATTAATGAAAATACAGAATTTGATTGCAGGGGTTACATCGTTTTTAAGGGCCGAAAGTATAAATGTCAACGACATTGGGGGCATGGCAAAATTGATTTAAAAACATCCCTTGCTTATTCCTGCAATATTCCTTGTTTTGAAATTGCCCAAAAGCTTAAAATTAATCAGTTAGCGTATTATGCGTATTGTTTTGGACTTGGAAGAAAAACAAATTTTTTACTGAATGAAAAAACTGGTTTAGTTCCAACTTATGAGTGGAAAGTCGCAACAAAAGGAGAGCGGTGGTGGAAGGGTGATACGTTATCTGCAAGTATTGGACAAACTTATCTTCTTGTCACCCCTTTGCAAATTGCTAAAATGATTTCTTCAATTTGTACCGGTTATTTGGTCAAACCAAGAATTTTATCTGATGAAGATATTGAAAGAGATGAACTTTTAATTTCTGATTATACATTAAATATTTTGCGGGATTCCATGACAAAGGCTGTAGATGAAGGTACGGCAAAAATGTTTAGAAAACTAAAAGATTTTAAAATTCATGCCAAAACTGGTACAGCTCAAACAACCAGTTTAAAAAGTGAAGTTGTAAAAAAAAGTCAGCTTGAGCATGCCTGGTTCGCTTCGTATTTCAAATATAAAAATCATGAACCATTAACATTAATTGTTTTAGTAGAAAATGCCGGTTCTTCCAAACCGGCACAAAAAATAGCTTTAAATTTTTTGAAAAATTATCAAGCTCTTTTTAATTAATCTGCATCATCAATCCAAACTGGACCAGTTAATTCTACTTGTGCTCCAGAAAGTAGATAAGTATTTAAATTATATTCAGAACCTAAGGATGAATCTCCAAATATTATTGAATTATAAAAGGTTGGTGAATAAGTACTATATAAATAATCAGATCGATAAACTTGTAATTCTTCAACATGAGAAGAACTATAATTTCCTGCCGCAGCTAAAAAATTGTTGTTGGGTTGTTTCCAATCAAGAGAATAGATTTCGTTATTAAAATTTTTTGATATTATTGGGATACTAGATAATGTTCCTCCAGTAAAAGAATAAATTTGCAATTCATTACCACCGGCAGGGTTATAACCACCTATTGCTAAGTACCTACCATCACTACTCCATTTTGTAGACCATATTCTTGTACCATAATTTTTAGAGTCTACGGGAGTTGATGATAACTCTCCTCCAAAAAAAGAATAAATTTGCAGCTCATCTCCAGAATCAGGTGAGGTTCCTCCTACTGCAAGATAATTTCCATCTGGACTCCAGTCTAGAGTAAAAACGCCATAACCATAATTTTTAGAAGTATATGTTGCTAAAACATCATTTTGAAAAGAATATATTTGAAGTTCATTGCCTGAATCTGGGTAATCCCCACCGATTGCTAAATAATTTCCATCGGGGCTCCATGCAACTGAAAATAATTCTGTAGAACCAGTTGTACTTCCGTAATTTGCTGAAGTGTATGAAGTTAAAGTATCATTTTGAAAAGAATAAATTTGTAATTCAAGTCCAGAAAATGGAACAGATATACCGAATGCAATGAAATTACCATTAGGATGCCATTTAATGCAAAGTGAATTTTCTCCTAAATCTGCTAAGGCAATTGCAGCGTCAGATAGGGTATTGTTGAAAAAGGAATAGACAAAAATTCCGCCAAAAGTTCCATCATGAAAGCTTCCTCCTATGGCCAAATAATTTCCATCTGGGCTCCAATCGAGGCTCCGTATATTACTATTAATATCATAATCTCTGTAAGTAACACTTGTTAAAGTGTCATTTTGAAAAGAGTAAAGTTGAAGCTCTCCTCCTTCAGGAGTATTACTTCCATATCCTCCTGTTACTAAATAATTGTTAGTTGGATGCCACCCTGTAGCAAAAAGATACCCACCATTATTTTTAGTATCAACTCTGGTGATATCAGAAAGAACATAACTATCACTGTTACTCAATGTTACTTTATTATCAAAAAATAATTGTCCTTTTGTTAGCTTTATTCCTGTATCTGTTACTTGTAAGGTGCATCCATCTAAATAAATGGATGAACTTTGATCTGTTAAAATAATTAAATTATTAGTATCGGAATTTGGAGAATAATCAAATGTAGTATTTTTATCGAAATATATAGTTGAATGAGATTGAATGTATGTTGGATTTGTAGATTTATAAATAAATTTTGATGTACCAGTGATAATTACATCATTATTTATAAATAATGTTCCTTTATCAAAAATAAAGTCATCATTAAACGAAAAAATAACATTTTCTAGAGCTAGCTGAGAAAAAACGTTATTTAATTTAATTTGAGGAAACGCCTGATCGTTATGAGTATTTTTAAGATTAATATTTTTCAATGTTAAAGTAATGTTATTATCAACTATCAATTGTGATTGGTGACCTAAAATTAAATCAAAATTGCTACCATCAATTATTGTGTCTCCTGTTATTTTTAAATTTTTGCCGGCAGGTATTATAAGATTGCCATCCAAATAAATAGTTTTTTCTTGGCCATTTATATGTCCTCCGGTGGATAATGTAACACTTGAATCTAGATAAAGATTACTATCTAATTTAATTGTTCCTGTATCATTTAATTGAATTCCTCCTGAGACGGGAGGATGTATATTAAAAGTAACTGTTGCGCTTGCAGGAATTGTAAAACCGTTTACTAGTCTTACAAAACCTTGTGCTGTATTTGTATTAGCAAATGGATAATGGTAATTTATATACGCAATATTTGTTGTTCCATCAATAGATGCTGCATGTATTGATGTTGAAAATAATATGTTTGAAATTAGTAGAAATAAAATTATTGATTTAATAAATTTCATTGAAATTACTCCTCATCGTCTTTTTTTATTTTTTCGAATTGAATTACGCTTTTTGGTCTGTCTACTTTGTTGAGAATATTAAATAAATCCTGTTCAGTTTTTATATCGTTAAGATTAATTATAGACCTGTGGTGTCCTGGGTCAACAATAATTGGTATACCAAATTCAGGAATAATATCACTTGTAAATCCAACAGCTTCAAGTTCTATTGCTTCAATTGCAAATCTATTTTTTGCTGTCTCACTTGATGCATCCCAAATTGGATCTCCTGAAATTTGCAATTTATTTGCGCCAAGATATGAATTTTCGATAACGACAAATGCATCGGCCTGATTATTTACCTTAACAATCACATCATCAAAAATGAGGCGTGCTATTCCATCCGTAGATGTTAAGTAAATAAAGTTTGTCGCAAAATTTATTACTGGAACTTTACCTTTTTCTAACTGTGTTTTTGCATCAAAACTTTCTGCCGGAGATCTAAGTACAAAATCAAAATGTAAGACATTGTCTCCTATATTTGCGTAGTTTAATAATCCATTAAATGTTAAATTGTTTTCTAATAATCTAAACGTGTTAGCAAGGCTTTCAATGTAGAAAACCATAGAGTTGCTTTTTTCTACATTAACTGCAGTGTTTCCGATTAATCCAAGCGCGCCTGTTAAGCTTCCTGCTTGTTGGTAAGTTAAATATTCAAGTCCGGTAAATTCAATATTTTCTAAGGCGAGTGTACTTAATCCAAGATTGAGCATTGGATTATTTACAAATGAGAAAGGAGCAAGTTTGAGAAGTTTTTGACCGCCAATACCTTGAATTCTCCAAACATTTTGCCCGCTAAGATTAATAAATCCTCTAGTAAATGTAATGTTTTCAGTTATTTCCCACGTAACGTTTTCGCCAATAACAATTTGTGATTGATTGCTTTCCATTAAGAATGTATCTGAGACTAGTCCGACAAATTTAATATTTTTTAATGTAACTGATCTGCCAGCGGCAACTACAAATTGAGGTCCAACTGGTCTTTCTTTACCCGCAAAATATATGACTGAACCTTGGCCATCAATTGTTATATTTCCCGCGACATAAATTCTTTCCTTTGGATGAATAAATGTGCTTTTGTCTATTGTTATGTCTATTGTAAGCGGTCCTTTTACTAAAGGACTGCTGCCTATGTTAACAATAGCGTCACTGTTTTGAACTACCAGTTCCTGATAAATAAAACTACTATTATTAACAATAGCATTACTGTTTTGTACAGAAAGTTCTGTTCCGACTGAATATATAAACACAATTGCCTGACTATTTTCATGAATATCTTCCTGTAAATTTATAATTGCGTTTGAGTTTTCAACTGAAAGTTCAGCTTCTATGTTTAGAATGGCGTTACTGTTTTCAACAACAAGTTCTTTAAGATCAACAATTGCGTTGCTGTTTTCAATAATTAAATCACCTGTTATTTCTTCAAGTGTTGCAATAGCTTGACTGTTGTAAAGAATATTTTGCGCATTTGTTACTATAGCTTGTGAGTTGTAATTTATATTATTGTTATTAATTACAATGGCTGAGCTGTTTTCATTGATATCTTCTTGTAAATTAACAATAGCATTACTGTTTTGTTGAATTAATTCTTCAGCGTTATTGCAGCAGGTTATTAATGCTGCTGAATTATGCGCAATTTGTTCGTCATTATTAATAATCGCATAACTATTTTGATTCATTTTATCCAATAATGCCAAAATGGACCAGCTATTATCTTCGATAAAGTTACTGTTATCAATTATGTATTGATTTAAATTAACAATGGCTTGAGAGTTATTAATAATTGCATATTGATTATTAACGATTGCATTACTATTTTCATTAACTTCCTGATTTAGATAAGCAATTGATTGGCTTGCGCTAAATATTGCGTTGCTGTTTTGAGCAACAAGTTCAATCGCTTCTCCATGTTCAATTAAATTTTGTATAGCCCACGAATTTTCATGAATTTGATTATTAAGATCTGCAATAGCCCAACTATTATTAACAATAGCATTACTATTTTCAGTAACACGCATATCAAGATTAACTATTGCATTACTTGATTGAATTATCGCGTTACTATTTTCAATGACAAGTTGAACAATTAGCATTCGGTTATTGAGATCAAGAATTGCCCAGCTGTTTTCATAAATATCATTGGCATTTGTTACAATCGCCTGAGAATTTTCATTGACGTCTTCTGAAATATTAACAATAGCATTGCTGTTTTCTACAATTAGATCAGCTGTTATTTCTTCAAGGTTAACAATGGCATTGCTATTTTCAGTTGCAAATTCTTTAAGATCAACAATTGCATTTGAATTGAAAATAATATTTTGTGTATTTGTATCAATATCAGATCTATTGGTTACGATTGCTTGTGAGTTATAATTAATATTATTGGCATTAGTTACAATAGCCTGAGAATTTTCATTAATATCTGATTGAAGATTTACAATAGCATTGCTGTTTTCAGTTACAAATTCTTCCAGTCCCAAAATGGCGTTGCTGTTTTCAGTTACAAATTCTTTAAGATCAACAATGGCATTTGAATTGAAAAGAATATTTTGTGTATTTGTATCAATATCAGATCTATTGGTTACGATTGCTTGTGAGTTATAATTAATATTATTGGCGTTTGTTACAATAGCCTGAGAATTTTCATTAATATCTGATTGAAGATTTACAATAGCGTTACTGTTTTCAACAACAAATTCATCTATATTAACAATTGCATTGCTGTCATTATAAAGTAAATGAGTAGGGGGAGCAGTATCACCAACTTCATCACCAAAAACCATATTTGGCGAAAGCCATGAATTGTCATATCCTGTTTCAAGAATTATTGATTCTTCTTTCCATCCCCTTACATTATTAATACTGGAAAATTTTAACCTGGAATCACTCGGTTTTAATGTAATTGAAGCATCTCTATTAATGAATTCAAGCTTTGCTTTTAGGTTTATATTTATTGAGCTAATGATATATAAAATATAAAGAAGATAAGATTTTTTTATATTCATGAGTTTTTCCTTTTTCCTTTTTTTAATTAAATAATAAAAATCATATTGATTTTATTTTTTCATATCAATAGTATTTAAAAATTGTAAAGGAAATAATAAAATAAAGGGCACCATAACGTTTAACTTATGGAGCCCTTTATTTTAGTTTATGTTTTACTAATTTGCGTCATCAAACCAAGCGATTCCATTTATTTCTATTCTTGCCCCTCCAAGAACAAATGAATTTAAGTTGTAATCAGAACCTCTTGAAGAATCACCAAATATTATTGAATTGTTGAAGCCTTGTTGTGTTGTATCAAACATGTAATTAACTTCATATTGTTGTAATTCATAACCGGAATCAGGTTGTCGGCCATAAATAAATAAATATTTACTGTCAGAAGTCCAAATTGTACCGGATGCATAATAACCAAAGCTTTGTTGTACGATTGGTGTGCTTGATATAATTCCATTATCAACTTTAATGATTATTATCTCATCTGGAGCATATGCCAAATCCTGATTTGCCAAGGATATGTATTTGCCATTAGGGCTCCATTGTAATTTGTTATAGTTTGTATATGTGCTGAAATGTATTTCAGAGATAGGTGATGGGGATAAATTATTATTATAAAAAGAATATATTTGAGCTTGGGCGTATCCATCTGAAACGCCACCAACAGCTAAATATTTACCGTCAGGGCTCCAGCTTGCATCATAAATTACAGAAGTTAATGGTACACCATATAGCCTTGTTTCAAGAGGAGTTCCGGATAAAGAGTTATCATAGAAAGAATATAATTTAAGGCTACCAGTCAAAGTATAATCTCTTCCACCTGCAACAAGGAAATTTCCACTAGGATGCCATTTAAGGGTTGTTACATTATTCATAGGCGTTTCTGAAAAAATAGGACTTGCAGATAATGAATTATTTATAAAGGAATAAATTTGTAATTGAGCTCCATTTGTAGGATATTGTCCTCCTAAAGCGATATATTTACCACTAGGGTGCCACTTGACGGGTTGAGAATAAGTTCCAAAATCTTTTTGATATATAGCATTTGCAGAGAGGGAACCGTTCTCATTATCAAATGAGAAAATTTGTAATTCAGAGCCACTAGATGGATATTGAACACTTATAGCTAAATTTTTATTATCAGGGGACCAATTTAGATCATAAATTCTGGCACTTATTCCAAGCTCTCTTTGAGCAATTGGTGTTCCAGTTATAACATTTCCGTCGAAATAATAAATTTCTACGTCAGGGTTATAATTAGACATTCCAGCAATTGCTAAATATCTATTTGAAGGGTCTAAGTCGGCAGTTGAAATTCGATCGCTAAAAGATATAGGTGTTGCAGTATAAGTTATATCATAAATTACATTATTAGCAGCGCTACTTAATGTAACTTTATTTTCCAAAAGCAGGCGACCTTTTGTTAACCGCATTCCTGTATGTGTTGTTTGCAGTGTTGCTCCATCTAAATAAATTGAAGATGATTCATCACTCAACACTATTAAATCTTTTAATGTGCAAGCAGGGGAATAATCAAGCGTTGTTTCTTCATCGAAATATAAAGTTGAATGAGGTTGTATATAAGAAGGCAACACTGATTGATAAATTAATTTAGATGAACCGGTAAATATGACATCATCATAAATATACATTTGACCGGTTTTGAAAGCGAAATCATCGTTAAGGGCAAATTTAACATTATCAAGAACAAGCTTGCTGTACCAATCCAGACATTTAATTGGAGGAATTGAGATTGGACTTAAATCATTTTTGATAGTTAAATTTTTCAAAGTTAAAGTTACATTGCTGTCAATTAATATTTGAGCTGTTGTTCCAAAAATCAGGCTGTGTCCCTGACCATCAATTATACCATTGGATGTAAATGTTAGAGTTGTAGCACTTGGAATTATTAAATCTCCGCCAAGAATATAAGCATATCCTTGTGGATTTAAATAACCTGAAGAATCAATTGTTGTTTGTGATGAAAATAAAATGTCACCGCCGTTATTTAAAGTTGCGCCGTTTAAATTAATTGGGCTTGAAAGAATTGCTCTGCCGTCAATTGAAGTTTGTCCTGTAATTTCGCCGACCGCGTATAATTTACCATTATTTAATGATATAAAATGTTGTGTGTGATCAAAAATTGCGTTGCTGTTTTGAATAATTAGATCACCAGTTAATTCTTCTAGTGTTACAATTGCGTTACTATTTTCAATGATAGATTCTTCAAGGCCAAGAATTGCGTTTGAATTTTCAGAAACATTATCAGAAATATTAATAATTGCGTTGCTATTTTCATTGATATCAGATTGCAGGTTGATAATAGCGTTACTGTTGTGGTAAAGAAGTCTTGCCGGAGGTGGTGTTTCCGGTCCAAGATTACCATACGTTATGCCACCACCAGGAAGCCAGGAATTATCATTTCCTGATGCAAGAACAATTGATTCTTCTTTCCATCCGGATATATTTTCAATATTTGATATTTTAAATTGAGCGGTTGTATCTTTTAATACCAAAGATGCTCCAGGGTTTGCAAAATTTAATTGGCCCTTATTCGAACTATTTGTTGAGTCATACCAGGCATAACCGTTAATAATTCCTTGAGCGCCACCGAGAACTGAAACATCAAGATTGTAATCATCACCCTTGATTGAGTTACCTAAAATAATTGCATTTGAAAGAGTTTGTTGTGTTGTATCAAACATGTAGTTAACAGTGTAAAGTTGAAGTTCTTTTCCGGATGGGGGGCCTGTTCCTCCGATTGCTAAATATTTACCTTCTTTATCCCATGAAAGAAAGTATATCCATGTTCCATAATCATGTTGATCAACAGGATTTGAAGATAAGGCTCCATTGTCAAAGGAGTATATTTGAAGTTCATCTCCAGAAACAGGTGTAGCTCCACCAATAGCCAAATATTTTCCATCAGGGCTCCAGTCAACAGAGTAAATAACGTTACCATAGTTTTTAGAGGCTACAGGATTGGTGGATATTACATTGTTAATAAATGAATATATTTCAAGTTCATCTCCAGAGGTTGGTCCGCTTCCTCCAAGC
>JBDRFY010000017.1:0-2035 GCA_043818275.1 bacterium | reverse complement strand
ATTGATGTTTTCTTCATCTGATTGTTCTTTATTTAATTTTGCTGTTTTAATAATTAGTCCTTGTTTCATGTTATAAAAAACAAAAAGCCGGTATTTGGAATCAATTGTTTTTGCGTTTTCAATCATTTTTTCTGGGTTTTCTCCTAATCTCATTTTTAAATCCCAGTATCTTCCAAGTATTGTATAACTAAATCCTTTTTCGTTTAATGCATTTGTTTCTTGTGCTTCATAAAAATGATTATTTCCTATTAACCAAAAAATTAATACAAAAAAGACAAAACCAAACAAAAACATTTTTTTGTATTGACTGAAATTTATTTTGTTTATTGCTAATGCCGTTGCAATAAATGCAAATGGATACAATGGAGTAAGATATCTCCACCAAATAAATGGATTTCTAATTACCAGATTGCTTAAACTAAACAAAACCAGAAAAACAACAAAATAAACCAAAATAAACAGTTCTTTTGAAGGGTTTTTTAACTGATTTTTAATTAATGCTTTGATGTTTTGATAATAAAGCAATACAACAGAAGAAAAGAACAGAATATAATAATAAAAATAATTCAATATCGTGTCTTTAAAATAAAGTGATTCAGGAAATTTAATGAGAATTGTTTCAAAGAATTTTTTTATTATTCCTAAAAGCATTTCAATTCCTATTCCCTGTCCTGACCTAAATCCTTTCCCCATGAATAAAATGCTTATTCCTGCCCAGTTGTTCAGTAACTGATAATAAATCCACGGGCTTAATCCAATTAATGCCCCTGCAATAAAAACCAGAAAACTTTTTTTTAAAAAGAATTTCTTGTCAAACAAAAACCAGGTTATAATTATTGCTGTTGTTGAAAAAATTGTTAAATACACAAAATAAAAACTAAACCCACAGATTATCACTAATGCCAGAAAATATTTGTTTTGTTTTTTGTTTTCAAAAAAAATTGCATAGAATATGAATAAAGCCATCAAAGTAAGTAGAATTGATTCATGGAAGAAACCAAAGTTCAGGAATGAATAAATTGTCCATAATGGCGGGCAGAAAATAAATAAAAAACACGAAACCAACGCAATTTTTCTGTCAAAAAACCGGTCACAGAATTTAAATAACAGGAACAGTATTAAAGTAGAAATCATCAAAGCAACTAATTTTAATGCAAGCAGGTTTTCTCCTAACAACAAAAAGAACGGAATAGTGATTATACCTGCGATTAAGGTTCCACCGCTGTATGAATCCCCTTGGTAGTCAATCAAATTGAATTTTGGTCCCTGAATTATTTCTCTTGCAATGCTTCCCCTAACCAATTCTTCTGATTCAAACATTTGGTGGATTCCGGTAAACAAAATCGGCACTCTTACCAGCAAAAAAAGCAGCAGGATAATCAGAATTAACTTATTAGAATTTTTTTTGTTAACCATTAATTCATTTAGTTTATTCCAGATTTTGTTTTTCATCTAATTCTCTTCCATTTTCTTAATTCAAAACTATTATTAATGATAACGTGTTTATTATATGTTAATTATAATTAAATTCATAGTTTTAAATATTAAGTGTGGATAAGTGTGAGGTAGTTTTTATGGTTTTGAAGAAATTAACAAGTATTTTTTTATTATTGATTTTTTTAATGGCAGGAGTTTTTGCTGCTAATCCTGATGTAAATAATTTTAGTGCAACTTTTCATCAGGCTTATGTGAAAAATGGTTCAATTGATTTTACGTTTCATGTGTTAGATATAGATGTAAATGAAACTGCAGGAGGGGTAAGAGATTTAAATGCACAAATCTGGTTAGTTAAAGACTATAATGCAAACAGAACAGATTATATTGGGGACTTTAATTTACAAGGAGGGGGATATCAATATGCGAGTTGTATAGGAGACTTTAACACAGATGCAATTTGTACAATAACATTTACTTTAAATGAAACAACAGATGGAAACTATTGGTTTGACTTGAATGTTTATGACTGGAATAGAGACACTGATACAATAGTTGATTCAAATGTTGTAAGAAGTCAGGATTATGATTTGAATTTTTA
>JBDRFY010000016.1:0-9752 GCA_043818275.1 bacterium | reverse complement strand
CAGGCAAATAATGGTTTTACGCCTTTACACTTTGCAGCGCAAGGCCATTTTGGTAACGAGCAGGCAATTAATCTCCTTTTAAAAAAAGGAGCCGATCCAAGAATTCAAGATTCCAACGGAAGAACAGCTGATACTTATAGTAAAAATTACAAAATTATTAACATTCTTACGGGACAATCAAAACCAGCAACAGAAAAAAATTTCGATCCATTCAAAGATATTGATCCAATAGAAATCATGCCGGAATTTAAAAATCCTAAAGAACTTAAAGATTTTTTAAACTTTTTAGAAACGGATGATCCTATAATTTTTGAAGCATTGTTAAACTATTTAAAATCTAACAAACCTGAATTATTTCAAAAAATACAAGATTTTTAAAAGGCTTCATTATATCTCCATTTATTTAAAGGCGTGGACACAAAACCACGCCTTTTTTTTGTTTCAATTTCTGTAAAAAAGCAGATGCTAATATTTTTTCTATTTCACATTGAATTCTATCCCTATTCAAAAACCACAAAAAGCCTGTATTTTAAGGCTTTTATTTTGTTTTTGCATAATAAGCTTTTGATAAAAAAATGATAAAGATTAACTTAAAAATAGGTTATTAAATTATTTTTATCTTTATTTTTCATGGGGAATCAAATGAATTTAGGGAAAAAAACGATAATAGCACTAACATTTTGCTTACTTACAAGCTTAGCGATACAAAGAGAATCAAAGGCAAATGCTTTAGTCGCTTTAGCAACAAACCATAAAATCGCAACCGGGTTAGTTACTGGAGCAACTGTAGCAGTTGGAACAGGACTTTATAAATTTATCCCATATATAGTTAAAGAAACAATTAAAAATATAGACCTCAGATATGCCGTTGCAACAGGTGATATAAAAACAGTAAACAAATTACTTAATGAGGCAACTAATAATGACCCCACAACTCTATTACATCTAGCGTCAAAAAAAGGACAGTTTGAAGTTGCTCAAATTTTAATTGAAAATGGTGCAAATGTTAATGCAAAAAACATTGATGGAGAAACACCATTACACATAGCGGTTAGAATTGGTGATGAAAAGTTAACTAATTTACTCCTTAATCAAGAAAATATTGAATTATCACCTGTAAACAATTTAGGTCAAACGCCATTTGCAATTGCCCAAAAATTAAAAGGTATTAACATCATTAAATTATTAGCAGAAAAGGCTTCTGGTACAACTGTAAATATGGAAAGCATTTTAAAAGCACTTTAAAGAAAAGCCAGAATTACCATCCCCAGTTATAATAAATAACAATATGAAGAAATAATAATTTTAAAATAAAAATCGAGTAGGAGGAGGCGATTAGCCTCCGTCCTCTCACAGAACCGTGCGTACGGGTCCGTACACGGCTCCTTGCGCGATTGAGTCTTTCATGTTTTTCTTGGGCCAGTGAGGTAAATCCTCATTGGTCCTTATTTCTAAAGGAACTTCGTTGATAAACCATTTATTTGGGAAAGCTCTTTCTACGGCTGGTGTATGAGATAATGCCCATATTCCTTTGCCAGAGTAGCTTATCTTGCTCGCGACTCGCTTACTTAATCCCATTTTTTGTTAGTTGTTTCACAAGGCTCTTCGGTGTTTTGGATCTTGCTATTAACATCGCCCTAAACCTTCTTCTTATATGTGATTCTATTGTTTGAAGTTGTTGGGGCTTGTCCGTCATTCGATAGTATCCCGACCATCCCATATACCAGCTGTTTACCTTCTCAACCTGTTTTTCTAGCGTGTGGTGTGTTCTTCTTGGTGTTAGTTCTTTTACTTTCGCCATAGCCATTTTCATTGAGATTGGCGATATCATTATGGCTGCGGCTGTTATGATCATTCCCAAAAACTTTGTGTATCTTGCCAGAGCCACTTTGCTTTTATCTTTATTGATTTCTAGCTTTAGCTTTTTGTTTATAAACTTACTTACGGATTCCATAACTCTGCTTGCAGCTTTGTACGTTCTTACATATATGTTGCAATCATCTGCGTAACGACAAAACTCTAATCCCCGCTTTTCTAATTCCTTGTCCAGTTCATCCAAAACAACGTTGCTTAGTAATGGACTAAGTGGGCTTCCTTGCGGTGATCCTTTTGTCGACGCTGTTGTTAGGCCATTGTTCATTATTCCACTTCTTAGGGTATTGCCTATTATCCGTAAAATTTCTCTTTCAATTCCAAAATTCCTCAGTCTGCCTATCAGTTTATCGTGGTGTATTTTGTCAAAGAATTTTGAGAGATCAATGTCAACAACATAAGGCTTGCCCTTCTTAACTATTGCCTGCGCGTTTCTTATTGCTTTCTGTTGGTTTCTATTTGGTCTGAAAGCATAGCTGTGTTCTGAAAACTTCGGGTCTAATTGTGGTTCTATTATATGCTTTATTGCCGTTTGTACTATCCTGTCCTTTACGCAGGGTATACCTAGCATTCGGGTTCCACCATTTAACTTCGGAATGTCGACTCGTTTCACAGGATTTGGTTTGTAAGTCCATGATTTTAATTCTCTGGAAAGTTGGTTGAGATTTGTATGTAAGTTTTCTTCGTACGTTTTGATTGTGATCTTATCTATACCGGGTGCTCCATTGTTTTTGCGAACCGCCTTAAACGCTCTATTTAAGGTTCCAATATCACACAGGTTGTCAAACATTGTTCGTTGTATAATCTTTGACTGGATCTGCTCTTCCATTTGCTCCTTATTTGTACTGCCACATGTGCTGTTTCATGTTTCTTTTTTTTTCTTTGCTGGCCAAGTTGGCAGTAGCTATTTGGTTTCGCATTTCCGTTCGCACATTCCACCCTTCGCCTTCGGCAGTTTCTTTCCCCTGCTTATTTTCCGATAATTTTATCCTCAAGAGCATCGCTGCTCTCTCATCGGTTATCGGTTTTACGGCTACTACGGTTTCATCTGCAAGCCCTCTATCCTTAGCGTTCCATCTCTGGATCGTTTAGAGTACTGGTCATCGTAGTTATGCCAACTCAGTTATAGACGGCTCTTCACCGGGTAAGATTGGCAACTATTTTATTGCCCACCTACCTTCATTACTCATATGACCGCGGGGGATATTGGGTTTTGGCATACTTTGCTGCCTCACCCGCCATACCAGCCTTACGAAGGTTCATTTTCATTTAGGTGGCAATTTTGCATGCAGCTTCCTTCAGATTCCTCATTGGCCGACAGTCTTCCTTTCCTTCCCGGCTTTTTTTTTTCCCGGGGGGGGGACTGCGGTTTCTTCAGACACCCTTGCTGTTCTGCTACGAGTTCCTTCCCCTAAGTCTCGTTTGGATTTTCACCAACTAGCTATCAATCATGCCGGTCGCACAAATATAACCGGTGTAAAATTTACACCGGTTATATTTATTTAAAACTTTACTTCCTCCTTTTTTTAAAGGCGTGGGCACAAAACCACGCCTCTTTTTTTGTTTCAAACTTTGCAAGGCAAAATTTGTTTTCATGGTTCATTGTTTCACATTGAATTAAAGTTAAGCTTTAAGCGCTACCCTAAGGTATTTCTCACTCAATTCCCCTTGCAAAAAAATTAGGATTTATTAGCTTCAAAATATGTTAAATAAATTTTTTATTATTTTCTAATTTTGGGGGACACAATGAATTTAGGGAAAAAAACGTTAGCCGTTTTGCTATTTTGCTTTATTACAAATCTTGCAACAGCAACAGAAACAAAAGCAACAGGAGCTTATACACGTCCAATTATTTCAACAACAGTGGCTACAGCAATAAGTCTTACTTTGATTGCAATACCCGCAATAATTGCAAACTCTGAAACTTTATACTGCGTAGGTGCAACCATCTCCCCATTAACAGGATTCTTAACAGGATTCTTAGTATATAGACAATCTATAAACTACGAATTAAGAAAATCGGTTAAAGAAGGGGATGTAGAAAAAGTAAAAGCTCTTCTTGAAAGCAAATTTATCAATGTTAATACAAAAGAAGTAATTTCAAACGTACTTGGAACCTTTGAATACAATTTATTTGATTTATTTGATTCATTTGAAAAATCTAATGATGAATCTTTTGAAGAGATCGCACCTCTTTTAATCGAAAAAGGTTACGACGTTCATTCAAATAATGGTTCTTTTAATACCGCAGCTATTCACAAAGCAGTTTCCCATAATTCATTAAAAGTTGTACAACAATTAATTGATAAAAAAGTTGATATTAATCCTCAAGATGCACATGGTGATACTTCTTTACACCGCGCTGTACAAATAAACCATTATGATATTGCAAAACTTTTAGTTGAAAGTAATGCTGACACTACTATAAAAAACAATGATAAAGAAACAGCGTATGATGTAGCCGTTAAAAAAAATCACAATAAAATTGCTGAACTACTAAAACCAAAATTTTCTGAAAAATAAGTTTTACATACAAAGCAAAACAAATAAGGGGCAGAATTAAATTTTGCCCCCTATTTTGTTCCCTTGTTTTCCTATTTTGTAAATTAAATTAATCCTACAAATAGCCCTTCTTTCACATTGAATTTAAAAAATGCACAAAAACGTATTTTATCCATAATTAAACCTGATATTCCTTTAATCCATTTGATTTAAAAATAGTAGTAAATTAAGTTCAAAATAACCTAGTTTAATTTTTTAATAATGGAGGGAAAGAAAATGAATTTAGGTAAAAAAACAATCGCAATTATATCTTTTTGCTTACTTACAAATCTTGCGATACCAACACAATCAAAGGCAAATGCTTTAGTCGATTTAGCAACTGATCATAAAATAGCAACCGGTTTAATATCTGGAACAAGTTTAGTTATCGGAACAGGACTTTATAAATTAGTTACATTTGCAATCAAACAAACAATGAATATAGCTCTTGAAGACGCTGCAATAAAAGGTGATATAGAAGAGATCAAAAGATTACTTAAAAGTCGTTGGATAGATGTCAATAATACAGAAGATGATAATAATTACACTCCATTACATAAAGCCGCTTTTGGTGGAAATATAGATGTTGTTAAACTTTTAATTGATAGTGGCGCAAATATTCACGCTGAAACTTACGATGGAAAAACACCTCTATGGGAAGCTGTTTTAAATAATAATTATGAAATTGCAAATTATTTAATAGAAAAAGGAGCCGATGTTAACGCTCAAGGGAATCCTGAAGGACGACACTTTGACATGTTTGAACTTAATTCATTAAGTACTCCATTACATATTGCGTCTATAAATGGATACCTTGATATAGCACAACTATTAATTAAAAATGGCGCCACAATCAATATTAAAAACAGATACGGAAACACCCCTTTACACTATGCCGCACAAAATGGAAAATTTGACATAGCCAAACTTTTAATTGGAAATAGTGCCGATATTAATGCCTTAAACAATAAAAAGAAAACTCCTTTAGACATGGCATCAGATGGAGCATCAAATTTTGAAAATTTTTACAAAGACTCAGATTTTAAGAGAAAAGATCAACTTATCTTGAAAGGTCTTAATAATTATAAAGATGTTTCTGATTTTTTAGTTAAAAACGGTGCAATCAGCAACATTAAAGTTGATTAATAACTTTCAAACTCAAAAGATAACCGGTGTAAAATTTACACCGGTTATCTTTATTTAAAACTTTACTTCCTCCTTCTTATAAAGCTTCGAAGTATAGAACGTTGAAGCCTTGGCGTAAAAAGAGGTCGGAGAACAAGCTAAAACGGCAAATCATCTTCGAAAGGTTTTTCATCCTTGAAATTAATTTCTCCGGAAGATGAATCTAAATCTTTTTCTGTATCATTATCACTTTCATTTTCAACCGTTGTCGCAGCCTGGGTAAATTGTGATTGAGCCTTTTTTTGTACTTGCTGAACTCGCTCAAGATTATTATTTTCATCTGACTTAACAGAATCATTCCCTGAATTTTGATCTGGATTAAAATCTGTATCCTGATCAGACATTGATGAAGAAATAAATGTAACACGATCAGCGACAATCATGTGTTTATTTCTTTTTTGACCAGTATTATCAACCCATGAATCGAATTTTAATCGGCCTTCAACCAAAACATTTTTACCCCGTGAAAGATATTGATTGCAGCTATCAGCCTGTGGTCCCCAAACATCAATATCCACAAAACAAACTTCCTGAATCATAGCCCCGGTTTGTTTGTTTTTGAATTGACGATTTGACGCAAGACCAAAACGGCAAACAGCCTGACCCGAAGGAAGTTGTCTGTATTCCGGATCACGTGTTAAATTTCCCATAATTATTATTCGATTGTAATTAGCCATGAAGCAAACCTTTCATGTGAAAAAATATTAAATAAAATTTTACGTTGATAAAAAATAAATTATCAATTTAAAAGAAACTTGCAAAAATATAATTTAATTCGAACAAAAGTCAATGAACCGCACACTTCGATACTTTTTGCAAAAAATACTCACGATAAATGATGAGAGGAAAATATTTCACGAATTTTGCAAAAATCATTCTGTAGTTTTTCATACCTCTCATCTTTTTTCATGCAACTGTCATATAAGGAATTTAAATGTGTTGAAATATTATTTGAGTTACAACCAAACTGAATTAATTCCTTAAACATTTCATGATTCAAAAATAAATTGGGCAATGACATAAATTTAACGTGAACCAGAAGTCGCGCCATAAAATAAGTTAACCATGATGTTTTATACACAACAATTGTTGGAACCTTTAAAAGAGCGAGCTGCAAAGTTGTTGTCCCTGGTTTAGAAAAAGCCAGGCAGGAAGAGCTTAAAATTTTCAATTTTTCTTTTTCACCCTTAATAATATTTATTTGAACCATCTTTAATTTTCTTAATTGTTTTTGAATATTGTGAGTATCAATTGATTCCGCTAAAGGTAAATAAAGTTCAATTCTTGAATTTGCAAGGCTAAACCGGTTAACTGCAGAAATAAAAATGGGCAATAACTTTTTAATTTCTGATTTTCTGGATCCCGGTAAAATTACAATTTTATTTTCTTTTTTCTCCGCAAGCTCAAAATAATCTTTTAATTCATCATAAACCGGATTTCCTAAATATCTTGCGTTAATCCCACGTTTTTCATACCAGCTAACTTCAAAAGGATATAAAACAATTAAATCATCACAATATTTTTTTAATTTCTTTATCCTACCCACGCCCCAAATCCAAAGTTGTGGTGGAGATAAGTAAGTTATTTTAATGTCCGGATTTTTCTTTTTTAACTTTTTAGCCAGGCGCAAATTAAATCCTGGAAAATCAACAAGAATTACTTCGTCAAAATTATTCTGAATAATATAATTTGTTATTTGATTTAAAAATCTAAAAATAAAACGAAGGTGTTTAATAATTTCAATCAACCCAACAATGTTTAATACTTCAAACCGTTGATAAATTTTTGCTCCAGCGGCAACAAGATGATCTCCACCAATAGCTTCATAAACTACATTCTTGTCCCGTTCACCCCGCTCATCCCGCCTGTCCCGAGCTTCGTCGAGGGATCGAAGGGTAATTTTACCCAAATACCAACCAGCAGTTTTATCTCCAGATAATTCCCCAGCCAAAATAAATACTTTTTTCATTTCATCCTGTTTTTAAACAAACGTCTTTATTAATTTCATTCTTAATCTGATTAACAACATTTGATTGTACACTAAGTTTTGAATTAACGCTTTGAATAACTTTCAAAGTTTGATTCAATTCTTCCCGCGATGCTTTTTTAAACGGTCTCTGATTATCTATTAATTTTTCAACTTTTTCAAATAATTGTTTCTGCATTTCAGCAAGTTCTATCTGAATTTCACCCAATTTTTTACTCACATTAGAAACTTCATGCAAAACATTTTTAATTTCTGAACCAATGTTTTCTTTCAATTCAGTTTTTGAAACAACTTTTTCTCTTGTTGATTCTTTTTTAATTACAAAGTTCTGAGAAAAAAGAGAGATAAAAAATAATAGAAAAAGCATCACAAATAAATTTATTTTTTTCAACATACCGTCCCTTTAATTCAATTAAAAAAAGCGGAGCAAATTTTGCCCCGCTTAGATCTTGAATTGTTTAGTTTTTAATTTGTAATTATATCTTGACTCACGTCAGGATTTTTTTCATAGAAAATACGTTCAAACGCACTTTCAATTTTATTCAACGTTTTTTTACCTATACCCTTAAAGGCACTAATTTCTTCAATCGTCTTACCGGCAAGATCTCCAACTGAATTTATTCCTGCGGTTCTTAAAGCGTTTTGTGATTTTTTAGTAATTTGTAAATCTTCTAAATTTAAGCCTTCAAATCTGGCATCTTCTTCTAAAGTTCCTGTTACTGGATTTGGAGTTTCTGTTCCTGAGGTTCCTTCTGCTTTTTTATATTTATAAACAACATAAGCAAGAATTATAGCAGCAACAACAGCTGAAGTAATTAGCAAACCTTTTTTATGCTCAGAAGCAAATTCTTTTGGTCGGTGATAAATAAGATCCAAAAGATCATCCAGTTTTGTTTCATTAAGTTTTTTACCATCCAACAAAATTGCATACAAAGCTGCGTTAAATTTTTGCATTTTTTCTAAAAGTTCTGCTTTAGAAGGAAAGCTTTTTGTTAAATTTCCATCTTCATCAATTATGCTATTTATCAAATCTTCATTTTCTTTTTCAATCAAACAGTCATTTAATTTTTCAATCGCTTTTTTTAACGCTCTTCTGTCGTGTTCTTTCGGTTTGCGTTTTGAAACTCCTTTAATAGATTTTAATGCTCCATCAAATAATTCTTTTAATTCTAAATTTTCTGGTTGTTCAAGTTGTGGTCTAATTTCATTTAACAAACAAACAACTTCACCGGCAGCTTCTTTTACTAACAAATTTTCATCGACAGTAAAATCAGACGCGCAAACATTTGCAAATAAAACAAGGGATAAAAGACATCCTAATCTTTTCATACAAAGACTCCTATAAAAAAATATGTAAAACATATAAACGTGCCAAATAATCTATTAAACAAACGAAAAAAGTCAAGAATAACTAATGAATTTGTTAGAGCAATGTGATAATTTCCGGTAGTTGGGCAAAGTAAAAATTTCCTGTTGTGGCAAAATTAAAAAGATAAAAAATTTTTTTTTAACAATGCTAACAAACAGGAAACTATATGGAAATTATTACAATGAGTAAAAAAGAAATCAATCAAATAAAAATATTAGAAGAAAATATTTTAGGACAAATAACTCAAATAACAGCTGCAAAAAAGCTGGGATTAACAGACAGGCAGATCAGAAATAAACTTTATCGCTATAAAAAATATGGGCCAGAGGGATTGATACATAAAAACCGTGGGCGATCGAGTCCAAATAAATGGTGTAAAAAGGAAAGAAATCATTCTATTTCCCTTTTAAGGAATGAATTTGTGGGATTTGGTCCAACGTTGGCCAGTGAAAAGCTTAAAGAGTTTGAAGGCATAATTATAAGCAAGGAAACGTTAAGGCGCGAAATGATCAAAGAAGGTTTATGGATGCCAAAAAACAGAAAACCAAAATATCGTTCACAACGTCCCAGAAAACTTTGTTTTGGAGAAATGATACAACTTGATGGTTCACCACACGACTGGTTTGAGGGTAGAGCTCCTAAATGTACTTTATTGGTATTTATAGATGACGCAACAAGCGCGATTTTATGGCTTGAATTTGTTACAGGTGAAACAACTACGGAATCGCTTGTCGCCGCAAAATCATATATGGAAAAATACGGAAGGCCTATGTCTCTTTATGTTGATTATGGAAGTGT
>JBDRFY010000015.1:0-9162 GCA_043818275.1 bacterium | reverse complement strand
TTGGTTTACAACAATTTAATCTGTAATTAATCATAGCAAATTTACAAAGAATTTGCAAAGTGTTTTTTCTGTATGACACTTCTGCCCTTTGTAAATTTCTTTTTTTCTAAAAAATGCTAAAATGAAAACATAGAAATTACTTTCTACATTTGACTTTTGTAAATTTATGGAAAAAATTTTAAAAAATAAAGGAAAATCAATTCTTCTTGGCAATGAAGCGATTGTTCAGGGCGCGCTGGAATCAGGAGTTCAGTTTGTTTCAACTTATCCCGGCACGCCGGCTTCGGAAATCGGGAATATATTTTCCAAAATTTTCAATTGCAACCCTACGGGGAGTCTCGCCCTTCGGGCGATCCAGCAATTTTCAATTTTCAATAAAAAAAAGAAGCGGGATTTTTATTTTGAATATAGCGTTAATGAAAAAGTTGCCATAGAGGCTGGAATTGGCGCGAGTTTTTCTGGATTAAAAACATTGGTGGCAATGAAAAATTTTGGAGCAAATGTTTGCCTTGATAGTTTAGGTCCCTTTTGTTATACGGGATCAAAAGGCGCGACTGTGATTGTTGTTGCTGACGACCCTTCCTGCCATAGCTCGGCTCAATGGGAAGAAAACACCAGAGGAATTTCTCATTTAGTTAATGTCCCAACATTAGAACCTTCCGACCCGCAGGAATGCAAAGATTTTACAAAATTAGCTTTTGAAATTTCTGAAAAATTTAAAATTCCTGTCATGCTCCGAACAACTACTCGAGTGGCTCATCAACGAATGCCGGTGGAAATAACTCAAAGCTCAAAGCTCAAAGCTCAAAATTTTAAAAGCGGAAAGTTTATTAAAAATCCGAAGCAATTTATAACAATGCCGCCAAGGGTTTTGGAAATGAAAAAAGAACTTTTGGAAAAAATTAAAAAAATAAAAATTTTTGCGGAAAAATCAGAAATAAATTTCAGTGAAGCTCAAAGCCACAAACTACAAACTACAAACTACAAACTACAAACTACAAATCTTGGCATTGTTGCTTCAGGAATTTCTTTTCTTTATGTTCAAGAGGCATTAAAAGAGTTAAAAATTAATTTGCCTGTTTTAAAACTTGGATTTTTTTATCCCTTGCCAGAAGAAAAAATTAAAAAATTTATTAAACCCTTAAAAAAGGTCTTGATTGTTGAAGAACTGGACCCATATTTAGAAAAAGAGGTTGCAAGGTTTGCCAAAGAAATTAATCCTAAATTAGAAATTTTTGGTAAAAATTTATTGCCGGAAATTGGCGAATTAAAACCAGAAATGGTTTTTTCTGTCATTGCCAAATTTGCAAATTTTAAATTGTCTCCCTGCGGGAAATGCCCCGAAGGGACAAAAATTCCAGCGCGTTTTCCTCAACTCTGCCCCGGTTGTCCTTATTGGTTTGTTTTTTCGGCAATTAAAAAAGCAGTTAATCCTAATAAAGTTATTTTTGGCGGAGATATTGGCTGTTATATGTTATTTGGTGCCCCATCTATGAATATGCAGGATTATTTATTTTGTATGGGATCTTCCATCGGTATTGCGCACGGAATTAAAAAAAGCGCAAATCAAAAACTTATTACTTTTATTGGGGACGCGACTTTTTTCCATGCCGGAATTCCAGCATTAATCAATGCTGTTCACAATCAATCCAATCCTTTAATTATTATTATGGACAATCAAACAACAGCAATGACTGGGCATCAACCGCATCCGGGCATAAAAAATGATAATCAGCCAATAATAAAAATTGAGGATGTGGTAAGCGCTTGCGGCGTAAAACATTTAAAAATTTTAGACCCCATGAAAAATTTTGAGGACTTAATAAAAACCATCAAAGAATTTTTGAAACAAAAAGAGGTCTCAGTGATTATTGCTCGTCGTCCCTGCGCGAGATTAAAATAAAACCTGACAAAGCCATAGAATAAATCCCGAACACTTAGATTTCTTAACGGGGCAAATTTTTACTTTTTGCTCATTTCGTTTCAAAAAAATTTTATGCAAAAAGATAACCAACAATCGCAAATTATCATTTATCAAACCGAAGATGGAAAAACTCGCGTTGAAGTTCGGTTTGAGCATGAAAATGTATGGCTGACACAAAAACTCATGGCAGAACTTTTTGGGACAACGAAACAAAATGTTAGTTTGCATCTGCAAAATATATTTAGCGATGAAGAATTAAGCCATGATTCAGTTGTAAAGGATTTCTTGACAACTGCATCGGATGGGAAAAAATATAAAACCAAAATGTATGGGTTGGAAATTATTATTGCTGTGGGATATCGCGTAAATTCTACTCGCGGCACACTTTTCCGTCAATGGGCAACAGATCGTCTAAAAGAATATATAGTTAAGGGTTTTACTATGGACGATGCGCGCCTCAAACAGGGTGGCTATAAATCACGCTATTTTGAAGAACTCATGGAGCGTGTGCGAGATATTCGCTCGAGTGAACGAATGTTGTACCAAAAAGTGACGGATATTTATGCAACAAGCATTGACTATCGTAAAGATGCTAAAGAAACAGACCTGTTTTTTAAGACGGTTCAAAACAAGATGCATTTTGCAGTAAGCGGGAAAACTGCCGCGGAATTGATCGCTGAGCGCGTTAATAATAAAAAGTCGCTTATGGGGCTCACAAATTTTTCTGGTCTTAATCCTATTCGACGCGACATTTATATTGCAAAAAATTATTTAAACAAAAACGAGCTTAAAATGCTTAATCGTATTGTGGACGCGTATTTATCATTTGCCGAAATCCAAGCCAAAAGCGAACACGCCATGACCATGAAAGATTGGATTAGCAAGCTTGATGAGTATCTGACACTTTTAGGAAAAGGCGTTTTAAAAAATGCTGGTAAGGTGCGCGCGGAAGAAGCCGAGAAAAAAGCCGAACAAGAATATGAGATATATAAACAGAAACAAGATAAAAATTATATTTCAGATTTTGATAGAGAAGTTAAAAAACTATTAAAAATCGCAAGAAAAAAGTAAAAATTATAAATTACTTTTAATTTTATAAATTTTATGCAAAAAAATAATCAAATTCAAAATACGGGCGAGATAATAATTTATCAAACTTCAAAAAACGAGGTGGATATTAAAGTTAGATTGGAGAAGGAAACTGTTTGGTTAACACAAACACAAATTTCTATTCTTTTTGATATTCAAAGACCAGCCATTACAAAACACTTAAATAATATTTTTGAAAGTGGAGAATTAAATAAAAATTCAGTATGTTCCATTTTGGAACTAACTGCCACTGATGGGAAAAAATATCAAACACAATTTTACAATCTTGACGCGATTATTTCAATTGGTTATAGAGTTAATTCAAAACGGGCTACGCAATTTAGAATTTGGGCAACAAAGACACTTAAGGAATATTTGGTTAAGGGTTACACCGTCAATGAAAAACGGCTTTTAGAAGCCAAGGAAAAATTTGAAGAATTGAAAAACATAATTACTTTTTTGCAAACTAAATCGCAGAAAGAATTATTAACAGGCCAATCGCAGGAAATTTTAAATTTGCTTTCTTCTTATGCTAAAACTTTGACTTTACTAAATAAATACGATGCAGGAGAATTGCAAGACATTAAGGGTGAAAAAACAAAATTTATTTTAAAATACGAAGATTGTTGGAAAATAATTGTTGAACTAAAAAAAGAATTGATTGCCAAGAAAGAAGCCAGCAATCTTTTTGGCAACCGAAGAGATGGAAGTTTTGAGGGAATTGTTAAAGGATTATATCAAACATTTGAAGGTAAGGAATTATACGCGACATTAGAAGATAAAGCAGCGCACTTTTTGTATTTTGTGATTAAAGACCATCCGTTTACTGACGGGAATAAACGAACAGCATCATTTTTGTTCGTATATTTTTTAGATAAAACCAATTCTTTGTATCGCGAAAATGGCGAACGAAAAATAAATGATAATGCTTTGGTCGCATTAGCGCTTCTTGTTGCCGAAAGCGATCCAAAAGAAAAAGAAACTATGATAAAAATTATTAAAAATCTTTTAACGGATTAATTTTAAAAAATTCAAAAATTATGACAAAACATAAAACATTTAATATAATTCTGTCAGGCGTTGGCGGGCAGGGCATAATAACCTTGCTTCAAATTTTAGCTGAGGCGGCTTTTATTGAAAATTACGATGTCAAAACATCTGAACTTCACGGCTTGTCTCAAAGAGGTGGCTCAGTGCTTGCTCATTTAAGATTTGGTAAAGAAGTTTTTTCTCCATTGATAAAACCAGCAGAAGCTGATTTAATTTTATCCTTAGAAATTTTAGAAGCAGCAAGAGCAATAAATTTTGCGAATCCGGAAACAATTTTTTTGATAGACAAAAAATATATTGCTTTTGAAAATTCTTTGACAGAAATCAAAATTTTAAAGCAATTAGAAAAAATTATTAAAAATGAAAAATTATATTTAATTGACGCTTCTCAAATTTGCCAAGAAAAATTAGGAGGAGAAATATTTTCAGGCATTTACCTATTAGGTGTTGCTATTTGTAAAAATTTAATTCCATTAAAATCAAAATCCGTTTTAATGGCAATCAAAAAAATAATTCCAAAAAAATACCAAGACATAAACATTAAAGCTTTTAAATTGGCGGCAATAAAATAGAGGCTATTAACCCTATGTTAAAAAATGTAAAATTAAAAGATCAAAATGAAAAATGACAATGTAAAATTTATTAATTTTTAATTTTGTAATTTTATAAATAATTTTTTAATGAACTAATTTTTAATATTTAGAAATCGTGTTTAAAAATTTAAAAATTAAGATTTATTTAAAAATTAAAAATTTGAAATTAAAAATTATTTACTTTCATTTCTCTCGCTTCGCTTGATAATAGAGGCTATTAATCCTATATTATCTACGCTTGCTTGGAAAAACAAAACTTTGTTTTGTTTTTCGCTCGCTCACTTGATTATAGATTTATTCAAAATATTGATAATGCCGCTGATGAATTTGTGAAATATCTAAACAATACTAAATTTAACTACTCATTATTAGAGCATAGTGCGGAGTTGTAATGTTTTACCTATATATCTTTGAGTCGCTCTGCTTTCGAAACCATTTTCGGCTTTTTTTCTGCCTTTGTAGATAAAAATCTTTTGAAATTCCTGCTGTACTATATGCAAATTTGTAGATTCCTTTGACGCTGATTGATTTTATGCGGGTATCAATATTTTTTATTCTTCCCGAGATGGCTTCCTGCAGCCAATCTTGTTTCAGGTTTTCTTCAAGATAATTCCACAAATCAATATCACTTGCGACTAAACTTGATTTTTCTAGGATAAAAAATAGCTATAGAATTTAATTGATATTGTTCACCCTGATACATTTTTGCTCGCTCTAGAGAGTTGGCGGTATATACAAAAAGGAATCTACTAAATTTAGCGCGGAAGAAATCACCAAGAACCGGATAGCTGCAAGCCAGTATATTTGTTCTTTCTATTATTTGTTTATCTTCCCATCCAAATTGGGCTTTATAAAAATTAATATTTCTCTTTAAAACTAATTGGTAAGTAGAATTACTAATTCGATTTGGTATATTATCAATACCTTTAAGGGGCATTATTTCGGTAATTTCAGAAAATTCACTCAGTTTATTAAAAAAAATTTCTGGATCAGTAGCTTGAGTAAAGAGTCTGGTTGATTCTATGTTGGATTTCATGCCAGACAATAATCCAAGTTCAAAAATTTTGTCATAGTTTTCTATAACTAAATCGCTAAATATAATCTGACATTTTACAGCAACCCCTAAGCTCTTAAGTAGTTTATAAACAGTATTAGTAATTTTGATGCCTCTTTTGGTGGTTTCACCAATTTCTCGATTAAAACCTATTGCTCCTATCCCTTTTTTGTAGCTTGGGCACAAGAAAGCAAAAACCATATAAGTTTCACCATTAAGTATACAAAACAGCAAGTCGTCTATAAGTTTTTTTGTTTCATAAAATGTTCTAAGATTTGGCGTTTCATTTTCATTAATCCAAATTAAAAACTTTGATATCCTACTTAAAATATCAAAAGATTTATCATTTAATAATATCTTCTGATTGCCAAATTCATTAACAAGACCGACTTGTTTGGCTCTTGTTATTAAAAGTTGGATGTCTCTATGAAGACGTTTATTGTTTCCTATTGAAAAAACTCCTTTTAATTCACTTCTTGCAGCAGTTATCATAAATTTTGTGGGCAGAGAAGGACTTGAACCTCCGACCTCTCGCATGTTATACGAGCGCTCTCTCTGCTGAGCTATCTGCCCAAATCTTTATCTGTAAATACTATATGCATAATCGGTTCTTTTCCCTCTGATATCCTCTGATTATAGTAGAGAGTATCATAAGACAAAGTTATATTTTTTTCCATTGAAAAATCAAGTTTAGTCGCAAGCTCTCTAAGTTTTTCTAAATTATCTGCTTCTACCTCAATATAATTGCCGAAAGGAAATTCATCAATTGATATTTCAGCGTCATATAAATAATAGATTGTCCGGAATCGCTCATAACTAGATACCGGTTTATAGTCAGCATAGTATAGAATTTTTTCTATTTTTTGAGGATCACCAATATCAACTACTATATCAATTTCTTGTTTAATGCCTTTTCTAGTGAGAGGCTTTTTGTAAGAGAGTTGAGCGCCTTTGGTGCCGTTTTCTTCTATTTTCGTTCTAAGCCTTAACCTACCATCCGTTACCTTCATTATACCAGAAGAATTGTCGAACATTACTGTTCGTTCAAAAACACGTTTTTCCTTCTTGGCGCCTAAATTATCAAGTTTATCAAGGAGTTTATTAATGTCTTGGATTTTAAATTTCAATTCTTTTTCTACCATATTAGTTTATTCACTTCTGCAAAAGTATCGTGCAAATGAATACTATCCATATTTTGACAAGAAACATAATATCCTTTAAATCGTTTATCGTATTTAAGCTGTTCAACAACTGAACGAACTGAATCTTCTACAAATTTTGCATTTTGAAAAGCTTTTTCTGTCATAAACTTTTCGTCTTCTCTTTTAACGTTAGTAAATATTTCACAACTTGCGCCAAACTTCTCTGCATAATAAATTAGATCAATGAAAGACACTTCTTCTACGGCTTCAACGATTACGGTTATAAACCCTCTTTGGTTATGCGCTCCAAAGGTTGAAACTGCTTTGCTCCCCGGGCATAGAGTCGTTACAGGGACTCTAACTTTTAAATAGATTTTAGTTTTTTTACTTATTTTTTTGCCAATATATTCACAATCATAAGAAACAAATCCAGTCTGTTTAGTTATCGGAGCTTCCTTATAAATAAGTAATTTAAATTTAATTGAGAGGTGTACATTTTTTTCCTGTAAATTATTTTGTAAGTCTCTTAAAAGTTTACTTACTTCAGAAAAATTGAGGATATTTATTGGAATAATAGCCAATTATTTTTATAAATCGACTCATGTGTACTCCTTCGTGAGACGGTTCAACCGAGACAAAGGCATCGACTTCGCCACTAATTTGTCTAACTTCTCCTAGCGTTTTGTACAAGAATGGAAAGTTTAAGTTCTTAGCTCCTGCTTTATCTATAAAAACATTCCGCCTATCTTTTTCAGAGTGAATGTCGGCAATCTCAGGGTGGTTTACGGTCGTTATATTTGATTTCAGTTTAACCATGCGCATGCTGTTTTATATTTTTAACTAATAAAATAGATTGACATGTTTTAAAAGCTTGTTGGAAAACTGTTTCTAAATCAGAGTTCCCATTTATTTTTATTGTCGGGACGCTATCTTTCTGTAATTCTGCTATTACTTTATTGGTATTTTTGTAGAAATGCTCGTATCTCTTTAAAGCAAGGGGCAATGAATCATCAATTCTTTTTATTAATTTTTTTCCACAATATAGACAAGTATATTCTTTATAATCTATTTCTTTTGGCATTCTGCAATGTGGACAAAAAAGGCGGTTTTTCAATCTAAATACCATGGTATCTCTGTCTATGTCAAATACTAAAGAAATTATTGGTATAATTTTATATTCAGTGATAATGTTTTTAAAAACGGATAATTCCTCAATTGATTTTGGATAGCCATCAAGAACAAAGTTATTCTTTCTTGGCAAATTGGAAATGATAATTTTTTTAAGGAAATTTTTAGGAAACACAAATTTATTCTCTATGAATTTTCTCGCTTTCCGACCGAAGTCTGTATTTTTAATGATTTCGTTTCTAACTAATTCACCTATGGAAAGATATTGAAACTTCAAGGGCACACTCAATCTAAGAGCAGTTGTCGTTTTCCCAGACACAGGGGGACCAAAAATTAAAATAACTTTTTGATTGTTCATTAATAAAAAAGTTTACCTTAAAATATATATTATTGTCAAGTTATTAAAGAATTTTTATGAAATCTAATACCAAGTTTGCAAAAGAGTATTAGATAACTGTTAGGTAACTATATGTTTTGTCTCAACTACTATCGCCTAAAAGCGAGGGGTTTGCTCTCAAGGTTGGAAACTAATGATTAACAATAATTAGTATTTTCTAATCAAATAATTTCTCTTTTTTTTCTTCTTTGTTTTTTTGTTCGTCAGTTGAAGTAGTTGTTTCTTTGTTTGAATTTGCTGCCGCATATTTGTCCAAAATTTCTTCCAGCTCTTTTTTGTTTAAAAATCCATAATAAGTTTTGCTATTGATGATAATAATTGGCAATTCCTTTGTTTTCGTTAAAGAATAAATTGATTTTAAACTTCTTAGCGCGGAAAGTTCCAAATTATAATCAAAAGAGTAAATTCTCAAAAAAGGATATTTTTCGCCAATATAATTTAAAACAAATTGCTGGTCTTGACACTTTGGACACTCTTTTTCGTCAGAATAAAAATAAATTATTGAAACAAGGTCTATCTTACAATCCTTGGCAGCTTTCTCCAAAAGTAGCCAATTTTTTATTTCTAAAATAGAATAATATTTTTTAAACCTTATGAAATCAGGGTTTTTCTCGCCTAACCTGCCACCAATCAAAGATAATTCTTGGGCAATTTTACGAAGTTGTTCTGTAAAATCAGGTTCGTTTAAATTTTCACAAGGAGTTTGAGTTAATAACGAAAATTGCGTTTCCAAGGAAAGAATGTCTATTATTAAATCTTGTTGAAGATTGGTTAATTGAACAATC
>JBDRFY010000014.1:0-4096 GCA_043818275.1 bacterium | reverse complement strand
ATTATTCCTTCACGAGTCTGATTATTGGATGGCAGATAAAAACCTCTTTGATACAGTTGTTTGCTGGTAATTTGGCCATTCTGAATTTTTATATTACTGGTTAATTCTTTGTAATTTATTTTTTTACCACCAAGTTTTAGATCTTCAAGTTCTTCTTTAAATGGAATTCCTAGTTCAAAACTGTCAATTTTACTTTCAACGGAATCCAGTAATCGTAAAAAATCATTCATATAAAATTGATATGCTTCCCTTTTTTCTTTTGGCAGTTTTGTTACCGTTTTGCTTGATTCACCTTCAGATACATCCATCGGTTTTTTAAAAGTTGTTTCACGATCCTCTTTTATTTTTGGGATATCTTTTTTTGGAATTTCTTTTTTAGCTGCAGGTTTTGCTGCTTCTTTTTTTGTTTCAGGCGAAATTGGTGGTTCCTTTTCATCCATAGGACCAAAAACGTCTTCCATTTCTTTTACAAGTTGATCCATGTCTATGTTTTTCATGAACTCTTCAAACCCCTCCATTTCTTCTGGCGAGGGTGGAGTAAATGGGGCGAATATTTTTGTTGTAAAAATGGTTAACGTGAAAAATAAAAAATAAAATAAATTGTTTTTCATCTTATTCCTTTTGTTAATTTGATTTATTTACATTCTAACAATTTATGATTTTAAATTTAATAAAGTCAATTAGTTAAATAACAACTTTGGGAAAGGATGCGTTTTGAATAAAGAAGGCTTTTTGTTGATAGAATTACTTGTGGCTTTATCTTTATTTGTTTCGTTTGTTTTTATCATAGCCAAATTTCAGTCGGTCTCTCTGGATAATTATATTTTGGCAACACGTAAACTGCGCGCGTTAAATTTGGCCTTGGAATCTGGGGCTGAAAATGGGAAAACACAAAATCATAAAATTTATAAAATAGATGTAAAAAAAATTAATTATGGAATTAACATTAATAAAATATTTTTTTATTTAAGAAATTTATCTGGAAAAAATTTTATTTTTAACCCGCAGGAATTTAATGCGCAAGAAATAACAGTAAGCTTTAATATGATTAAAGGTAAAAAAAGTGATGTTAAGATTAAAAAAAGTTCCCGCTCGCCCTGTCCTTCGACACGCTTCCTCCTACGTACCGCGAAATAGCGGCACTTCGGAGGACAAGCAGGATGATCGGATCTCGAAGGGCTTTTCGCTGATTGAACTAACTATTTATTTATCAATTTTTTTAATTGTTATTACAACCATGTTTTCTTTTTTTAATCAAACATTTAAAGATGTTTTAAATAAATCCAGGCAAAATGATTTATTAATCAGAACATCGCTTGCTCTTGATTTATTAAGAAGAGATATAAGCAGCGCAAGCCCATTTTTGCGGGACTGGGATAATTTTAATGAAGATGGTTCAATCTCGTTTGTATTCAAAAAAGAAAATTTGACTTCCGCAGCTGAAAAAATATCTAAATTTGTTGGCTGGCAATTAAAAAAAATGAGGTTAAATAGAATTGAAGGTGTTTACGATTTTAAAACAAAGCAATGGGGTAAAAGAACGATTAGTTTAGTTTGTTCAAGTGTAAAAGAGTTTGATCTTTGTTTAATTTTGTCTAAAAATAAAAAACTGGTCACTGACGTTAATATTCATTATTCAATTGATGATAAAAATTATGAAGAAAAAATATTTTTGCAAAACAGGGTGTTTTTATAAAGATTAATTTAATAAAAAACATAAGAAATACTATTGTTCATATTCTTAAAATTTTATCCCCTTCCGCTCGCCCTGAGCGTAGTCGAAGGGTTACGAGCGGTGATTTAATGAAATAAAATTATTGATTTGTAAAGGTGTAAGCGATAATGAGATTACAATTCAATAATAATTTTGTAGGATTTTATAATTGGATAACCCTTCGACTGCGCTCAGGGCGAGCGGGTGGGGGTTGAAATTCTAAGTAATATATGTGGTATCATATGAGAAAATCCGGCTCCGCATTAATCCTAGTCGTCATAACCACAACATTTTTGATGTTAGTGATGACGCTTTTGTGGAAAAAAAGTTCATTGCTTTTAGATTTGGTGTATTCTAAAGAAAAATATTATAAAAATTTAAATCTGACTCAAACAGCTTTAGATTGGTCAACAAAAATTGTCAGTAGTAATTTTGAATATTTTGTTTCTTTAAAAGAACCGATTTTTCTTGATTTTAGTTTTTTGACGGAAGGTAAAGATAAACAAAAAATTAATGTGATTATTAGTAATCATGAAAATTTAAAAACCAAAAAAGAAATTTATCTTTTTTCCCAGCTTCTTGATGATAAAAATTCAATATTGTGTAAATTAAGTTGTGTTTTAGCTATTGATGAAAAATTGGTTAACCAGGAAAATCGTGATTCTAGCCGGTTTATTATTCAAAATTATACTGTCAGCAACTTTATTTAACTTATCTTTTTTCTTTTTAGATTCCCTTGGTTTTTTAATTGTTTTTTTTTGGATTCCATTATTTTTATTTTTTAAAGAAAATAAAAATTCCGGTTTTAACATTGGTTTGATTTGGGGAAGCTTAATTTTTAGTTTTCAGCTTTTTTGGTTATTGATCTTACTTTTAACTAAATCTGCTGCAACCGTTTTTCTCGCTGTTGTTTTATATTTATTTCTAGTTGTGTATGCAAGTTTGATTACCGGTATTTTTTTTGCATTTATTTCAAAAATTATAAAAATATTCAACAACAATTTTATAAAACTACTAACTTTTTTTGCAGGTGTTTTTTTATATTTTAGTTTTTTAATTAAATATTCATTAATTATTTTAGGCAGGGTAGAAGGATATCCGTTTATCAATCCATTAATTCCTTTGGTCAGATATAAGTTTTTTGTTTTGATTTTTCATTTTTTTTCAAATTTTTGGGGTCACGCGCAAATAAATAAGTTTGATTTAGATAATCAACAACAAACAAAAGTTTTTTATTTAAAGCCACCGGTTGTTGAAGGAAAGGATGAATCTAATCCACATAGTTATGCCCAGAAAATTTATCATAATCTGTCTGAATTAAATTTGTTTAAATATCAAAATGATTACAAAAACTTAATTGTGGTTGCCCCGGAATCAACTTTCCCTTTTCCAATAAATAAAAATAACGACCAAATAGATTTTTGGTCGAATGTTTTACCGGAAAACGCACAATTTTTATTGGGGACACAACACAAAAGAGGTAAAAAAACATACCAAAGTGTGGTTATTTTAAATAGGGGTCTGATAATAAATTTCTATGACAAAACTCACTTAATGCCCTTCACTGAGAATTTAAACAAAATTTTTAAGCAATTTTCGTGGGCAAATAATTTATTTTTAACCGGAAAAAACAATTTATATTGCTCAACCCGATTTTCTGGAGATTATGCATTTTCACCTGATGACAATTGGTGTATAGTTCCACAGATATGTTCTGAATTTTTCTTTAATTTTAAAAATTCTTATAGTAGTAAATTTGCAGGCAAATCCGCAATAATCTTTTTGTTTGTCAATGATAGCTGGTTTGTAAAATATTTTAGAAAAAATATACAAAATCTGGTATACCTAAATACACTCATTAATAAAACACCCGTTCTATATATAACTCATGAAAAGTGTGAATTAATAGATATATTAAGCTAAAATTGAAAGGATAATGATGCAGGTATATCTGCTTAAAGATGTTGAAAATGTTGGGATGTCGGGACAAGTAGTAAAAGTTTCGGATGGTTATGCGATTAATTTTTTGATTCCAAGAAAACTGGCTACACGTATAGGTAGTTCAAATGAAGATTTTTTTAAATCCCAGGTTAAAAAAATAGAAATTGATAAAAAAGCGTTAAGTAACAAAATTTCTATGCTTGCAGAAAAAATTAAAAATTTGCATTTAACAATTAAAGAAAAAATTCATGATGACGGAAAACTTTATGGATCAGTTAGTGCTGATGAAATTGTTGAACTTTTGAAAGAAAAAGAGATTTCTGTTAATAAAAAACAAATTGATTTTCCAAAAGCAATTAAAAAAATCGGTGAACATAAAGTTATTGTAAAATTATCATCTAAATTAAAACCTGAATTTATATTAAAGGTTGTAGAAAAATA
>JBDRFY010000013.1:0-35618 GCA_043818275.1 bacterium | reverse complement strand
CGTGGGAAATGTCCTAAGGTTGCACTTGTCGCGGTTATGAGAAAAATAATTGTCACATTAAATGCAATGTTAAAAAATAAAACAACCTGGAATCCTAGAATTGCATAAAATTTTGTTGCAATTTAACACAATCGCTGAGCGCAGTCGAAGGATTACGAGCGACAAATTCGTGAATAAATATTTATTGAATTGTAAATTTTCATTGCATACATTCTATACATAAACAATAATTTTATTTCATTTAGTTTGCCGCTCGTAATCCTTCGACTACGCTCCAACCTTCGCCAAGGCTTCGGCAGGCAGGCAGGACGAGTGGTGTAAATATAAAACTTTAAAACAAAATATGCGTAACATCAGTTATATATCAATTAATAGTCTGTTTTTTCAAGAGAAGAAATAATTTATTTCTTAGAAAAATAATCAAATAATAATTTTGAAATATTTGATATTGCAGTATCTTGTTTAATTACAGACATTGAACTTTTATTTGTATAAATAGCATAAGCAAGATGTTCATTATTATTTGGTAATTTTAAAATACCAACATCTGAAATTATTTTATCCATACTTCCAGTTTTATGCCAAAGAATAGTTTTGGGTGGTAATAATTTTGTGATACGTTGTTTTTTCCATTTGCATCTTAACATGCTTTTTAATAAAAAATCTTTTGAGGCAGGCCTTATAAGTTCACCCTTATGAAGCTTTCTTAGTAAATTAGTCATTTCTATTGGTGTTGTAGTATCTTGTTGATCACAATAAAAATGTTGTAAAGCAAGTTTTTTATTTTTTGGGGTTACATTTTTTAACAATTTCCAATCTTTTTCTACAGTACATTCTTCTTCGTTTCCGAGATTTGTTACACCAGAATAATCGGCAATCATTTTTAATGTTGACCTATCAATTCGCATTTGTTTAATGTTGTTTTTTCTTAACCATTGAGTTATGGGTTTACCGCTTCCTACCATTTTAAAAATAATGTCTGAAGTTGCATTATCACTTTTTTCTAACATTAGTTGAATTTGTTGGCGAATGGTAAGTTCTTGTTTGGGCTTTATAAAACAAAAACGGCGCATATCATTTATTGATACAACTTTTGTTGTTTCTAAATTCAGTTTTCCATTATCAATTAAATGGAGACAATAAGTGGCTATCGGTAATTTATATGTGCTTGACATTGGAAATGTTATATTTCCGTTAAACTCAATTAATTTATTTTTCTCAATGTGCAATGCTGCGACTCCAATCTCACCCTCTATGGATTTACTAATGTTTTCAATTTGTTTGTGGATTGATGTTTGATTGTGTTGGGAAAAAATAGAAAGAAATGAAAAATTAAAGATTAAAAATAAAATAAAAATATTTTTTCTAATGACAAGCATTTTATCCTTGTATTTTTTTTAAAGCTAAATTTAAAGATTTCCTATTTTTTGGCAACAATTTCCATGCATCGCCAGTTTTGCTTAATCGATTAAAAATATTTTTAATTGTGTATGTTTGAGAAGATAAATTTTTCTTATCAAGCTCTTTCCATTCAAGTGGTGTTGCTACAGGCGCGCCTTCAATTGGCCGAATCGCATATGGAGTAACCGAAGTCGCGCCAAAACCATTTCGCATAATATCAATTAATAATTTGTTTTTGCGTTTTTCTTTTCTTGATTCAAGTGTTAGTTTATCCGGATTTTTTTCTATTGCTTTTAAAGCGATTTGTTTTGCAAATGCGCGAATTTTATCAAATGTATATTCTATTTTAATTGGAATACAAACATGCAATCCCTTTGAGCCAGTTGTCATAACATAAGCAGATAATCCAATAGATTCTATAATTTCTTTTAAAGCTTTTGCAGTTTGACAGGCGAGTTTAAAATTTGTTGGAGTCGCCTTTTCTAAATCAAGATCAAAAATAATTTTATCTGGATAGTTTAATTTTTTTATTGTGCTTAACCAGATATGGGGAGTAATGCATCCCTGATTTGCAATGTAAACAAGAGTAGCTGCGTTTTGACAAACAACACAATTATAACTTCCATTAGTTTTTCGTTTAACATTTACAGTTTTAATCCATTTTGGAAAATAACCTGGCGCATCCTTTTCATAAAAAGATATGCCCTTAATTCCACTGGGAAATCGTTGCATAGAAATAGCCCGGTCTTTGAGGTAAGGCAGCATGACCGGCGAAATTTCTTTGTAGTATTTTATCAGATCCCCTTTTGTTATTTTATTTTTTGGGAAGAAAATTTTTTCTTCGTTTCTCAATTCTATTTTGTGATTATTTAATTTAATGACCGACATTTTTTCTCCTTTTTTATTTTTTTATGTTACAATTTTTTTTGCTTTAATTGGTAGCTTTTTGATTTTTATTTTTTAGGGTAGTTTTATGAAAAAAATTCTTTATCTAATTTTATTTACTTCTTGTTTTTACTCCAATGACTTGTATTGCGGAAAAAGAAAGGCTAACCTTGCATCTGGTCCAACAGCAACAAAAAAATCTAGAAAAAATATTTATGATCCAAACTCAGAAATTCCTTTTCGTCTTAGCCGAAGTCGAATAGAACAATATTTAAGATGTCCAAGATGTTTTTATCTTGACTTGAAATTGGGAATTAAATGCCCTCCAGGTTTTCCTTTTAATTTAAATAATGCTGTTGATGAATTATTGAAAAAAGAATTTGATATTTATCGAGAAAAGGGTGAGCCACATCCACTTTTTATCGAAAATGGATTAAATGATGTAATTCCATTTAAACATAAAAATTTAAATACATGGAGAGATGCCTTGCACCACGGAATTGAGTATGAAGTTCCTGATACAAACTTGAAAATTTGTGGTGGAATTGATGATGTATGGATTACTTCTGAAGGTCAATTAATCATCGCAGATTACAAAGCAACGTCAAAAAAAGGAAAAGTTTCTCTTGATGCGGATTGGCAAATCAGTTACAAAAGGCAAGTTGAAATTTATCAATGGTTGTTTAGACAAAATGGATTTAATGTTTCTGATATTGCATATTTTGTTTATTGCAATGGAAAAAAAGACAGAGATCGTTTTGACGGAATATTGGAATTTGATATTTCATTGCTTTCATACGAAGGGGGTGATTCTTGGATAGAAGATAAAATAATGGAAATTTATCAATGCCTGCAATCTGATAAAATTCCACAAGATGCTAAAAATTGCTCAAATTGCAAATATATTTTCCAATATCAGGACGCAGTTTTTTAATGAGAAATAATTAATTTAATTTTATCCACCTACGTATTCAGAAATTCTTGTCAAGATACTTTTTTCTTCAACAACTTCATCTTTTGTTTTTTGCATAACCGGTTTTCTGAGGATTTCTATTTTTTGCATGTATCTTAAAAACCAGGCTTTTTCCAGTCTGCCTTCTTCGGTTAATCCGCAAACGATTACATTTTTGGGGATTAAAAAATCAGAGTGTTTTTTACCTTCATTGTCTACAAGCGATGCAAGAATAAAATCTTTACGTCCGTATCTTTTACTTTCATATTCTGGATCTTCAATTATCAATTTGGTGATTTTTGCAAAATCCAGCGTTGTATATGAATCATCATTTTCACTTTTAATTCCACCGATTGATGTTTTTCCGGAAAAAGAAATGTCAATCACATTTGTTTGAATTAATTTACCATCAACTTTATTAAAAATAGTTCCTTTAAAACTTCCCGCGCCATCTTCAAGTTTTGTGTATACCGGATCAAGTGTGGTGCTAACCCGTTCCCCTGTTCCCATGTTTATGCAAGTAAGCGCTACAAAAATTAATAAAATTTTTTCAAAGATATTTTTCATTTTCGCTCCTTTTTTAGAATTCTTTATTTTTTGTGTATTAATTTGATATAAATTTTTTAACAAATTTTAAATTAGCAAAATGAGTTTAATAGAAACAAGTAATTTTGTTTTTTGAGATTTTAACAAGGAGAGAGAATATGAATTGGTTTCAATTTAAGTCCTTAAAATTTTTAATTTTATCAATGTGTTTGTTTTGTGTTTTTAATACCTCTGTTTATAGTATGGGTTGGTTGTGGAGGGAAAAAACCGAAGAGGAAAAACAAGAACAAAAAAAATATGAATGGGAAACGAGAAATAGGGCCAAAATAAAAGAATGGTTAGAAAAACAAATAAAAAAAAATAAAGAAAAAAACGAAAACTCTATTGATTTGAGTAGTTTATTAAAAACAAAAGTTAGAAAAAAATTTAAAGAATGGGTATTTAAAGAGCTTGTTGGTTTAATTAACAAGGGTTGTATAAACATTCTAGATCTTTCTGATAATCAATTGGAAGATATTGATGAGTTAGCGTTAATTGATAAAGACATTCTTAAAGGTTTAAATCTTAGTGATAATCCAAATATAGAAGATGAAGCGATAGAAAAAATTGTAAAAAATAATCAAAATTTAGAATGGCTTAGCCTCCAGAATGTTGGATTAACAACTATTCCGGAGAGTTTGACTGAGCTTAGAAAACTTAAAATATTGAGTCTTATCGATAACCAAAATCTAAAAAAATATAAAGATATAAATGAAAAAATAGAAAAAATTATAGAAAATAATCCAAATTTTGAGCAGCTTTTTCTCGACAATATTGGATTAACAAAAATGCCAGAGAATATTAGACTAGAAAATCTTAATTTTTTGAGTCTTTCCAAGAACAAAATCTCAAATATATACGATGTATTAGAGAAAGTAGTTAAAAATAAGTTTGTTGGGCTTTGGCTTAGAGATGTCGGGTTAAAAAAAATTCCGCATAGTATCCTTTATCGTTTTGAAGATCTTAAATATTTGGATCTTTCTTATAATAAAATAGAAAACATAACTGTTAGAGGAGATTATGGAAAATGTCCCCTTGATTATATTGTTAAAAACAGTCCATCCCTTGAATATTTGAACCTTAATAATGCTAACTTAACGGATGTTTCGGTTGATCAGTTCGCTATTGCAAATTTAATTTATGATCCTATTAGTGACAGAAGCAGAGCTAATAGTACGTATATTACGTTTTTAGACCTATCTAATAATAAAATTCAAAAAATAGAAGAAGTTGTAAACAGTCTAGTATTTTTTTGTGATCTCCTTAAAACATTGAATCTTAAGAATGTTGGTTTAAAAGATATTCCTAAAAATATAATATCAACAGACCGTCTTGATCATCTTAAACATTTAGATCTTAGTGATAATCCTTTTGATGCTCTTTTGAATCAAAAAGATTTAAAAGAACAAGAAGGCGTTTTAAATGGATTAATAAAATTGCAAAAAAGATGTGAGATAAAAGGAGATGTAATTGGTAAATTAAAAGCAAAAATAGAAGAACGTAAAGAAGAAGTGAAAAGAAAGCGTGAGGAAAAAGAAAGATTAAAACGTGAAGAAGAAGAAAGACAACTTGAAGAAGAGGAAGAGAGAAAAAGAAAAGAGGAAGAAGAAAGATTGGAACGTGAAGAAGAAGAGAGGTTAAGAAAAGAGGAAAAAGAGAGGCTGAAACGTGAAGAAGAAGAGAGACTAAGAAAAGAAGAAGAAGAAGAACGTAAAAAACGTGAGGAAGCAGAAGCAGAAATAAAGCAAAAAGAAGAAGAAGAACGTAAAAAGCGTGAGGAAGAAGAGAGGCAAAAACGTGAAGAAAAAGAGAGGCTGAAACGTGAAGAAGAAGAGAGACGGAAAAAAGAAGAAGAAAAATTAAAGCGCGAAGAAGAGGAAAAAGCGGACGAAAATAAATTGCAAATAGAAGAGAAAAAAAGGACGATAACTCTTTCAGGTGAAAAAATAGTTTTGATGGAAAATGATATTGAAAATATCGCGGAAAAGAAAACTGAAACACAACAAGAAACTTTAAATGCCCAAAAAAAACATATAGAAGTACAAATTAGTAGAGGAAATTTTACAATAGCCAAAGCCAGATTAAAAAGTTATTTGAATGCTTCTGGACTCGACAAAAAAATATGGGAAAATTTACTTGAAAAGGTTAATACTAAAGATGACATTGAAGCAGTGATAAGATTTGTTGAAGAAAAAAGGCTCCAAAAATGAAATCATTAAAATTAATTATTTTAACATTAGCGATCTTGTTTTTAACAAATAATTTGGAATCATATACGAATAAGACATATCTTTTGCCTAGATCTGCGGGCGTAAATTTGGCTTTGGAAAGTACAACGTTTTATGAATTATTACAGCTTAAAAATGATTATGAAAAGTATGAACCAATAAAAGACAAGATAGAAAATCCATTTTTAGCAAGCTTTCAGTTTGTTCCTTTTTATTCAGAATCAACAAATAAAAATGATTTGGGCGCATATTTTGGGATTCATAATAGTAAATTAATAACATTTAAAGAACAAGATCCTGATATGAATCAATTAAATCTTTTATATATAATTCACGATTCAGATGCTGGGATTGCAGATTATTATGCTTCTATTGAATTGAATCCAGAGCGGGAAAATTTAGGTTTGTTTTTAAATTCTTATCATGATTTAGAAAAAATTTTTAAGGGACTCTATTTTAAAGTTAATATGCCAATTGTTCATGTTAAAAATAGTATAAATTTAAAAACGTTTCAGGAAAATGTAGATCCGAATTCAAAATATAAAGCTGGGGTAATAACAAGTTATTTTTCAGGAATATATGAAAAGGAATCAGGAGCTTTAAATTCACAAACTGCTTTAACTCAGGCAAAAATTTATGGAGATCATAGCAAAACAAGAATTGCAGATATTGATTTAATTTTAGGGTATCGTTTATTAGATGAAATTAATAAATATTTTAAAGTGAATATTGGTCTTACTTTGCCAACAGGAAATAAACCTAAAGGTGAATTTTTATTTGAACCGATTTGCGGAAATGGTCATCATTGGGCTTTGGGTTTGGGTTTGGATTCCAGTTTTACATTATGGGATGATAATAAAGATCAAAATATCAAATTAAGTATAGTTGCAAATTATCGCTATCTTTTTAACGGAACAGAAAAAAGAACTTTGGGTATAAAAGATTTTGATTACGGTCAATATTATTGTATCGGAAAAAATGGAGATTCTTTTGCAACACCAGCAGCAAATATTTTAACCCAAGATGTAAAAGTTGACCCCAAAAATCAATTAGATGCTATTGGTATGTTTACGTACAATAATGGAAATCTAACTTGTGATTTAGGGTATAATCTTTTTTGGAAATCAGCAGAATCGATTAGTGTTAAAAATTGGCAGAATGATGTTTATGGAATCATTGCGGATTTTAAAGATTTTTCTGTTGGACCTTTAGATGTGAATGAAAAAGATAATTGGTATGAGGCTAAAGGTTTTAATAACGCAAAAATAAATCAAGATAGACTTGATACAGATGCTGCTTCAACGCCTTCATATTTGACGCATAAAATTTATGCAGGAATCGGATATATTTTTAGAGACGCAAAAAAAGTTCCAGTTCTTCTTGGTCTTGGTGGTTCGTATGAATTTGCTCCAAAAAATAATGAACTAGAATATTGGTCGATTTGGGCAAAGGTTGGTTTTAGTTTTTAAAAAAGAATCGTTATAAAAAATAGGGTGATGATTGTAACCATCACCCTATTTTTTATGTTAATTTTACTGGCGAAGCCAGACGAAGCTTGCGTAGCAAGCGAAGACTGGCGGAGAGGGAGGGATTCGAACCCCCGATCCCCCGCAAAGGGGATAACGGTTTTCAAGACCGCCGCATTCAACCGCTCTGCCACCTCTCCCACCTTCGCCAAGGCTACGGTGGGCAGGCCCCAACTTCGCTTTGGCAAAGGAATAAACTTATAAAAATTTAAAAGAACAAAAATATCAAATAATTTTTGTAAAAAATCATTTAAAAAAAATGGCCGCGCCAGACGAAGCTTGCGTAGCAAGCGAAGACTGGCGGAGAGGGAGGGATTCGAACCCTCGATCCGGGTTTCCCCAGATACTTACTTAGCAGGCAAGCGCTTTCGACCACTCAGCCACCTCTCCCGACTTCGCTAAAGCTTCGTCGGGGCAGGCCCGACTTTGTATTATCGAAGTATTGTTAATTTATAAAAATTTGAAAGAACTAAAAATAAAGCCAGTTGTTTCTCAATTTTAAATAATATTGGGTGGCCTGCCACCCGTAGTGCCGCTATTCGCGGTACGAAGGGTGGTGCGCCCAAGAGGAGTTGAACCTCTAACCTTCAGATCCGTAGTCTGACGCTCTATCCAATTGAGCTATGGGCGCGAAAATTATTTTATCCAATTGCCTGTCCGCCGTAGTGCCGCCATTTGGCGGTACGCAGGAGGAAGCTATGGGCGCGGGAAAAATTAAATAATTTCAACATTTTATTAAGTAGGGTCATTATCCCAATTGCCTGTCCTGCGAAGCGATACCAAAAATTTGTCCTTCGGTAGTGCGAAGCAGGAAGCTATGGGCGCATATAAATGTTAAATATTTCAATTGCATGCCCGCCGTAGCTTTATGCGTAGGCGGAAGCGGCGCCGGTCCCGAGTAAATCGAGGGAGGCGCATATATATCAATAATATCAATGAAAATTGAATTTTATAGTAAATTTATCATGAAAAACATAGTATAAAAAATATTAAATAACTTGTCTCGTTTTAGTGTTATTTTTTGATAATAAACTATAAAAATTAAAAAAAATGTGGAGTTTTTATGTCTTTTATTATTGATGTCAAGGTAATTCCGGCTTCAGGCAGGCAATTCTTTTTCTTGGATAAATCGGAAAAATTGAAATGTTATTTAAAAAATCCACCTGAAAAAGGTAAGGCGAATGATGAATTGATTAAATTAATTTCCAAAAAACTGAGTTTACCAAAAAGTAATATTGAAATTGTGCTGGGAGCGAAAGACAGGAATAAAAAAATCAAAATTGATACTAATTTATCTTACGATGAGATATTGCTTAAATTAGGGGTTGAAAAGCAATTGAAAATTAATTGAAGGAAGAAATATGCAAAAATATTCCTGGCAGGGTTTAGATAAATATGGAAACAGTTGTAATGGTAAATTAGATGCTGAATCTGCAAGTGATTTGAAAAGTAAATTATTTGAAAAGGGGATTGCTTTATTAAAAAGTAAAAAAAGTTTTAATTTTAAAATTCAAAAAGGTTTAAATTTCTTAGTCCGATTTTCTCAAATTGAGCTAATTAATTTTTTTCAAAATCTGTCAACTTTAATTGAAAGTGGAATTGATTTATTAACATCAATTTCTTTGATTAAAAATCAGATAAAAAACAAAGCGTTTAAAAATGTTGTTTTACAAATAGAGAGTTCTGTTGATGAGGGCTTATCCTTTTCAGATACATTGCAAAAACGACAAGATATTTTTTCACCTTTTATGGTCTGGATGGTAAGAGTTGGTGAAAGGATAGGAAAATTGGATTTTGTTTTAAAACAACTTTGTATTTTTTTAACAACACGATATGAGTTAACCAAAAAATTAAAACAGGCGGCATTGTTGCCAACTATAACTATTTCATTTGCATTGTTGATAATTTCAGGAATATTTATTTTTGTTGTTCCTCAATTTTCGTCACTTTATTTTTCGATGGATAAACAATTGCCTGTTTCTACTCAATTAATTTTGAAAATAAGTAATTTTTTACGTTCCGATGATTTTAAATGGTGGTTTTTGGGAAGTTTGTTTTGTTGTTTTTTTATTTATTTCTTATTCAAATTTGAATCAATTAGAAATTTAAAAGATAAATTTTTGTTAAAAATATTTTTTATAAAGGATCTTATTTTAAATTTTGATTTAATTTGTTTTTTATCTGTTTTATCAATTTGTTTAAATTCAGGAATTACGTTGAGTGAATCGCTTAAAAATTCACTTTATTCAGTAAAAAATTTTGTTTTCAGGCAAAAGATTTTGCAATTAACTAATTTAGTTAACCAGGGAACTTCTTTTACGCAAAGTTTAAAAATCGCAGGTGAAAATTTTTTTCCACAAAGTTTAATTGTTGCGGCTTCTGTTGGAGAAAGAACGGGGAATCTTGATTTAATGTTGCAACGGCAAGTGGATTTTTTTAAAAAAGAACTAGATTCAAAGTTGTATGTTTTAACAACATTTTTTCAACCAGTTTTAATGATTTTTGTGGGTATCCTGATAGCTTTGCTTATGCTATCTGTTTATTTGCCAATTTTTGACATGGCAAATTTATTTTAAGCCATTACCTTGACGATATTATCCGTTTTGTTAGCATATAAACATGCTTTATTTAATTGAAATTTAAGGCCGAAGTGGCGAAACTGGTAGACGCGCGGGACTCAAAATCCCGTGGTGGTAACACTGTGTCGGTTCGAGTCCGACCTTCGGCACCACCCTTTGCCCTTACTTTCGAAGATTTGCAAAAGGTGTATGGGCTACGGGTGGCACGGCCAGTTTTTAAATGGAATGATTATTTAGGCGAAGAATGCCCTTCATAGCTTGAAACCTTCAGTTTAACCTTCAGAGGAAAAAACGAAGTAGGGCTGGAGCAACAACTTTTTTATTGTGGGATGGGTGATGCAAGATTCTAATTGTATTTTTTGCAAAATTATCAATAAACAAATTCCAAGTGATGTTGTTTTTGAAGATGATGACATTTTGGTTATCAAGGATATTAATCCAAAGGCTCCAATTCATTATTTAATTATTCCAAAGGAACATATAAAAAATATAAATGATCTGGAAGAAAAACATTCAGATTTGATTTGGAAAATGATCAAGGTTGCTAAAAAATTAGCATCAAAACTTGATGGAGCTCCATCTTTTAATTTAGTTTCAAATAATGGTAAAGAAGCTGGCCAGATTGTTTTTCATCTGCACTGGCATTTTTTAGCCGGAAAAAATCTGGGTTTTTGAGATAAGAAAAAATGTCAGTATATTTTCAGTTATTGCAAGATTTAAATTTTTTTATTCTTTCTTTTTTAATTGTTTCTTTAATTTTGATTGTTATCGTTGTAATTATTTCTTATCTGGCAATGAAAAGACTTGTTGTTCCAAATGAACATACCCGATCAGGTGGGCATCGCGCGGGATTATTAAAAGAAATTAAGCCTAAAATTTTAGCCCGGCCGGATTTGCGGGAAGTAGAATTTAAAAATGATGAAGGTCAAATTTTAAAAGGTTTTTTTTTCAAACGACCAAATCCAAAAGGAAATCTTTTACTTTGTCATGGTATTCACAGCATTAAAGAATTTTTCTATTTATTTTTGGAAATGTTTCCTGATTATAACATCTTAATGTTTGATTTTCGCGCGCATGGTCAGAGTGAGGGGGATCTGATAACAATAGGATTTAAAGAATCCAATGATGTTATAAATGCCTCAATTTTTTTGAAAAATAAAACTAAAAATGATGGTGAATTACCATTAATTATTTTTGGAGCTTCAATGGGAGGGGCGGCATCTTTAAAAGCTACTGAAATTAATCCAAATATTTGTGATGCTTTGATTATTGATTCATCCTTTAAATCTTTAAGAGAAATAGTTTATGAGTCTTTTCATGTCAGATCAAAAGGATTGCCAAGATTTCCGTTTTTTTATGTTACCAAATGGGTTTTTTATTTTGTTTCAAAAATAAATTTTGATAAAATGTTGCCAATTGAAAGTGTTAAAAAAATCAATAAACCAATTTTCTTTATACACTCTTCAAATGATAATATTGTTCCAAGTAAAAATAGTGTGGAAATGTTTGCTGTCACAACTCATGAAAAAAGTAGATTATGGGTTGGTCCTGAATGCCAACACGCAAGATTGCACAATGTTTATTTGGATTTATATAGAAAAAAAGTTAATAAATTTTTAAAAAATATTTTTAATTAATATTAGTTATCAAATTTTCTGGAAAGTTCTTGTAATTCTTTAATGCTGTTTTCAATTGAATAAGAGTAATAAAGTAAGGCCTTGCGTTGTTGTTCCGGAATATCATATCTGCGGTTAAATCTGATATTTCTGTAATATTTGTTAAATAAAAAATTTTCTTCTTTGAATTGATCAATTAATTTATCAATTTTTATTTTATTTTCTTTGTTGCTTGTAAATTCGTAAAAATCATGCCCCCAGTCCAGGGCTATTTTTCTGCAATCTTCCATTAATGAAAGTAATTTGGGATAGTTAAAACCCCTAAAAACTTCTGGTGGGGGATAAATTTCAAAAATAGAAAATTCAAGAATTGAGCCTTTAATTTTTGGAGGAACAAAGAAAATAAAATATAAAAAACCCAAACTTATTATACTTGCGCATAATATTCCAATTAGATATAAATGTGAGTTTTTTTTATTAATATCCATTTGCTTACTCCTTTTTATCCACACCTATTCATTACTAATTGTAAATAATTTGAACTGAAATATGCAATAATAAAGGTTTATTTAATTTATTTTAAGAAGAGTTATTTTATTTTTGAGGAATAAAAATGGGGTTTTTATTGGTTTTTAGGAGCGCTTGCGAAACCAATTTCTTAAAGTTATATTTATGGCCTTAAAGTTAATTTTTGCGAAAAATGTATGTTTTTTGAGGAGATTATGGATCTTTTTTTAATAATTCCAAGTATTTTATTTTCTCTTTTTTCATCAGCCGTTTTATCTTATATCGCTATGTCGACAATGGTGGGTCCCTGGATTGCTCCAGTTTTGGTTTTAATTGGTGGGTTAATTTTAAGGTTTCGCAAAATTCACGAAAGTCAGGGAAAAATAAATCAGGATATTGCTTTGATGCAAACTGCTGGGTCTGTTGGTGGATTGATTGCTGTTGGAATTGGTTTTACCTTACCAACCTTGTTTTTTTTGGATCCTGTATCTTTCAATAACTGGATTAAAAATCCATTCTATTTTTGTGGATTTATCGCAATTAGTTGCTTAATTGCAGGGGGACTTGGCCTCTGGTTGGCAAGGGTTTGGGCTGATAAATTGATTAATCAGGAAAAACTTTCCTTTCCTGTAGGTGATTTAATTTATGAAACAATTTCTTCTCAATCGCAATACAAACAAGCCAAGAGCATGTTGGCCGGTTTTTTATCCACTTTGGGAATTTGTTTTTTAAGAGACGGTTTTTTAAAATTTAAAGGTTTTATTCCTCAGGCAATTTATTTTTTTCAGGGTTTTGCGGGTAAAGAAATTGTGATAGCAATTTGGCCAACCGTTTGGGCTGTTGGTTTTATTGTGGGCATTAAAATTGTTTCCCCCTTATTTGTTGGAATGCTTTCGCGATACATTATTGTTTACCCCCTTAATTCAATTCCTCTTTTTTCAATGATAAATAAAGAGACATTTTTAATGGCTTTTTGCAGTGGCCTGGTTGTAGCTGAATTTGTTTTAGGTAATTTAAAATATCCGGTTATTTTGTTTAAAAAAATTAAAGAAGGAATTTCTGCCGGTTTTTTATTTTCAATTAAAGATCAGATAAACAAAATATTTAAATTTTTAAAACTTGATAAATTGCATTCAAATAAGGGAAATTTTTCAAGTAAAAATTTTATAATAAAATATAAAGAACCAATTGTTCTTTTTTCTTTAAGCTTTATTTTCCTTTATGTTTTAGGCTTCATGCCGTTAGCGCAAATTTTATTTTTAGGATTAACTTTATTATTTACTTATCAAATAAGTTTATTGGGTGGTAAGGTTGGGCTTGTTCCTTTTGGCCGATTCGCGACATTTATTATGATTCCGATGATGATTCTTTTTAAGCTTAATTATTTTCAGATAACTTTTATTTGTGTGTTTTATAATATTTGTGCTGCAGCTGCCACAGATTTACTTTTTGATTATAAAGTTGGGCATCTTTGCAAAATTAATTTTAACCGAATTTACAAATATCAGTGGTTGGGATTAATTGTTACATCTTTAAGCATCGGTTTTTTCTTTTGGATTTTATTTACTAATTTGCAACTTGGTTCCGCGGAACTTTTCGCGCAACGGGCAAAATCAAGAGCATTGTTAATTCAGTCTCTTAATTTTGATTTTTATGTGGTTGGATTGGGTTTTATTTATGGATGGATTTTGAAAAAATTAAAATTTAATCCAACAATGGTTTTTGGTGGACTTTTAATGCCAAACACAATTACAATCGGTTTGGCAATTGGCGCTGTGATTTCTTACTTTTCCAAAAAAACACAAACAGAAACATCTTTTTGGTCAGGAGTTTTTGCGAGTGAATCGTTGTGGATTTTGTTAACAATAATTTTGAAAATGTTTTAGAAAAAATAGTTGATTTGAAAGTATTGAGTTAATAATTTTTGACAGTATGCAAATGTTTCTGATTCTGAAATATAAATTCCATATGCTGCATGTAGAGATGTTACATATTTGATTAGATCTTCAATTATTTCAGTAAAACTATTGTTTTGTAAATCAAGGTTATTTAAAAAATGAGTTATTAATTCCTCAATTTGTGGAGGCTTTGTTGGTGCTGGAAGAAATTTAATGAAAATCATCATGAAGATGGTTGTTATAACTGTATATTTTATTGCCGGATGACATAAAAAACTAATATAAAATGGTGGGAAGTGTTTGAAGTTACAAAAGGGACAAGTTTTAAGATGTGTTAATAATAAGTCATTTTTTTTATCCACATAAGAGTAATTCTGTTCTTCATCTAATAATTTTTTGATGTCTTCTTGAGTTAATTTTCTGCATTGTTCGCATATCGTAAGATTGCTTTTTAAAGATAATGAAAATAAAAAAGTAAATAATATTAATGCTAAGAATTTTAATTTTATCATGGGTGGTTTTATTATTATTCTATTGATTTTAAGATTTTTATAACAGGTCTGGAAATCTTAATAAAATTTTTTATTTAAGGCAAATATTTTTTGAGTTTTTTTATGTTTCTTCTTTGTAATCACACTCTTTATTGGGACATGTCAAAATTGTTTTGCCGTCTTTTTCTTTTTTGACTAAAAGGTAAGGTGATTTGCATTTTGGACAAGGTTTTTCTTCCACCTCTCCAAATATTGCGAATTTGCATTTTGGATAATTAGAACATCCCCAGAAATTTCCACCACGCCATTTTCTTTTAACGATTTTGCCTCCACATTCAGGACATGGCATTTTTAAAGCTTCCTGATGAATGTATTTACATTCAGGATAACCAGGGCATGCGAGAAAGGATCCAAATTTTCCCATTTTTTTAATTAAGGATTTTCCGCACTGAGGGCAGGGAATTTCGCTTATTTCAGTTTTTTCCTGTTGTAATAAAATAACATTACCTTTTTCATCTTTTTTAAAGTTTGAAGTAAAATCACATTCCGGAAAACCGGTACATCCAACAAAGCTCCCAGATTTTCCAAATCTTATTACTAATGGTTTGCCGCATTGTGGACATTTAATATCCAAAACTTCTTTTTTTGTTTCCTGGCCTTTAAATTTTTCAAGATCTTTTTGAAATTTGTCATAAAATTCAAATAAGACATTATTTCTTTCGAGCTCGTTGCTTGCGATTTTATCAAGATCTTCTTCCATTTGTGCTGTGAATTTTACATTAATGATGTCAGGCAGATTTTCGCGAAGCATTTTATCTACGGTTTTACCAAGTTCGGTTGGCTGAAATTTTTTATTTTCTTTTGTTGCATATTCCCGTTTTTGAATAGTTGTTAAAATTGCGGCATAGGTACTTGGTCTTCCCACTCCTTGCTTTTCAAGTTCTTTGACCAATGTTGCTTCAGTATATCGCGCAGGAGGTTGAGTGAAATGTTGTTTTCCTTCAACCTTTTGTAGGTTAACATCATCTTTTTCTTTTATATCTTTTGGAATTTTTACAGATTTTTCATCTTCGTCTTCTTCTTCAATAGAATAAACTTTTAAAAAAACCGTCAAACATTAAAGTTGAACCTGTTGCTTTAAATGTAAATTTTCCACCTGTAACCAAAACCTGTCGTTGAAAATACTCTGCATCAGTCATTTGGCAAGCAACAAATCTTTTCCAAATTAATGAATAAAGTTTGGCTTCATCCGGTTTTAAATATTTTTGCGCAATTTCCGGTGTAACATTTACATTAATTGGCCGGATTGCTTCGTGAGCATCCTGAGCCCCTTTTTTGCTGTAAACGCTTATTGTTTTTGGCAAGTAATCTTTACCATATTTTTTAGAAATAAATTCACGGGTATCTTTTAAAGCTGTATCAGAAATACGTAAAGAATCTGTTCGCATGTATGTTATTAATGCTTCAGGTTTGCTTGGATCCTGTAAAGGAAGTCCTTCATAAAGTTTTTGCGCAATTGACATGGTTCGGTCAACAGATAAATGTAATTTATTATATGAATCTTGTTGCAATGTACTTGTCATGAATGGTGGAGCAGATTTTTTTAATCGTTTCTTTTCTGTAATTTTTGAAACAGAATAATTAGATTCTTTTTTTATTTGGTCTAATATTTTATCTGTTTCGGCTTTGTTTTTTAATTCAACATTTTTATTATTAATTTTAAAAAGTTCAGCCGGAAAGTTTTCTTTTTTATGTTTGAAATCAGCATGAACAGACCAATATTCTTCTTGTTTGAAATTTACAATCTCTTCTTCGCGTTGGCATATTAATAGTAAGGCTACAGATTGAACACGACCCGCAGATAACCCTTTTTTGATTTTTTTCCATAAAACTGGAGAAACTTCATAACCAACCCAGCGATCTAAAACCCGTCTTGCCTGCTGAGCTTCAACTTTATGTATATCAATAACAGACTGATTCTGAATTGCCTGCAAGATTGCAGGTTTAGTAATTTCATTGAATGTTATTCTATGAATTCTTGTTTTGTCTTTAAAAACTTTTTCAATTTCCTGACTAATATGCCAGGAAATAATTTCTCCTTCACGATCAGGATCAGTGGCCAGATAAATGTCGCCACAATGTGAAGCTTGTTTGCAGATATCAGCAATTGTTTTGCCTTTATCCGGCATTACAACATATTCAATCGAAATTAGTTTCTTTTTTTTGTCAACTTCAACGCCAAGTTTTCTGGCTGGCAAATCTTTTATATGTCCAAGTGTGGACAATATTCTAAAATCACTACCCAAAAATTTGGATATTGTTTTAATTTTTGCAGGAGATTCGACAATTAATAGCTTTAAATCATTCATTTTTTTAATCTTTTTAGCCATGTCCCTTCTAAGCCTCCCCAATTTAGGCCTTCTTTTTTTACGTTGTTTAAAGCACAGTTTTGACAAAATCTTGGCTGAATGTCAAATGCAGATAATCTTAATTTATTAATATTTAGTTTATTTTATATATTTCCTATATGTCAATTTTATTGTTTTTTGTCTTTGAAATGGCTAATTGTTGTGTGGTTGTTGATTTGCCAAAGAGAGTGTTTTATGATTAATTTTGTTGATTTTTAAACTTTAATTGAGATATTTTTTTATTTGTTCAAATTTTTTTAAATTTTTTGCGAATTATTTGATAAAATGATTGTTCAATATTTTTAAAATTTTTAAATTTGGGGAGTTTTATGTTTTTAAAGTTTGTTTTAAATAAATGGCTTGAATCATTAACATTTTTTAAATGGAACAATTTGTCTTTATTATTTCTTGCTTCATTAAATGCCTTTAAACGGTCTTTTTTAATAATTTTAAAGTATTTTTGGTGGTTTGGCCTTTTTCTTTTTGCCTTTGATTATGTTATAGAATCTTTTTTTGCCATGGATCCATTTGAAAGTTTTTTATCAGTTTCATTATTAATTTTGAGATATTTATTTTTTATGCTTTTTTCTTTTTTTGCATTTATGGTTGTTAGAGCTTCTGTAGAACGCAAAGATTTTAGATATTTTATAAAATATATTCATAGAATTGGAGGGTTTTTACTTATACCTTTTTTTATTTATGCTGTTGGTTTGAGCGCTCTTTATTTAATAACTTATATTTGGGGAGGCGGAGACTATTTGCAAAGTTTGCCTTATTCTATGTATGATTCCTGGTTTTTAACGATTGTTTTATTTATTCTTTTGAGTTTAACTTTTGCTACAGCTGTTTTTAGTAGCTATTTTTTCTTTGATTTTTCCAATGGTTTAAGCTCAGTTTTTCTTTCTATTAAAAATGGTTGCAAGTTTATTTTTTATTTTTTTCCAATAAGTTTTATTTTTGGCGCAATCTCAACTGCCGCACTTATTCTTTTTATGCGACCGTTAGAGTTGGAATTTTGGTCTATCGTTATGTATTTTTCTTATTACATAGGCATAATTTTGTATTTATCAATTTCTTCGATTATTTATTTTAAAATCAAACACAGCAATTATTCTTTATTTTTTAAACCTAAATTTATGGATTAATAATGTTGCTTTTGCGGTTTGCTTATCCCAATATTTTATATTTTTTTATACCACTTTTTTTGTTGGGTTTGGTTTTTAAATGGAAGTTTGGCAAAAAAAATATTTATTCATATTCTTTGGGTAATTTTTTTCATAAACATAATTTTGCTGCCGCAAGCTATCACAGATGGATTTTATATTTTTTAAGGTTATTTACCTTATTAATTTTAATTTTTTTAATTGCGCGGCCACAATGGGTTGACAGTAGATCAAAAATTAATGTTGAAGGAATAGATATTGCTTTGGTTTTGGATGTTTCTGGTAGTATGCAATTGTTTGATGATATTAATGATCGAAGACCAAGAATTGATGTTGTAAAAAGTGAGGCGATCAGATTTATTGAAAAAAGGACAGACGATCCGATTTCGGTTGTTATTTTTGGTCGTGACGCAATTTCGTTGTGTCCTTTGACTTTGGATAAACAAATGTTAAAAAATATTGTCGGGCAATTAAATCTGGGTTTTATTAGTCCGGAGGGGACAAGTTTAGGTACCGGATTGGCAACAGCTGTAAACAGGTTAAAAGATTCAAAAGCTAAAAGTAAAATAATAATTTTATTAACGGATGGAGAGCCGACAGAAGAAAAAATTAGTCCAGATAATGCTTTGGAATTGGCAAAACAATTTGAAATTAAAATTTATACTGTTGGAATTGGAAATGAAAAGGGAAGTTTTATTAAACATCCTTTATTTGGAGTTCAGTCTGTAGGGGTTGCGATTGATATGGATTTATTGAAAAGGATTGCAGCTCAAACCGGTGGGGCATGTTTTAGGGCAAATAATCCAACAGAGATGCGAGAAATTTATAATAAAATTGATTCTCTGGAAAAAACAGAATATCAGACGGATGTTTTTCAAAGATATTATGAAGCTTTTTTTAGTTTCTTTTGGATTTTGTTATTTCTTTTTGGCTTAGAATTATTTTTAAGATTTTTTGTTTGGCGTGGTGTTTAAATGGTTGATATTTTTGAACTTCACTGGGCAAGTTTAAATAATTTTATTTATGCTCCTATATTTTTATTATTTGCATTACTGATTTTAAAAAATTACAAAACAGTAAAAAATATTGTAAATTTATTAGTTCACAAATCTAATCAAAAAATTTTGTTTCCGGGTTTTTCATCTTCCAGACAAAAAATAAAAACTTTTTTGTTAATCGCATCCCTGACATGTATTTTTTTGGCATTACTTCGTCCGCAATGGGGGAAAAAAGAAAACGTTATTGTTCAGGAGGGACGTGATTTACTAATTGTTTTAGACGTTTCCCGCAGTATGCTTGCCAAAGATTTAAAACCAAACCGGCTAGAATTTATAAAATTAAAAATTAGAAATTTGTTGGATAAATTAAAATTTGAGAGAGTTGGGTTAATTTTATTTTCGGGTTCCGCATTCTTGCAGTGTCCACTAACCTCTGATTATCCAGCGTTTTTAAGCTTTTTAAATTCTGTTGATGTTGAAACGATTGCTTCGGGAACAACATCTATTGATCAGGCGCTGTTAAAAGCGACAGAAATTTTTTCCAATTCAGCAGACAGAAAAAATAAATTGGTTTTGTTGGCTACTGATGGTGAAGATTTTTCGACAAATTTAAATTCTGTTAAACAGAGAGCTAAAAAAGAAAATATAAAAGTTTTGAGTTGGGGGATTGGTTCTACGCAGGGCGCTCCGATTCCAAAACTTGATAAATTTGGAAAACAAATTGGTCATGAAGAGGAAAAAGGCAAAGTTGCTTTATCAAAATTAAATGAAGAAAAATTAAAACAGATTTCTTCTTATTTGCAGGGGCATTATATTAAATCTACTAATTCTGATTCTGATTTAAATTATATTTCAAGTCTTATTGAAAGTTTTGAAAAAGAGAGTTTTGAAGATAAAAAATTGTCTTTATATCAGGATCAATATCCATGGTTTTTAGGTTTAGCATTTGTAATGTTACTTTTGGAATGGTTGCTATGATGTTTTTATTAAATAATATTTTTTATAAATTTATATTTTTGTTTTTTATTTTTTGTGTTCAACCATTGAATGCTTTTCGTTTGTCTAATCTTTTTAAAGATTATCGTTTAAAAAAAGCATATGAAAAAGAGGATTATTATTCAATAAAGGATATTTTACAAAAAGATCAAATTGATAATCCTAATGATGCAAAATTAAATTATAATTTAGGAACTATTTTTTATAAATTAAATCAATTTCAAGATGCTCAAAATTCTTTTATTCGAGCCGCTGACAACTCAAATGAAAATTTAATTCTTAAAGAAAAATCTTATTTTAACGCAGGAAATAGTTTTTATAAAGGGAGTTTGTCTCTTTTGGGTGATAATTGGGAAGAAGAGGATTTGCAAGAAGAAATTTTGCAGTTGGCTATGAAGACTATTGAAAATGGAGTAGAAAATTATAAAAATGTTTTAGTTTTAGATGATAAAAATGAAGAGGCAAGAAAAAATAAGAAATTAGCTGAAGAGTTGTTGGAAAAAATAAAAAAGAAGTTACCTGAAAAAGAAAAACAACAAAAACAAAATCAGGACAAGCAAAATCAAAACAAGGATGATAAGCAAGAAAAACAGGATAAACAAAATAACGAAAAAGAAGATGCTTATAAAAAGGAAAAAGGTGAGAAAGATGAAAATGGTGACAAAAAAGGTAGGCAATCAGATCAAGATAAAGATGATGGGCAACAAGAAAAAAATTTAGAAGAACAAAAGCAAGACGAGCAAGAAAAAGATGATCAAAAAACTGACGATGAAAAAGGTGATGAAAACCAAGAAAATAAAGAAAATCAAAACGAAAATCCAGAAGACTTGCAAGAAGAAAAAGGGCCTTCAGCGTCAGAACAAGAATCAGATTTAAATCAAGAAGATGGACAAGAAAAAGATGTTATGGGTTTAGCTCAGGAAACTGATCAAAATAATAACATGAAAGAAAAGGGTATGCTTGCGATGTTGCAGGATTTACAGGCGGATGAGTCTAAAATGCAAAAAATGTTGATGAAAAATAAAACTGAAAATCGGGGGCCTTTAAGCAAGGGACAAAAACCATGGTAAAAAAAATAAATAATTTATTATTAATTTTATTTTTTACATTAAAAAGTGTTATTGCAACCAATATAAATTTGGAATTGCAAGGTGTAGAAATTGAAAATGGAAAGAATATTGTTTATTTAGGTGAATCATTTCAATTAATTGCTTCAGTAATCGTTGATGGTAAATGGAGTGACGAATTGCAAATTTATGGGTTAGATAATTTTAAAGCTTCAGTTGTTGGTGGTCATTCAAGTGATATAGAAATAAATGGTTATGTGGAAAAAAATATTAATGTTGTTTATAGCATTCAAGCTGAAAAAAATGGTGAATTTAAAATTGGTCCGGCATTTATAGTTCAGGATGATAAAAGAATAGATTCAAATATTTTAGATGTAACAGTAAAAACCAGATCGGCTGGCCAGCCTGTTTCAAGATCTAACAGAAAAGGTTCTGCAAATATAAATACTAATTTTCATGACTATGAAGTTTTTTGCAAATTAGATATCAAAGATCCCCAAATTTTTATTGGTCAGCCTACATTGTTAACCGCTTCTATTTATACAAATGGCGCTATTTTGCAAATGGGCGTAGAGCCATTTAAATCGTCAGATTTTATTGTTAAGGATATTGAACAAGTTTTAACGCGACAGGAAAATGTTGGCGGAAAAATATTTAATGTTTCAGAAAAAAGATATTTAATAACACCATTAAAAGAAGGCCTAAAAGAAGTAAAGCCATTAGTAGTTGAATTTGTTGTTCCTGTTTATAAGCGAAAACGGTTAGGAATGTTTGGGGATGATTTTTTGCCTACCGGTTTTTTTGGACAGGAAGTTGAGCAAAAAAAAGTTTTATCTAATCCTTTAAAACTTGATGTGCAAGCATTACCAAAGTATTCAGGTTCTGTTGATGGTATTGGAGCTTTAGATAGTTTTGAATTAACAGTTGATAAAAAAGAAGTTTTAATTAATGAGCCTATAACCGTAAAGCTAAAATTAGAAGGAATTGGTAATTTAGAGCAAATTACTTATCCTAAATTAAATGTTCCATCTTCCTGTAAATATTACGAATCCAGGTTTGATGTGCGGCAAGATTTGAAATCTGATTTAACCAAGGGAAGCAAGATATTTGAATATGTTTTACAGGTTGGTCAAGCAGGTGAATTAAAAATTCCTGAACAAAATTTTACATATTTTGATACCAAATCTCATTCGTATAATACGCTGAAAACTCAATCATTAGAATTGAAAATTAATCCTGGTGATGAGGATGAACTTTTTGTTCAAAATGATTTAATAAAAAGTGACTCATCGATTTTAAATGGAAAAAAGAATGAAACTTTTAAAAGTGATATTAATTTTATAAGTGAAGAATTAGCTCATGAAAGTAATAAGTTTAGTTTACCTTATTGGTTATTTTTGGTTTTAATTTTGCTGCCAATAATTATTTTTTATAGAGGTTCAATTTTTAAATTTTGCAATAAAATAGAGAAAAAATATTTTTCAGGTTTTGCAAGACGAAAAAATCTTAATGCTTTTGAGAAAAAATTAGATAACATTATAAAACAACAAAAGATTGAACAACTTTATCAGTTTTATATAAACTACATGGCATTTAAATATGATTTATCTCATGTAACTATTACGGAAAATTTTATTTCACAAAAATTGCTTGAAACGGGTTGGCCGGAAAATATGATTAATGATTTTTTAGATTATTTGAATAAATGCGCGAGCTACCATTTTGCAGGTAAAGATTCAGGTTTTAAACAAGAGCAAAATTTTTTAAGTAAGGCTAAATATTGGTTTGAACAATTAAAAAAATAAACTTTGGGATAAAAATGAAAATTAAATTAAAAATATTTTTAATTACTTTTTTAATGAGCGTGAATTTGGTTTACGGGTTTGATAATAATGAACAATTTTCAACAGCAAATCAACTTTATACGTCGGGAAAATTTAAAGAAGCGATGCAGGCTTATCAGCAGATTCCAGAAAAGAATTTTCAGATAAATTATAACCTGGGAAATTGTTTTTATAAGCTTGGCAAATATGGTCAGGCATTGCTTTACTGGAGAAGGGCGGAGAGTGATTGGGGAATTTTGGGACGCGGGGAGCTTTTAGAAAATATAAATTTGCTACAGGAAAAATTGTCAAAGGATAAAAAGAAGGGTTTTAATAATTTTGTTTCAAGATTTTTAGCTAAAGTTAAAAATTATTTTCTTTCCTGGATTAGATCAGCGCCAATTTTATTTTTTCAAATTATGTTTTTAATTTTATGGTTTATTTTATTTGTTTTTTTAAGAATTTTATACAAAAAAAAGAGTAAGGTGGTTATAATCACTCTGTTTTGGTTCGTTTTTTTATTTGGAATTAGTTTGGTTTTAAGGCATAGTTATGATCTTTCAAGATATGGAATTGTTATTTTGCCAAAAACTATTTTATGGTCCGGACCAAGTAATAATTTTCAGCAGTTGGGATTTCTTTTTGAGGGTAGTGAAGTTCTTATTAATAAAAAAACAGATAATTTTTTTAAAATTAAATTTAATGGACAAATTGGTTGGGTAAATGAGAATGATGTTAAAGAGATAATTTCGGGAAAAAATTATGGAATTCAGAGTTAAAAATTTATTTAAATATTTCTTTTTTTTGTTGTTTGTTTTGACTTTTTTCGGTTGCGGTAAACATGAAGCAACAGGGGGTGCCGTTGGCGCAGCTTCGGGTGCAGTTGTTGGAGAGGCTTTGAGTGGTGATAAAAGTAAGGGTGGTGGAACCTTGCTTGGAGCTGTTATCGGAAATTATATCGGCAGAAAAATTGGAAGATCAGAAGACAGAAAAGTCCTTCGACCTCTCGATAAACTCGAGGCTCAGGATGATCGAACTCAAAGAGAAGAAATGCAAAATCTCAAAGAAGAAAATCGATATTTGAGAAAAAACCTTAAAAAATGGTGTGATAATTGTCATAGAAACGTATCTATTGCTGGAGCAAATAACTGTCCTTATTGTGGAAATCATTTAATTAGAGAAAAATTTTGCAAAATTTGCGGGACAACCTTTAATCCAGAGTCAAATTATCGATATTGTCCATATTGCAGCAAAGAAAATGTGCATTTAAGCTATCGATAAATTCACCTTTTTTGATAAAAATTTACTTTTTTGCCCTTGAAATAGATTTATTTTTATTAAACTCTTCAAATTGGAATATATTTTCTATTAGAATAGAATTGTGTATAAGTATGTAGCTATAGTTGAATGTAAAAAATATAGTTTTTAAGTATAAGAAAGGAAGAGCATGTACAATAAAAGTATGCCTTATTTGCTTTTTGCATTGCTTTTAGGTGGATCAACCTTATTTATGGGTTGTTCTAAGGAAGAAAAAACAGTAGTTGGTGCCGTACTTGGTGCCGGTGCTGGTGCCGGAATTGGTGCTGCTGCTGGTGGTACTGGTGGTGGTGTTGCCGGTGGTGTCATTGGTGGTGTTGCGGGTGGTTTAATTGGCCACAGCATGGGTGATGACAAAAAGGCTGAAAAGAAAGCTGAAAAAAATAAAAATGGAAAAAACAAAGAAGTTAAAAAACACAACAAAAAGAAAGTTGTAAAAGATAAATAATTGAAAATTTGGTGTTCGTTTTGAACGTAGTTGGATTTATTCTGATTATGTTGTTGCTGTTGGGTTTGGTCATTTTATTATGTTCAGCTCTACAGCGAGGCTGAAAAGCCCAGGGCGAATGCCAAAAAGATTTGAAAATTTGGTGTTCGTTTTGAATATAATTGGATTTATTCTAATTATGTTGTTGCTGTTGGGTTTGGTCATTTTATTATGTCCAGCTCTACAGCAAGGCTGAAAAGCCCAGGGCGAATGCCAAAAAGATTATTGCGTTTACCTTAAACACTTACAAAGGAAAGCATTTTTATTGAGTGTTTTTGTTTTAAATAAGTTCCTTGTGGTTCTTGTTTGGCTCAGTAGAAGTGTTGTTTGAGGTGAGCGCTTTTTATTTTGTCTGAAGTTGTTATATTTATATTAAATGCGAGATCCTGAATCAAGTTTCCATCTTCGTCCAACTACGATGAACATGCTAGGATAACAGTCATTCTGCTTGTCAACCGAAGCTTAGCGAAGGTTGAAACTTGGTTCAGGATCTAAAAATTCAACATTTATCCTAAATTAGTAAGAAATGATGAAAAAATTGTTAGAAATAAAAAAATTACATGTTTCAATTAAAAACAAACAAATTCTGAATGGAATTAATCTTAATATTGATCAAGGTCAAGTTCATGCAATCATGGGGCCTAATGGTTCTGGAAAGAGTACTTTAGCTTTAACCTTGATGGGTAATCCAAAATATAAAATTGAAAGTGGACAGATATTTTTTGCTGGTAAAGACATAACAAATATTCCGGTTGATCAACGGGCAAAATTGGGAATGTTTTTATCGTTACAGCATCCGTATGAAATTGAGGGTGTTACTTTACGTGATTTTTTGCGTCAAGCATATAATTCAATTTATTCTGATAATCATTTAAGTCCAAAAGAATTTAATAAATTATTAAATGAAAAATTACAAGAATTAAAAATAAGTGAATCTTTTGTTGATCGTTATTTAAACATTGGTTTTTCCGGAGGGGAAAAAAAGTTGGCTGAAACATTGCAAATGGCCGTATTAAATCCAAAATTAGCAATCCTGGATGAGCTTGATTCTGGACTTGATATTGATGCTTTGCAAAATGTTTGCAATTCAATTAATAATCTAAAAAAATCAAATCCAAAAATATCTATTTTAATAATCACTCACTATCAAAGAATTTTAAAGTTTTTAAAACCTGGTTTTGTTCATGTTATGCAAAATGGAAAAATTGTTCAGTCTGGTGATTTTGGATTGGCAGAACAATTAGAAAAAACGGGATATAAATAATATCCATGAAAAAAATTCGTTTGCCTTTTAAAAAAAAGGTGTCTAAAAAATCAAAATGTATTGCTTGTCCTTTTTCTTCAGCTGAAGGTGGGCTTTGTGCTGAGGTCGTCAGAAAAATTTCAGCTAAAAAGAATGAACCTAAATGGATGCTTGATATTCGTTTGCAAGCATTGGAAGAGTTTAAATCTAAACCATTACCGAAATGGGGACCGGATTTAAGTTTTTTAAATGTTGATCGTATCATGTTTTATCTTAAGCCTTTCAAAAAACAAGAATCAAGTTGGGAATTAGTTCCGGAATATATTAAAAAAACATTTGAAAAACTAGGAGTTCCGCAATCGGAACGCGAACATTTGGCTGGTCTTGGCGCGCAGTATGAATCTGAAGTTGTTTACCATAATTTAAAAAAAGAGTGGGCAGACAAAGGTGTAATTTTTTGTGATACCGATACGGCGTTAAAAAAATATCCAGAAATTTTTAAAGAATATTTTTGCTCAATTGTGCCTTTTACAGATAATAAATTTGCTGCGTTAAATACCGCTTTGTGGAGCGGAGGCAGTTTTATTTATATTCCCAAAAATGTAAAAATTGATATTCCATTGCAGGCATATCTCAGAATTAATGCAGATCGATTGGGGCAGTTTGAAAGAACCTTGATAATTGCTGATGAGGGAAGTTTTATAAATTATATTGAAGGTTGTACCGCTTCAGCATATTCAAAAAGTTGCCTGCATGCTGCAGTTGTTGAAGTAATAGCAAAAAAAGGATCAAGAATTCGTTATTCAACTTTACAAAATTGGTCCCGCAATGTTTCAAATTTGGTAACAAAAAGAGCTGTTGCTTATGAAAATGCGACAGTTGAATGGGTTGATGGAAATTTGGGAAGTGGTGTAACGATGAAATATCCAGCGGTAATTTTAAAAGGGGAAAATTCAAAAGCTGAAATTTTGTCCATTGCCATAGCGACACATGAAAAACAAATTCAGGACGCTGGGGCAAAAGTTATTCATCAGGCAAGTAACACAAATTCACGAATTATTTCTAAATCAATTAGCGGCAATGGTGGAAGATCGAGTTATCGCGGGTTGGTTAAAATTGATGAAAATGCAAAAAATTGTAAATCATTTGTTCAATGCGATGCGTTAATGCTTGATGATAAATCACAATCTGATACTTATCCATTTATTGATGTAAGAAATAATGAAGTTAATGTTGGTCATGAGGCAAGCGTCAGTCAGATTGATGAAGAAAAACTTTTTTATTTAATGAGTCGCGGGCTTAGCGCTCAGGAAGCAAAAACTTTTGTTGTTAATGGTTTTATTGAACCGTTTGTAAAAACTTTGCCTATGGAATACGCGATTGAGATGAATAGACTTATTGAAATGGAGATGACTCCATGAATAAGTTGATTAAAATAAATATTGAAAAAAATTATACAAAACAAGTTTCTTTAAAAAATTTACTCAAAGATTTTTTAAAAGATTTAAGTTTTGAAAAAGGGTTAGATTTAGAGATCAATATTAAACCAAATATTACTTTAGATCTTTTAGATGATCATTTAATTAAAAGTAAAATTAAATTTGTTTTAGATAAAAATAGTAAACTTAGTTATTTTTCAAAGCCAAATGAAAGTGCAAACAAAGAATTAACATTTGAATTAATTGGTTTTGATGCAAACGCCCAAATTAAAATTTTATGTAATGGTAAAAAGGATCAAGCTTTTAATTTTAAAACAATTCAAGATCACAAAGTTTCAAGTACGAAAAGTAATTTGATTATCAAAGGTGTTTTTGATGATATTTCAAAATTAAAAAGTGATAATTTAATTAAGGTTGCGCAGAATGCTCAAAACGTTGTTGCCAATCAAATAAATAAAAACATTTTAATTGGGGAAAAATCAGGAATTGTTACCATTCCAAAAATGGAAATTAAATCGGATAAAGTTAATTGCCATCATGGCGCGGCAATTTCTAAACTGGATGAAAATCAACTGTTTTATCTTCAATCTCGCGGACTTGATTTAGATGAAGCTAAAAAAATGTTAATTACAGCTTTTCTCGGTTAATTTTTTTTCAATACTTCAATAATAGTTCCAGCATTTTTCCAGGAAATAATATTTCCATTTGATCGTTTTTGATTTAATTCTCCTCCGTAAATAACGAAATTATTATCTGAATTTGTGTTTGAAATTTCATTCCATTGAATAATGTTTGAAAAATAATCAGAAGCAATTGTTTGTCCGGATTTAATTTCTATGGGAAAAAGATTATTATGTTGTTCGATTATACAATCAACTTCAAGTCTTCCATTTAAATCTCGCCAAAAATAAACAGGGGGTCTTTTGCCGATATTAAAATATTGTTTGTAAATATCAGCGACGATAAAAGATTCAAAAATATTTCCGTAAAGAGGATGTAGGGATAAAAATTCTGGTGATTCAATTCCAAGTAAAGAACATGCAAGCCCTGTATCATAAAAATAAATTTTGGGTGATTTTGTAATTCGTTTATTAAAGTTTTTAAAATAGGGTGATAGTAAAAATAAAATATAACTTGCTTCTAAAATCGAAATCCATCGTTGCGCAGTTGAGACACTTATTCCGCAAACGGATGCAAGTTCAGATAAGTTGAGAAGTTGGCCAATTCTTCCTGCGCATAATTGCATAAATCTTTGAAATGATCTTAAGTCCCCTACGTTTGTAAGTTGTCTGACATCGCGTTCAACATATGATTGGATATAAGAAGGATATAATTTTTCAGGCGAAATATTTTTATCATACAGTCTTGGATAACCACCATTAAAAATTGTTGAATCAGCTATTTGATTTTTAATTAATTTATTTGATTCAAGTTCATTAATTGAAAGTGGCAACAAGGTTAAAATTCCAACTCGACCAGCCAAACTTTGTGTTATGGCTTGATTCATTAAAAAGTTTTGAGATCCGGTAAGAATAAAATATCCAGTGCGTTTTTTTTCATCAACTTCAAGTTGAATGTAGGAAAGAATTTTTGGAACATTTTGAAATTCATCAATTATTATTCCATGTTTATTTTCATGAATACTGAAAAATTTATGCGGATCGTTTTGCGCTAGCTCTCTGGTTTCTGGATCTTCAAAGGAAGTGTAAACATAATTTTTAAATGTATGCTTTGCCAAAGTTGTTTTTCCTGATTGTCGCGGGCCAAGAATGGCGATTACCGGAAATTGTTTGTAATCAATTAAAATTGAGTCTAAATCTCTTTTAAACATAGTGAACTCCTTAAAATTTACTTTTTTTTATATTGAATTTTTAAGATACCAAATTTTGTGCAAATTTACTATTCAAAACGAAATATGCACAAAATTTGTTTTTTCCGAAAAAATGATTGTTTTTAATCCAAAAATTTGCCTTTTTTATCAAATTTTCTATCTTGAATAACCCTTTTGAAATCGAATTGTTTCTGTGATATAATTTCAGTATGTAAGGTTATAATTTATGAATAATATTAATTTTTACAGAATTTTAAAAAATTGGAGGTTTGAGATGAAAAGTTTAACTAATTTTCGTAAAATTTCAGTACTTATTTTTTCCTTCTTTCTTTTGGTGTCTAGCTTAGAAGCCGTTGGCCGAAAGCCAAAACAATATGGTCCAGATAAAGGTAAGAGTAAAAAAACAACTACAGCGATTCAGAAGCCAAAAGATTCGTTCGATTTAGGTGATTTGCTTCAAGGTTTGGATGAGGAACAGAAAGAAATTGTTTTACAAGAATCAATCCAGTGGACTATTAATAGATGCTTTAAGGATAAGGAACATCATTCTACGAAAGATATATTGAGTTTTGTTGGAAAAGATATTGGGGATAATAATTTAAAAGAAGCAATTAAATATATATTCGATAATTTTTCAGATGATACAAAAAACAAAACAACGCTTTTTATTATGCATACATTAATTTCTAGTTTACCTTTAAGTCTTATCTATTTAACAAATTTAAAAAAAGTTGTAATTTATAAGAACGAGCAACTTTCCAGTATTCCTTCTTTTATTAGTAAATGGATAGATTTAGAAGAATTAAGTATATGGGGAAATGATATAAAATATTTGCCAAAAGAGATATCAGAATTAAATAAACTTAAAAAATTAGATATTGAATTGCAAAAACATGGACAATCAGTTTTGCTTCCAATGAGTTTGAAGCAAAGAGTTGATAGCGGGCAGTTATATATTTGTGGAAAATATACTTTTGTTCCAGACGATGAATTGCCGAGTGAAGAAGAACTCAGGTTTAGATTTGGATGAATTGAATTTAAGTGATGACGAAGAAATGGAAGAATAATTTATACTAGCACCGGTAAAACCGGTGCTAGTTTTTTGTTAGATATCTAAGTTTCTTACAAAATGCGCATGCTTTTCAATATATTCCCTGCGATCTTCAACGACATCGCCCATCAAAGATGTAAACCATTGGTCAGCTTTAATTCCATCTTCAATTGTAACTTTAAGCAAACATCTTGTTTCGGGATCCATAGTTGTTTCCCACAACTGATCAGGGTTCATTTCACCAAGACCTTTGTATCGTTGAATTGTCATTAATGATTTACCTGAATTGACAATTGTATCAGCAAGCCTCAAAACACCATTTCCGGTTATTTCATTTTTATCACTGATAACAAAATTCCATTTTTGTAAATCAATTTGCGCAATTGGTTTGTACAAGGTTATGAGTTTCTCACTTTCTTCTGATTCAAAAAATGATAATGGAACTTCCCATGTTTTTTTGTTTTCGGTAAAAATTAAAATTTCCTTTACCTGGTTTTCTGTTTCGAGTGCGTTTTCATCTTCCTGATCAGTTTTGAATTTACATTTAATTTTATAGTTTTTAAAATGTTCCTGAAGTTTTTTTATAATTTCGTTTTGTGTGTATTTTCCTAAGGTCCAGTCGTGTTTATCCATAAAATTTATCAATTCGTGACAGTGCTGTTTTGAAACTTCAGTGTAATTACTTATTTTTGTAACTTCTTTGTCGTATTGTAAAATTTGATCCAATAAATTTTTGAATTCATTTTCTTTGTATGTTTTGTCATCCAATTTTAAAGATGTGTTTTGTTCTGCCCAATCAAATAAAAATTGTTTTAATTCTGAATCGTCTTTTAAATATTTGGATGTTTTTCCAACTTTTGCTTTGTAAAGAGGTGGTTGGGCGACATATAAATAACCACTTTCAATTAATGGTTTCATGTGTCTGAAAAAGAATGTTAAAAGTAAAATTCTAATGTGTGAACCATCAACGTCAGCGTCTGTCATAATTACAATTTTGTGATAACGTGCTTTTGTCGGATCAAATTCTTCTTCACCAATCCCAGCGCCAATGGCAGTTACCAGATCTTTTATTTCATTGTTTGCCAAAAGTTTATCGAATCGGGCTTTTTCTGCGTTTATAACTTTACCTCGTAAGGGTAGTATTGCTTGAATAAATCGGTCGCGTCCCTGTTTGGCGCTATTGTGAACAAAAATTCCTGAAGCAAGAGCAAAGTTATGTGTTTCTTCTATTTCTAGATCATATACATCTATTTTTTTATCTAGTTTGATAATTTTTTTTATTTTGTGGTTGTAATGTTGTGTTGCATAACTATTTATTTCCATTTTGTTTTCTATTTTAGAAAGCTTTCTGTAAAGAGGCATTAATGAATCATTGAAAGTTAGATCTTGGGCTTTTTTGTATGAACTATCTTTTAACATAAATAAATGGTTTGGAGTACAAACAATTTCTTCATCGTTATCTAAAATAATTTTTATTACGCTAGTATTTATTTTGGTTTTACGTGGATTTTTAATTGGAGCAATATCGACACAGCCATTTTTTGTTGTCGTATAACAATAATTTTTTATGCCCTTTTTGTCTTCTTCGATTAAATCTTTAAAGCTTAAATTTCTTCCATCAAGCAAAGCAACTTTGGTATCTCCAGAAAAACAACCACCTGCAGAATCTCCTTCCACGATGAATAATTCTGTTTTTGAAGCATCACTTTCTGAGCAGTCGGCAAGTTTGCCTGGAAGTACAGAATTTTCAAGGACTGTTTTTCTTCGTGTTAATTCGCGGGCTCTTTTGGCGGCATTTCTTGCTTGTTGTGCAAGAAATGCTTTTTGTAGAATTTTTTTAGTAATTTGTGGATGTTCTTCATAGTAAGTATTTAAAAATGCATATACCCAGGAGTCAACTAATCCTTTAACTTCGTTATTGCCAAGTTTGCTTTTTGTTTGTCCTTCAAATTGTGGTTCTGGAACTTTAATACTCAAAACACAAACAAGACCTTCCCGAACATCATCGCTTGAAAGATTTTCTCCATCTTTCAACATATTTAAATTTTGCGCAGCCTTATTACAACTCTTGGTTAAAGCGGATCTGAAACCTGCTTCATGAGTTCCACCTTCAGTGGTTCTTATGTTGTTTACAAAACTAAAAACCTGATCTGCATAACCATCATTGTATTGAAATGCCAAATCTAAAATATATTGACCATCGTCTTTTTGAAATTGAACAATTTCGTTAAAGACAGGATTCTTTTTTGCATTAATTGCTTCAATAAAAGATGCAATGCCACCTTCAAAGAAAAATACTTCTTCCTGTTCTGTATTTTCATCCCGGATTTCAATTTTTAAACCTTTATTTAAAAAAGCCATTTCTCTTAATCGTGAGGCAAGCGTGTCAAAATTAAATTCTGTTACTTCAAAGATTTTTGAATCTGGGGTAAATCGGATATATGTCCCGTTTTTTTCGGTTTCACCGATTTCTTTTAATTCATCAAGTGGTTTTCCGTATTCATATTTTTGAGAATAAATTTTTCCATTTCTATAAATTTTTAGTTCTAGCTTTTCAGATAAGGCGTTAACAACGGAAACACCAACGCCATGTAATCCGCCTGAATATTTGTAAGATTCTTTTTCAAATTTTCCACCAGCATGAAGTTTGGTCATGACAACCTGGGCAGCAGAAACTTTTTCAGTTGGATGAATATCAACGGGAATTCCTCGTCCATCATCTTCAACAGAACAGGAGCCATTTGAATGTAAAATAACTTTAATGTTATTACAGTATCCTGCCAAAGCTTCATCGACAGAATTATCTACAACCTCATAAACCAGATGATGAAGTCCTGAAACATTGGTTGAACCAATGTACATTGCAGGTCGTTTTCTGACCGCTTCCAGACCTTCTAAAACTTTTATGGCCTTTGCGCCATATTCCCGAGCACCCTTTTCCGCATTTGTTTCTTTTTCATCTTTTTTCATTAATTGTGTCCTTGTTATGAAATAAAAATTTTTTATTTTTTAAAGCCCCCTATTTTAACAGAATCATTTTTGTTATTATCGGGCGTTTTGGTTTTGTTATTATAGCAGACTGTCTATTCTTATTCAAAAAACTTGAAAAAATAGTTGATTTTTACGTTACAGATTGTAGATTTTTTGGTTAACTGTTGCTCTGATTATGAAATAAAAAATATACTAAATTTTTATTTTGATTTTTTTATAGCTTAAGTTGTGATTTTTTACATATAAAAAGATGAGAATTTGGGATGAGTTGGCATGGTTAAATACTTAGAATATTGACATACACCGCTCGTCCTGAGCGTAGTCGAAGGATTACGAGCGGCAAATTAATGAAATAAAATTATTGTTTATGTAAAAATACCTGCAATAAGAAATTACAATTCAATAAATAATTCTTGTTATTTGATTGCTCGATATCCTTCGACTGCGCTCAGGACGAGCGAGGTATATTTTTTTAGTTTAGTTATATAATCGCAATGTACGTTTTTTTAACAGCTTTGGATTTTTAAAATTTAAATTTAATGTTGGATTATGAATAAATTAGATCATGAATTTTATATGCGCAAAGCATTACTACAGGCAAAAATTGCTTTTAAAAAAGGAGAGGTTCCTGTTGGTGCCGTTTTGGTTAATTCAAAAGGTGAAATTTTATCTCGCGGGTATAATAAAATAGAAAAAGAAAAATGCCAGTTAGCCCATGCAGAAGCAATCGCCATTAAAAAAGCATGTAAAAAAATTAAGGATTGGCGACTTGATAATTGTTTGATGTATGTAACCTTGGAGCCATGTTTGATGTGTTTAGGTTTAATGAAATTAAGCAGAATTAAGGGAGTTATTTTTGGATCAACGTCAACTTTATTTGGCTTAGGAATTAATTTTGATAAACTACCTATATTTTATAAAAAAGGTTTTGAAGTTAAAGGGGGAGTTTTGAAAGAAGAATCCCTCGGTATGCTAAAACAGTTTTTTAAACTTGCCAGGGAAGGGAGATAAATGAAAGAAAGATTAGAATTTATTGAAAAAATTAGAGAAAAAATTCTTGCGCGCAAGGATGAATTACAAAAACAGGTCAGCTTGCAATCTAAAGAAAAAGTTACAGACGGTGGGGTGAGTGATACTGCGGATGAAGCATTGGCTTTAACCATGGAAAAATTACAGAATTCCTTACAGAAAAGCGAAATTGATGAATTAAATTTGATTGATTTGGCTTTGGACAGAATTAAAAAAGGTGAGTATGGTATTTGCATTGATTGTGGAGAGCCAATTTCAGTTAAAAGATTAGAGCATTATCCTTATGCGGCAAGATGTATTATTTGTCAGGAGGCGGTTGAAGGTTAATCGCCCTGCCGGGCTTCGACGCAATGTATTCGTCCCGCTTATCCTGCGTGCCCTGCGAAGCTTCAGCAAAGTAGGGAGCGAGCGAAGAGCATAGCGAGTCTACGAGTCGAAGGACGCAAAGAATTTGTTTTTGTTGTTGCGGGCTTGCCACGCCGTAGTTAAAAACGAAGGCGGGCCGGTGTAGCTCAGTGGTAGAGCAACTGATTCGTAATCAGTAGGCCGTCGGTTCAACTCCGATCACCGGCTCCAGGTAAAAAAGGATATTTGAAAGGAGCTTTTTTATGGGTATGTTAAAAAAATTAGGCTTGGTTTTTATTCTTGTTTTTGGCGTTAATTCTTTTGTCTCTTCACATAAATATAAAGGCCAATTTGCCTTGCTGGATGCGATAAAAAACAAAGATGCTGACGCCGTAAAGGAAATATTAAAAGAAACTGAAACGATTCCGAATATTGTTACAGCAGGCAGTCTTACGCCTATTCAGTTAGCCGTATCCACGGTCTTTTATACATCTAAAGACGAAGACATAAAAAAAATGGAACAAATCATTGAAAATCTTATTGCTAAAGGAGCAGTTGTTTATAAACCTGATAATAAATTAATAAGGTATGATAATACCAAAAAATCGTTGAGGTATTTTTTATTTAACGCGAATTCGATAATTATAAATTCTCAATTAATGGCATTTTAATGCACTTAATTGATGGTTTATTTTCAATAAAACTGTATGCGCTTAATGCCGAGAAAATATTAACAAAGAAATTTGCAATACTTCGATGTCT
>JBDRFY010000012.1:0-3754 GCA_043818275.1 bacterium | reverse complement strand
CGTGGGAAATGTCCTAAGGTTGCACTTGTCGCGGTTATGAGAAAAATAATTGTCACATTAAATGCAATGTTAAAAAATAAAACAACCTGGAATCCTAGAATTGCATAAAATTTTGTTGCAATTTAACACAATCGCTGAGCGTAGTCGAAGGATATCGAGCAATAAATTAAGTGAAAAAAAATTATTATTTATATACAGAATGAATACAACAATTTACAACTCAACAAATAATATTAATAAGTTTACCGCTCGTAATCCTTCGACTACGCTCAGGACGAGCGGGTGGGTATATGAATTAGGATTTAGATTAATAAATAAAATAAAATTCACAAATTTCTTAATATTACTTTTTTCGTTAACTTGCTTCCCTGCAAAAGGCCACAATTCCGTAGATCCGTTTTCAAAAATAAACATTAAAAGCAATTCTGCAATTTGCCAAAAAGATAAAATAAAACAAAACACATATTTTTTTAGTTATAAAGAAAACGTAATCGTAACACTGGCTGATGACAGCACAATAAAAGCTGATGTAGTTGAAATTGAACTTGATTCAAGCAATATAAATGAACTTACAAGTAATTCAAAAACAACCACAACAAAAAATTCTGATTTTTCCTCTGTTGTAAAAAAAATAAATTTCAAAAACAATGTAAAACTTAACAGTAAAAATAAAAAAATCGATGCTAATTCAGCCTTGGTAGACCTCAATCAAAAAATTTGCTACTTATCTGGAGATGTATTCATAGAACAAATCAAACAAGATAAAAAAGATTTGCCAATGACAACAAAATGTGACAAAGCAACTTTAAGTTTTGAAACCGAAGAAATAAATCTTGTTGGCAACAAAGAGAATCCGGTTAACACAATAATTGAAATTGATAAAACTTTGATTAAAAAGTCAAAAAAGAAACGTAAACGGAGAATCATTTAGTGATTAAAATAAAATTTATTTTTTTATTTATATCAATAATAATTTTTAATTTTCCAGTTCAACCGTGGGAACATGAATTTAAATGGCTTAAGGAAGAAAATAAAAATGAAAATATAATTGCAAAAATATTCAGCGTTGATGAAATAGTAAATTTAGAGAATTATTCTTTTTTAATAGATAATATTGCTTGGATGGCAAAAGAATTAGAGAAACAAAATATTCGTCTTTATTTAATAGAAGTTGAAAATAAAATTGAAAATAATATCTCAATAAAAATTCACGAATCATTTTTTACGCAAAACAGTCTTATTTTGGCAGATTACACCTACGAGGAAGAATTAATTATTCACCCAATAATCGGAATATTTTTAAACTTCTTAATTTTAGGAATTTTGGAAGGTATAATCATCGGAGCTAATTTATATGCAGAATCATCATTGTCTGTAAGTATAGCAACAAACTCTATTATCATGTTATCTGCAATTGCAATATCAGCAAAAATACAAAATGATATTTATCATAAATATAAAAATTCTATTCTGTACCACCAATTAACAAAACTTAAAAGTAATTATACAAGTTGCTCAATTAATAATCGTAAGCTATATATTCCAATATTCGTAAAAGATGGCGAACACTTTAAAAACAAATTTGAACAAAATATGCAATACCATAAATTATTACTAAATGATAACTGTTTAAGTATAAGCTAATGAACAAAATAAAAATACTTTCACCCCAGGAAGCACAAAAAATTGCTGCCGGCGAAGTTGTCGAAAGACCAGCAAACATCGTCAAAGAAACAATTGAAAATAGTATTGATGCAGAAGCAAATCAAATTTCTCTTTACATTCAAGACTCAGGAAAAAAATTAATACGAATTGTTGATAACGGATCCGGAATGACGCAAGCTGACGCCAAATTATGTTTCACGCCACATGCAACAAGTAAAATTACAAAACTTGATGATTTAATAAACATTTCATCTTTCGGTTTTCGCGGGGAGGCGCTTGCAAGTATTAGTGCTGTAAGCAAAGTGACGTTACAAACCAATTCAGAAGATGAAAATAAAAATCTTGGAACATTAATTGAATACGAAGATGGCAAATTTAAAAAAATTGAATCTGTTGCCATGCAACATGGAACTAATTTGCAAATTAAAGATCTTTTTTATAACACGCCCGTGCGAAAAAAATTTTTAAAGCAGGATGAAACAGAATTTAATTTAATACAAAATATTTTCTCTGCTTTTTGTTTAAGCAACCTTAAAATTCATTTCAAATTATTTAAAGATGATAAATTAATTTTAAATGCCCCACCAGTTGAAACAGTTAAAGATCGCGCAAGCCAAATTTGGGGACATAATTTTGCAGAAAATTTAATTAAACTTGATGCACCACTTCCTTCGACTACGCTCAGGACGAGCGGTGCGGCAAAAAATTTTAACTTTAACATCTCCGGATTTATATCAAATCATAATTTCAATCGCTATGGCCGACAACAAATGTTTTTCTTTGTAAATAATCGATATGTAAAAAGCGCTGAATTAAACAAAGCATTGGTTAAAGGTTATTTAAATGTTTTACCTCCAGCAAAATTTCCCGCCTGTTTTATTTTTATAAGCTTGGATAATGAACTAGTAGATATTAATGTACATCCGAAAAAAGAAGAGGTTCGTTTTACAAAACCCAAAACAATTGAAAATAAATTACAACTTTTAGTACAACAAACGTTACAAAATAATTTAAATAGAAGTTTGAAAGCACAACAAACGTTTAAACCTTCAGAAACTTCAAACATCACAAAAACTTTAGAAACTAAAACATACGAAACAAGTAAAACCGAAAACAATTTTTCAAACTTTAATCCAAGATCAACAGAAATACCACTGCCTTTTGAAAAACAAATAAAAAACACTCCTGATATTATTTCAACACTACTAAACACTGAACCGGTACAAACAATAAATAAAATTCCGGAACAAAACAAACAAATAAAAGAGACAACTCAAGCACAAAATAAAATCATCGGCCAATTATTCCAAACCTACATTTTAATAGAAGGCAAAGATGAATTTATAATTATTGATCAACACGCAGCGCATGAAAGAATTTTGTACGAAGGTTTTTTGAAAAACTTTGAAAAAAAAGATGGAACACGTTTGATATTTCCGGAAATAATTAATTTAAAAGAAAATCATTTAAAATATGTTTTGCAAACAAAAGATTTTTTATCAAATCAGGGAATTGAAATAGAACAATTTGGCCAAAATCAGATAGCAATTAAATCAAGCCCACCAAAAATTCAAAATCACGATTTAAAAGAATATATTTTAGATATTTGTGATTTCATTGATGAAAATGAAACTTTGGATTCTGAAATCTTTAGAAAAAAATTAAATGAACACATGCACAGTCATCTTGCATGCAAAATGGCAATCAAAGCTGGTAATATTTTATCACAAGAAGAAATGCAAAAACTAACAAATGATTTACAAAAAACAAAAAATCGTCTTATTTGCGTTCACGGTCGTCCAACAACATGGATAATTAGTAAATATCAGGTAGAAAGAAATTTTAAACGAAAATGATTTTCTTCTTTATTCTACTTCGCCAGAATACCCTAGGCTTTCTTGTCCTCCGAAGCTTTAGCGAAGGAGGAAGCCTTGGGATGAATGGCGGAGTAGAACCCTTCGAAGCTTTAGCGAAGTAGGGTTGGCTTCGAAGAATTCCGCGCTGATACAACGGCTTTTAAGCCGTTGAGCGCTTCATTTTCCCATTGCCAGGCCGTTTTTAGAATAAAATTAATATCAGAATTTTCAGG
>JBDRFY010000011.1:0-20099 GCA_043818275.1 bacterium | reverse complement strand
AGGTTGGGGTTCTAACTTTTCCCCAGGGTTGCGAAAATGAAATTTTCTTACCCTGGGCTAATAAAAGCCGCCCATTTTATGGGCTTGTCAAATTCATCATCAAGTTGATAAACAAAGTCAAAGATTCATTTTTAATTTCCTGATTCGGCTATCCATAAACACAAATTCAAAAACTTGATTATTTAAAACAATTGACTCAATAACAAAAGAATTATTATTTTAACAATGATTTTAAAATTTATCTGATTCAAAAAAATTGAAGGAAATAAATTGATTATTCAATTAATTTTAATAATATTACTTATTACCTTAGCAATCATAATTGAAAGTATCGTCGGATTTGGTACATCAAGCATTTCTTTACCAATCCTTTCTCTTTTTTATCCGCTACATCAGGTAATTCTTTTTGTCGGCATTATTCAATTTATAAGCAGCATCTGGAAGCTTTATATTTTTAGATCCGGAATAGACTGGAAATTAATTTTTTCTTTTGGAATATCTGCAGTGATTTGCAGCTTTTTGGGCGCATACATAACACTTAGAATTCCAATATATTATGCTTACAAAATCATAGGAACAATCCTTATAATTTACAGCACAACAATCTTTTTAAATGGAAAAATAATAATGCCCCAAAACAATTTTTTTATAGCCTCCGGTGGTGCGATATCAGGTTTTCTTTCCGGTTTAATTGGCCTTGGGGGAGCAATAAGAGCAACTTTTTTACATGCAGCCGATTTACCTAAATTAACATTCATATTTACTGCTACTTTTATTTCATTTTTTATAGACATTGTAAGACTAACAACTTATGTGTTGCAGGGTACACGCTTAAATGCAATGTTTATTATATCAATAATTTTTTATATTCCCGTATCAATCTTGGGAGTATTTCTTGCCAAAAAATTTGTAGACTTTATTCCACAACAAAAATTTAGAATGTTAGTTACGATCTTTCTTGCAATATTTGGTGTGTATTTATTAATCAGATAAAATTTAGGTTTTATTTTAATATATTTCTCTTATAATTAGGACTTTAGCAAATAAAATTCTTCGAAGTACCGCGAATAGCAGTACGAAGTAAAATAAAACTTTTAAAGGGGACGCAAATGGAATCTAATCTATCTCTTTCATTAGAATTGATAGTATTAATGGATTGGTTATTAAAAAAGGGGGACAAAGAATTTGAAAAAATCATTGATTTTGCATTAAAAAATGGATTTGTTCAAGAATTACAAACAATTGATGAAAATAAATATCTGGAAATTGCTGAAATTTTACCAAATGTAATTTTAGATTTTTTATTCACATTGGAAGATATCCTTTTTGAATTGCTTGAGAAAAGCAACTTAGATCAGGATTCAAAGGCAAAATTAATTCCTACGGTTGAACATCTGGATTTGCAAAAATTAGATTCTAAGACCATTTGGCTAAGTTTGCAGCAAGCCAAATCAACAATGAAAAAAAAGAAATTAACAACAAGTAATGAAGCTAAAAGAATTTTATTTAAAAAATTACTTGAAAATTGGCAACCAAAACTAAATGAACCAATGAATTAAAATCTAAAATCCATTTTCCTTAACGCTTGTCTGACTTCATAAAGAGGGAGACCTAAAACTGATGTGTATGAACCATTAACAGATTTTAAAAAATTGAACCCAAAATCTTCGATGATTGTAGCGCCGCAAGCGTTGATCGCCTGCGGCATATTTTTTAAATACCAGTCAATCTCATCCGGTTGAATGCAAAATTCAACTTCTGTTCTTACAACAAAATGATTTTTTTCGATTGTTTCCCATTTATTATTTTCAAAACGTTTCTTATCCAGGCAACAGGCAGTAAAAACTTCTGCCGGGCCACTGCCAATTTCAATTAACAATCTTTTGGCATCATCCAGATCCAGTGGCTTTTTTAAAATCATTTTACTTTCAATCATTCTTGCAACAGTATCAGAAGTTAAAACAAAAATTATCCAATCATCATGCCTGTCCTGAGAAGTGCCGCCATGTGGCGGTACGAAGCGGGGAGCAACGTCGAAGGATAAATTTTTCATTTTATCTTGAGCTATTTTTAAAACATAATCTTCAAAAGGAAGACCATCATGAGAAACATTTTCTTCACTTTTATGCTGTAAAATTTTATAAGTTATTTGTGCAAAATCTAATAATTTTTGTCTTGGTTTTGATTGAGAACCTAAATATAAAATATCTTTTGACATATCAAATCCTTTGCCAGCTTCCTGCAAAATTTTGTTTTATCTTATTCTCAAGTTGTAAATCAAATAATTTTTCCTGCAATTCCGACAAACTCAAACCAGTTTTTGTGCTAAGCTCATCAATTGTAACCGGATTATTCAAATGTCGTAAAATATAATATTGTTCATCTCCTATCTCAAGTTGAGCTTCAACTTTACTTATATCCTGATTATCAATTTTTTCTTCTATCACTAAATCGCATGGTATTGAAGTAAAATGCACACAGGAATCAAATTCTTCTAAAATATCGGATACACAACTAACAACTTTTGCGCCATGTTTAATAATTTCATGACAACCCAAACTTAACTCATCATCAATCGGACCAGGAACAGCAAAAACTTGTCTACCCTGCTCCAGGGCAAAATGCGCAGTTATTAATGCCCCGCTTTTAATCGCAGCCTGAACAACCATGCACCCCTGACTAATACCTGAAATAATTCTGTTTCTTGCAGGAAAATTTCCTCTGTCTGGTGCAGTTTGCAATGGAAAAGGTGAAATTAAAGTTCCATTATTTTCAATTATTCTGTCAAATAAATTTTTATTCTGCGCAGGATATAAATTCAACAAACCTGATCCCAAAACAGCAATCGTTTTACCTTTTGATTTTAAAGTTGCTTCATGCGCTAAACTATCAGCACCAATAGCACCGCCACTAATAATTTGCCAACCATTTACAACTAATTCAGGCACAAAACAATCGAGTACCTGTTTTGCATAATTATTCGCTTTCCTTGCGCCAACAACAGCCAATCTTTTTGGATAATTTAAAAAATCTGCACCTTTACAATAAAGAATAATCGGAGGCAAATAAATTTCTTTTAAATTTTCCGGATAATCTGTATCTAAAAAAGAAACTATTTTTATTTTATGCTTATCAATAAGACTCAATTCTTTATCTAAAAGTGATCGATCTCGCAAACCATCATAAACAATTTTTGAAATATTACCTGATAGCCCAAAACGATGAATAAAATCATATTCTCTAAATAAATAAATATCCTGCAAATTAATTTGTAAATTTCTGATTTGAGCATTTTTTGAATTGAAATAAAAATCATCAAATAATTTTTTAATAATTTTTAATGCGGCACTCGGCCCAATTCCATAAATTAAAGATAAATGAAGTAATATTTTTGTATTTTCATTCATGTAAAAAAAGTCAGGCAACTAAAATTTAGTTGCCTGACATTCCTAAGTTTCAATTTTAATTATTCTTGAATTTCATTAACTTCTTCACTAACATCCTCTTCGCCGTTTCCTTCAAAAGCAACCACAGACGATAACTCCTGATTTGAATCAAGCCTGACAAGTCTTACACCTTTTGCTTGTCTTCCCATGGTTCTGATTTCCTGCGAAGATAGTCTAATTATTTTTCCGTTAGTGTCAATCAAAAGAAGATGCGACTCATCTGTAACCTTTGTCAAACCAATAACATCACCGTTTCTAAAATCTGTTGGTATTGTTCTGACACCCATTCCACCACGATGCGCAACTCTAAAATCCTGAATTCGAACACGTTTTCCATATCCTCTTGATGTCGCAAAAAGAAGATCTCTTTCATCATCGATAATTTCAAGTCCAACAACATAATCAGCTTTTCTTAATTTTATTGCTCTTACACCAGCAGCTTGTCGACCCATGCAACGAACCTCTTTTTCTTCAAAACGAATTCCATAACCTTTAGCTGTAGCTACAACAATTGAATCACTTCCGGAACTTACATCACAAAAAACAAGTTCATCGTCGTCATGTAAATTTAATGCCCTGATTCCAGTACTTCTTACTTTTGCAAATGCCATTGCATCAGTTTTTTTAATAGAACCTTTCTTCGTTACCATAACAACAAATTTACCTTCGATTTCGTCTGGGGACATAAAAAGAAGTTTAACAACTGTTTCACCCTCGGGAAGCTGCAATAAATTTACAATTGCCCTTCCTTTTGCAAGACGGGAAGCTTCTGGTATTTGATAAACTTTTAAACTAAAAATACGGCCCTTATTCGTAAAGAAAAATAAATCATCATGATTTCTGGGAACAAATAAATCCTGAATAATATCATCGGCTTCTTCCAAAGCAGTCATACCTTTTTTACCTTTTCCGCCACGACGCTGAACTGAATATGTTTCGATAGGAACCCGTTTTACATAACCCTTTTTTGTTAAGGTAACAACTACTTCATCATTTGGAATTAAATCAGCCTCAGTTAAATCTCCCTCAAAAACATTTTCTATTTTAGTTTTTCTTGCATCAGCATAATTTTTCCGGATCTCTTCAAGTTCTTCAATTATTATTCTTTTCAATTCTTCCGGCTCAGCCAAAATTAATTCTAATTGCTTAATTGTTTTTTCCAGTTCCTTTGTTTCTTCATGAATTTTATCCTGTTCCAAACCGGTCAAACGTTGCAACCTCATTTCCAAGATTGCTTTACCTTGCGCTTCAGTTAATGCAAATTTTTTATTCAAAACAAATATTGCATCCTGCGCGCTTTTAGATTTTTTAATTAATTCAACAACGGCATCAATATTATCCAGAGCAATTATCAAACCTTCTAAAATATGCGCCCTTGCTTTGTCTCTGGCTAATTCAAATTCTGTTCGTTTAGTTACAATTTCTTTTCTGTGAATTAAAAATTGCTCAATCATTTCACGCAATGTAAACATCATAGGTCTGTTATTAAGAAGCGCTAACATAATAATAGAAATAGAAGATTGAAGAGTTGTATGTTTATAAAGCTGATTAAGCAACACTTGTGGATTTTCGCCTTTTTTTAGTTCAATTACAACCCGTATACCACGCCTGTCTGATTCATCCCTGATATTTGAAATACTGTCGATAATTTTATCTTTGACCAGATCCGCAATTCTTGTAACAAGATCAGCCTTATTTACCTGATAAGGAATTTCCTTAATAACCAAAGCTGAACCTTTTTTATTTTCCTCAACATCAATAACACCACGAACAATAACCTGTCCGTGTCCGGTCCGATAAGCTTTCAACACTCCGGATCGTCCACAAATAATACCACCAGTTGGAAAATCCGGGGCCGGAATAATTTTAAATAATTCATCTTCTGTTAATTCAGGATTTTTTAATAATGTAATACTTGCATCAACAACTTCACCCAAATTATGCGGCGGAACTGATGTTGCCATACCAACAGCAATACCGGTTGAACCATTAATTAATAAATTAGGAACTTTGCTTGGCAATACCGTTGGCTCTGTTTTTGATTCATCAAAATTTGGAACAAAATGAACAGTATCTTTATCAATATCAGTTAATAAATCTCTTGCAATTTTAGCCATGCGAACTTCACTATACCTCATGGCAGCTGCATTATCTCCATCGATAGAACCCCAGTTTCCCTGACCATCAAGTAATGGATAACGTTTTGAAAAATCCTGAACAAGACCGACAATAGACTGATAAATAGCCGCATCACCATGGGGATGATAATTTCCCATAACTTCACCTACAACAGTCGCCGATTTTCTGTACGATTTTTCATGATAATAACCAAGTTTATGCATTGCGTATAAAATTCTGCGATGAACCGGTTTTAAACCATCCCTGACATCAGGAAGCGCACGACTAACAATAACAGACATCGCATAATCCAAAAAAGAGGTTTTCAGTTCTTTTTCAATTGAAAGAGGCACAATACTTTTTGTATTTTTGGTTTCCTGTTTATCATTATTGTTAGACATATTTAACCCTTCAAAAATTAAAAATTTTAACCAGATTTAATGATAAGAATTTATTTGCTTACGCAAGATTATATGATACTATGCCTGACAAAGGAAAACAAGTTTTATGCGATTAATAAGGTAATCTTGAAAAATCCAATAAACTATTTAAGGATCAGAATGAATCAAAAAATCCCAACAACTAAAAAACTTTCTATCCCTTTTTCATTTTACAAAAGTGAGCATACATCATTTCCATCAGACAAAAAAATTAATCCTTCCAAACCAAATATTTTAATTATTTGTACCCCATATAAATTTGATGGACTTTTAATGCATAGTTTAGCGATTTACAAAGCACACCTCAGACATTCTTATAATGTTCATATACTGGTTCCCAAAAATTCAGATATTGAAAAAAAATTAATTGAACAAAAAATATCTTTTTATTCATTTGAACAATCAAAAATTTTCAGACCCCACATACAACCAGGATTAAGTAAAATTATAAGAAAAATAGTCAAAGACAATAGCATCGATATCATCCTTTGCAATAGACACAAAGAGATAAATCTTTTCAAAAAAACAATTGATCTGCCTGTTAAAATTATATTAACCAGACATTCACCGTCCCCGCTAAAAACAAAATACCTTGAAAAATTTAAAACTCTTTTTTGCGTAGATCAAAATTGCATTTCAAGTATAGAAAATAAATGTTTTAAGGAAAAAATAACACCTCCCAAAATGTATCATCTGCCACCATTTTTTGACGAGGAAGAATCATTAAAATTTACACCTTGCGCGAATAAGAATGAATTCTTCAAAAAAGAATTTGGTATCACTCTTCCCAATTATCCAACAATTGTTATGGTCGCATGTCTTCGTGGATATAAAAATCAACAATTAATGTTTCATGCTTTAAAAAAATTCATCCATGAAAAAAACAAACCGGTAAATTTATTACTATGCGGTGAAGGTTACAGAAAAAAATATTTAAAAACATTAGCCAGACAACTTAAAATAGAAGATTATATTCATTTTCTTGGGTTTACATATAAAAGAATAGAAGTTATGTATCATTCAGATATAAAAGCTCTTACAACAAAAGATGAAGCATTTGGAATTGTATTAATGGAAGCCGCACTACTAAAAAAACCGTTAATTGGAACAAGTGGAACAGGAATGGAAAATGTTATCAAGCATGAAAAAACTGGCCTGTTATTTGAAAATGGAAATGTGGATGATCTTGTAAATCAGATAGAAAAACTTATCACCAACCCAAAACTCCAGAAAGAATATGGTTTAAACGCTTACAATTTTGTTAAGGAAAACTTAACATCTGATCCAGTGATGCAAAAGTTAGAACAATTTTATAAAGAAATTTTAAAGTAAAATACTCCGTCCCGCCAACTGGCGGGACGGAGTATTTTTTAAATTTAAACTATATTTTGAACCTGCTCCCTAGCTTTCTCAAGTTCAACTTTTATATCAACAGCCAAAGAACTTATATCAAAACTTCCACTTTTTGCATTAATCGTATTTAGCTCTCGCACTAATTCCTGCAAAATAAAATCTAATCTTTTGCCCTTTGAAGAACTTTTATCTTTTAATACTGTTTTTATTACCTTAAGGTGACTGTCAAAACGGGTTATTTCTTCATTAATATCAATTTTATTAACAACAGAATAAAGCTCATCCAGTTTTAACTTTGAAGATTCATCGCCATTATTTTGTTGGGAAAGCAATTTTTTAATGGCATCTTTTTTACTTTTCATCAACTGAATAAAAAGTTGCTTAATTTTTATCATTTTTTCAAAGCAAACATCAAAAAACATTTCCAAATCTTTTTTAAGGTTATTTCCTTCAACCGCCCGGGATTTTGTAAGTAAATCAGCAGCTTTTTCAATTAAGGCTAAAATATCTTTTTCAACTGCTCCACTAATATCCTTTTCTTCAGAAATAAAAACATCCGGAAGTTTTAACAATTCAGCTATGCATAAATCTGATTCCAGACTAAATTCTTTTTTTATTTTTCTGGCTGCAGAAAGATAATCACCAACCAAAGAAAGATTTGGTTTAACAGTTTGAAATAAATAAGAATCTTCACTTGCCCGTAAGGTTAAATAAATCCGGCCCCGAACCAATTTTCCTTTTAATAATTCTATAATTTTTATTTCCAGGGAACTAAGTGGCCCCGGCAATTTACAAACAGCTTCAAAAAATCGTGAATTCAAAGATTTAACTTCTACGGAAAAACCAATTTTTTTCTTTTTATCAATTAAAAGAGTTTCTCTTGCATTTCCAAAACCAGTCATACTCAAAAACACTTATATCTCCCAAATTAAGATAAATTTGTATAAACATTTTGAACGTCGTCTAATTCTTCAATTTGTTCAAGAAATTTATAGACCTTTTCTTCCTGATTTTTATCTTCTAACGACATCAAGGTTTTTGCAACCCATTCAATTTGCGCATCTTCTATTTTTAAACCTATTTCTTCAACCGCTTTTTTTATATTTTCCAAATTTTTTTGATCACAATAAATTGATACAATTCCATCATCAACAGAAACATCATCAACTTCATAATCAATTAATTTTTCTAAAATTTCATCTTCACTATGCCCATTGGCCGCAGCCCTAATTACACCTTTATGTTCAAACATCCAGGAAACCGATCCTGCTTCTGCCAAATTACCACCCAATCTTGAAAAAACATGCCTAACGTCAGCAACCGCTCTTTTTCTATTATCGGTTAAGACTTCAATGATTACGGCAACTCCAGCTGGAGTATAGCCTTCATAAACAATATTTTCATAACTTGTGCCCGCAATTTCTCCGGTTCCCTTTTTAATCGCGCGGTCAATATTATCTTTCGGCATATTAACAGCTTTTGCTTTTTCAATTATAAGACGTAATTTTGCGTTTCCTGACGGATCGCCGCCACCTTCTCTTGCTGCAACTGTTAATTCTCGAATCAACCGGGTAAAAATTTTGCCCCTTTTTGAATCTTCTTTTGCTTTTTTATGCTTAATTGTCGCCCACTTTGAATGTCCAGACATTAACACTCCTAAGCAATTTATACACTATTTTGACTTAACATGAAAAAAATTAAAAAAGTTTATTTTGCGTATCTATCGGAAAAGCTTGCCCGAAAAGTTTCTTTCTCAAATATAGTAACTTTTTAGGTGGAATCTGTCTACCGCGAGTAGTTTTTTGCAATAAACCCAACCTTATCAGATAAGGCTCACACACATCCTCCAGCGTTTCCTTATCTTCACCAGTCATTGCAGCTAAGGTTTCAATTCCAACAGGACCTCCATCAAAATCTTTAATAATATGAGTCAATATTTTGTGATCCAGTTTATTTAAACCATCCTCATCTATACCCAAAAATTTCAACGCTGCATCAACAACATCTTGATCCACAACTTTATATTTATGAACTTGAGCGAAATCACGAACTCTTCGTAAAATTCTTTTTACAATTCTTGGTGTTCCACGGGCACGCCTTCCAATACTAACTGCAGCTTCAGGCAAAAGTGGAACGCCCAAAAACTCTGCATTTTGCATTACAATGTCAGCCAAATCTTTGGGTTCATAAAAATCTAACCTCTCAACAATTCCAAATCTGGTTTGCAAAGGTCCTGAAATTAATGAAGTTCTAGTTGTAGCACCAATTAGAGTAAAAGGATTTAACGGTAAACGAATGGATTTGGCGCCTGCACCCTGACCAACAATCATATCCACGCAAAAATTTTCCATTGCGGAATATAAAATTTCTTCAACATTTGTTGGTAACCGATGAATCTCATCAATAAATAAAATCTCACGCTCAGATAAATTTGAAATAATCGCAACCAAATCTCCGCTACGCTCCAAGATGGGCGCGCTGGTTATCTTGAGACCGACCCCCATCTCTTTTGCAATAACCTTGGCTAACGTCGTTTTTCCAAGCCCTGGGGGACCAAAAAGGAGTAAATGATCCAGAGCTTCGCCCCTTTGCTTGCAAGCCTGAGTATAAACTGAAAGTTTTTCTTTAACTTCTGCCTGACCTAAGTATTGATCAAATGTGGAAGGCTCAAAGCTTAAAACTTTATCGTCTGGCGTTTCCTGTAAATTTAAAAGCTCTAAAGGTAAATCCATTTCTATAAGTCTTTTTCTTTTTCAGATTTTTCAAGATTTTGTTTGGCAAATCGATTGTATAATGTTGCAAATAACCAAGTAGAGAAAAAACTAACTAAATAAGAAAATAATCCAAACACAAAAAATCCAAATGAAATAATAAAAAAAACCACTATAGCAGGACAAGTTTTTAAATCCGCTAATGTTGTAGGCAATTTTGTAACAATAATGTTAATATAAACACCAATCACGGCAAAAATACCGGATGCCTTTCCAAAGGCTTTAGGATCTAGCAACATTATATCTCCTTAATACTGAAAAAGAATTTAACAATTTCATATTTTATCGAGTCAAAATATGTTTGTCATTAAAACATTGTTTTTTGTTTCGTAAAAATTTAGGTTATTTAAAATATCAGATTAATTATCCTTTCTCAAAATCCAGGAGTATCAGATGAAACAATTTGTAATAACCATTTTCTTATTTTTTCCATTTTTTTTTACAATAAAAACAGAAATAACAATTATAAACAATACAGGTAAGTATCTAACATTAGCAATTCCAGAAACAGGTCCCAGCTCTCAAAAAGCAAAAAAAATGCTCGGCCGCTCAAGCAAAAGATCAATAGAGGAAATAGAAACAGCAAAAGAATTTAGAAATGCTTTAAAAATAACAAAAAAAACAAATGATTTTTTTATACAAACAAAAAAAGATGGAACCAATGTTTTTTATCAACTAGAAAAACAACAAAGAAACTCTTTAAATGGAGTTTTTTCATTAGAAAAAAAGCTGTCAATGTTTGGAGTTGAAGAAGAAATTGAAGAGTTTGAACTAAAACCACTACTACGTAAAGAAACTTACGTTCGCTCAATAAATTTAAATAAAATACAAACGCCTGAAATCTCATTAATACAAATGAAATTTCCCAAAACACCATTGTTCTTTAAATTTTCCGAACAATCAGCAAACATTTTTACAAAATTAAAATTGAATATTTATTTTAAACAAAAAAAGGATCGCGCCCCAGAAGAACAACTTGTGTCACTAAACAGCAAATTTGAAGTAGTCGAACCATTTGAAAGCAACATTGCTTTATTTGTTTTTTTAAATAACGATTTTAGCCAAATATTTCCATTTGAAATCAATTTTAATGAACTCATATATTCAGAACCTTATACGGTGGAATTTACAAAAAGCAAACAACAAAAAGAAGATATTTTGAAATTTGTAATTCCTGATAAAGCATCAAAAAATTTTGTCAATCTTGTAGGCGATGATAAAGAAGAATTAAATTTGATAATTAAAAAAACACTAAATGCAACCCAAAAATATAAAGATTTTCTCGAATTTAACGGAATCCAAAAAGATTTCTATGAACAATATCTTACAGATGAGCGTTACAAAACATTTGCCTTTAACAAATTGGAATATATAGAAAAAGAAAAAGATGAAGCTTTAAAAGAAACTGAAACATCTTTCAACAATAAAATATCAGAAACATTAGGTTTTTATCCCTGGAAAAAATTTATATTTATAGAAAAAAGCAGAAGCTTTAGCATTTAAACAATCATAAAAATTATTCAATTTATATAAATTTTGTTTATACTTAATTTCATTCTAAAATAAATTTTTGAAATATTGGGTTGCTAGCTCAATTGGTAGAGCAACAGACTCTTAATCTGCAGGTTCGGGGTTCGATTCCCCGGCGACCCACCACCCTTCCGCCGTCGCTAAAGCTATGGCGGACAAGTCGCCTTTCTTCGAAGTTTCAACATTTTTTCATACCCGCTCATCCTGAGTAAGCGTAGCGCATCGAAGGGCGGCTGGCAGGCCAGATTTCGCCCAATAATCCTGCATGTCATGCAAAGCAGGAAGCGAAGTCAAAGGATTCTGGCCATTTTTAAAATTTTAGCCATGCAAGGATGGCGGAACTGGTAGACGCGCTGGCCTTAGGAGCCAGTTCCCGAAAGGGCGTGGGGGTTCGACTCCCCCTCCTTGCACCATGATTCTTAAATAAAAATTTTATTTTTTCAAAAACATTGTTTTTTCAGGTCTATCAATCAGATAAATCTAAATTATTAATATTTTGTAACTTCTTATATAATTTAAAAAAATAAATTATCTGAAAAAGGAGAAAATTTATGATTGATGCATTAACCGAAACCGAATCCCAAGATATAAAAAATTCATATATTAAAAAAATCCCTAAAAAACCAATAAGTTCTATTTTTTCCGACTTAACTTTTACTGTTAAAAATTTATCTTCACATTTAATGCAAATAACAATAAATGTCGGCCCAGAAACGGTAAAAAATATTTATAATCAAACAATTGAATTATATAGGGAAAATTCAACAATTTTAGAATTTGAAAAAAACAAAACGCCTGCGGAATACATAGAAATTAAGCATCAAAACGAGGTTTTTGAAAAAATAAAAATCTTCATATTTAAATATTTCGTATTTGATTTTTTAATTTATAAAATAAAAGAATTAAAAATTTCTATAGCAAACTACCCAAGATTAATAAGAATAATTAAAGATAACGATTTTAATTTAAAATTCATTTTCGATCTTTCTGTCGCAGAAACCGTTTCACTAAAAGAATGGAAACATTTTATATTCAGACCACCCAAAAGAAAAAAATATAAAGATCTGGATAAACAGGTAGAAAATTTTATCAAACAAGAATCAATGATAAATAAAAAACAAAAAACACTTTCCATCGAAGAATATGACTGGGTAATTTTTGATGCTACTTTATTGGACAAAAATAATAAACAAATCTGGGAAAATAAAAAAAACAGCTTCTGCATAAAAATAAATTCAAAAAACTTAACTTGCTCTTTTCAAAAAACACTCATCGGAAAAAACATTGACGACACATTCATTACAACAAATATGCCAATCGAAGAAGATTCTTTGCTGGACGGAGAAAGTAATAGTTTTCGCTTTTTAATAAAAATAAGAGAGATAACAAAAGGCGGATCATTCTCTATTGATCTTTTTAAAGCCGCCTTCAAATTAAAAAGCAAACAGGATGTTCACAAAAAATTAATAGAAGCTTTTTCTTTTAAAGATGATCTTTCGCAAAGATACTCAATAATAGAAGAACTTTTTCACCTTCTTTTATCCAAACACAGATTTGAAATTCCAGCCCATATTTCAATAAGAAGACAAGAAGATATCTTGCTAAATTTGATGAAAAAACCGGATTTTCAGGTTTACAGAACACAGAAAGAATTCTACAGACAGGTTGCCCTTCTTGCAGAACAACAGCTAAAAGAAGAAATTTTAATAGATCAAATCACATACGCTGAAAATATTATGGCTGATGAAAATGATATTCAAAATTATTTACATTTGTTAAGCCACAATCGCTTAAGAGAATTTATTCATTTCAAATCGCCATATGAACAACTGGATAAAACGAATATGCCTATCAATATGAATACTTTAAATCAAATTGCCTGTCGCGAAAAAACCCTAAATTATATAATTTATACCCTAACAAAATAAAAGCTGTCTTTTTATTGTTGCACGATTACAATTTATCCATTAAAATAAGAGCTTCCTGGAAATATTAAAGATAAAATTAACGATATAGGAAGCACAATGTCAGAAACTTATAAACCAAGCAATATTAAAAGAAAAAGAAAACACGGCTTCAGAAAAAGAATGAAAAGTAAAGATGGCCGCAAAATTCTTAACCGAAGAAGAGCCAAAGGCCGCAAGAAACTATCGGTTAGCGATGAATTTCGCGGTACCAAGTAAATTTTAAGGGCTGAAATTTCAGCCCTATTTTTCTAAGTAAATAATGTTTCAGAATGAAAATTTATGTTTAAAGATTTATTTAGGTTCAGTCAAAAAGAAATTAGCTTAGCTTTCAAGCTAGCCAAGCTTAAAAACCAAACAAACGGTCTAAAATTATTGCAATTTCCAATCGAAGAAATTAAAAAATTAAAAATTGAAGAATTTGCTAAAACGTTTGAAAATCAAATTAAAGAAAATACCGGAAAAATTTTAATCATAATTTCAGGCAAAGTTGGCAAAGCGCATGAAAGAAATCAGCTTCGCCGAAGAATCAAAAATATATTTTATGAACAAAAATTATACGCAAAACCATTCATTTCAATTTTAATCACATATAAACAAGCTTTAAACTTAACTTTTGATCAGTTAAAACAATTTTTGGTAGAAAGTTTTGAATAAAATTAAACAAATTAAACCAATTATTTTTTCTTTTATTGAAGCTGTATACACATCAATTCGTTTATCTTTAGGCATGAGAAATGTCGGTGTTTGTATTTATCATGTCCGATGTTCTGAATATGCCAAAATAACATTTCAACAAAAACCATTTTATTTGGCAATTCCATTAATTACACTGAGAGTTTTAAGTTGCAATCCAATAACAGCAATAATTCTAAAAATTTATAACAAATTTAAAAACTAAATTCTGCCAACACGAACTCTGGCAAAATCTTTTGAATTAAAATATTTTGATGCAATTTCATTTAATTCTTCGATACCCATTCTCTGAATTCGATTTAATACCTTATCATAATAATCAAAACCAAGCTCAAAGGATTTCAATCTGGCAAGCATCATGGCAATAGCCTCATTGCTCGCGGTTAAATCAATTAATGTTTTTAAATATTGCTGTTTTGCCGCATCAATTTCACTTTGTTTTATACCATTTTTACCAATCTCATCTACCAGTTTTTTTATCAATTTTTCAGCTTCATCAAGCTTATCCACGCTTAAAACAGTACCAACAAAGTCATAGCCCGGAAATCTTGTCGCGTTGGCAGCAAACGTTCCTGTGGCGGTATAAAAGATCCCTGTTTGCTCTCTTAATTTTAATAAACGTGATCCAAGTGATGAAAAACTAATCAAATTTAAAATTTTTACAGGAATTAAATCATCATCGTAAATAGTCAGACTGCTTGGTTTTCCAAAATATAAAACTACCTGATCCCTAAGCATAGAATGATCTATTTTATCATTTGGCCGAAATTCTGATTTGTGCCATTTTTCAGTTTCAAATTTTTCACCTGACCAGGATGTAAAAGTTTTTTCAATTAAAACTTTAACTTTTTCATCTTCAAATTCACCCGCAACAGATAAAATCATGTTTTCGGGAGACAATAATTTTTTGTGCAAATTTTGCAAATCCTTAATCGTAGCCTTGCTTAAAATTTCAATTGCTTGATCAAAAGTCCAGTCATAAGACAATCCACGATAAATTTCATTTTTTAACAAATTCAAGGCAACAGCCTTGGAAGAATCTTTTGCCCGATTAAAAGAATCAATAAAAACGATTTTTAATTTATCCAAAGAATTTTCACTAAAATCCGGATTTGTCATTACATAAAATAGTTTTGAAACTAAATCAGACATATCCTCACTTAAACCAGAAAGACCAACTCCTGATTCATCAAGAGAAACACTCGCACCCCTTGTTTCAAAAAAATCTATTAATTCTTCTTTTGGTAAATCTATGCTTCCTTCTGTAAGCATTGCCATTAACAAGCTGAGGAGAATGCCATCTTTTGACTCAGATAAAAATTCTGCTTCTTTGAATTGTAAATTAAATGAAAAAATAGGCCAAAAACTATCCTTGTGAACTATAACATCAAGACCATTATTAAGAGTAAAAGTTTGAGTTGGTTTAGGAAAATTAAATTCCAGTTTATTTGGTTTTGGTAAAGTTTTTTCAAATCTGGGTTCCTCAAGTTTTGTTGTCCGAATATATTGAGATAAAATTTTTTGATCTAATTCGTCTGATTTCTTTTTATTTTCTTCCCATAATTTTCTTTTGCTTTCTGGAATCGGCAAAATTTCAATCTGATTCATCAAAAATGGATCCAGATATAAAGTGGCAAATTCCTGAACATTATCTGAATCAACATTATTAAATTCATTTATTTTTTCAAACAATGCGAATTCATTTTTATGTGCTAAATAAGACTGAATCCATTCATTTGTAAAACCACTCAAACTTTGTAATTCCTGAAAAAAAGCTCTTCTTTTTGTTTTTACAATTTTTTGTAATTCTTTCTCGCTTATTCCATCATTAATTAATTTTGCTATTTCTTCCTGTATTATTTTTCTGCAATCTTCACTTTTTCCAGGTATCGGCTCAACAAAAATTAAAAATTCTCCTGATTCCATCATCTGATGAGCCATAACTCCAATGCCTGTCGCCACCTTTTCTTCATCAACTAATCTTTTATGAAGCCTGCTTCCCTGCCCTTCACCCAAAACAAATTCTACAACATCTGCTATAACTTCTGTTTTTTCTTTTAATCCCGGAATCAGCCAATAAAATCCTAATTGTTCATTTTGAATATCTTCATAAATTACTGTTTTATTAGCTGATAAATCATTTTGAATTGGGAAAAAATATTTTTCCGGATAATCAATGCGATTGTCTGTTCCTTTAATATTTCCAAATTTTTCTTTCGCAAAACTTATCACCTCATCAATATCAATATCCCCAACAATAAATAAAGTCGCATGATCTGGAGAATAATGTTCTTTATAAAATTTTTTTAAATTTTGCGCAGATAATTGCATTAAATCTTCTTTATACCCAATTACAGGACGATGGTACGGATGATTTGTCGGAAAAATAATTTCACTTGCTTTCTCCAGCATATTTCGCCAGTAATAATCTTTGTACATTCTTAATTCCTGAATTACAGTTTTAAGCTCTGAAGCAAGGTGTTGCTCGTCAAACCGAGCATTTTGCATACAATCGGCAAGAATTCCAATAAACGGTTTCCAGTTGTTTTTATCTGCTTCAAAAAAATAACTCGTTATGTCTTTGGAAGTATACGCGTTAAGAGTCGCGCCATATTTTTTCGCGATTGTATCAATATCAGTTTCAGATAATTCATCCGTTCCCTTAAAAATCATATGTTCAATTAAATGAGCAAGTCCCCGCTCCCCTTCCTGCTCAACATATGATCCAATATCATAAGCAATTTGAACTAAAACTTTTGGTACCGAATCATTTTTAAAAATCAAAATATTCATACCATTATCAAGTTTTACCTTTACGATATTGTTTTTAGGAATTTCAAATTTTGTCATTTTTGCCCTATAAAAATTTTTAATTTTTTCTAATTTTTTCTTGTTTACACCAAAATAAAAAAATAAAATAACTGCGCTTAAAAATATCAGGAAAATAAATATTTTGTAATTTAGTAAATTTTGCATATATGCCATAACCATAATCCCACAACAAATTAAAATTTTATAATATTACACAAACAAGACACTATAGATGATAAATTTTAATAAGGAAAAATTCTACTTTTATCAAATTTAAGTTAAAATAATTTTTCATTAAAACATGTAATAAAACAAAAAAGCATGCGGAGTCATAATGAAAATTTTAATTTTGAGAGTTTCTGCAATTGGTGATGTAATTCATACTTTTCCTGCTATTTTTTTAATAAAAAAAATAATTCCGGATGCCAAAATCAGCTGGGTGGTACAAAAAAAAGCAGCTCACCTTTTATTTGAGCAATCATTTCTTGAAAATGTCTGGGTTTTGCCAGATAAATTTTTAAAAAGAAAAAATTGGGCCGAAACAACAAAAATTGTCAAAGAAATCAGAAAAACAAATTGGGATGTAATTCTGGATTTTCAGGGAATTTTAAAAACTTCTGTAATTTTATCTTTTTTAAAAGGCTTAAAAATAGGTTTTGATAAAAATAACGCGCGTGCGGGTATCACAACCTTTTTTACGCACAAACAAATAACTCCAAAATATACAAATATTATTCAAAAAAACATGGCTCTTGTTTCTCATGCGTTGCTAAAAATAAATTCAACCTACAAATCAAGTCCCGCTATAAATAGCTTGCAAAATAATTTTTATTTAAATTACCCAAAACACAAAAAGGACGAAGTTGATAAATGGTTGGCTGAAAATAAAATTAATAAACTCTTACTTTTAGCCCCAAGCACCACCTGGCCCTCCAAACACTGGCCAACATCAAATTGGCAAAATTTACTAAATATTTTAGATAAATCCTACTTCGCTTCCTCCTCCGTTAAAACTACGGAGAATATTCTTTGTAGCTTTAGCGAAAGAGAAAAAGCTTCGAAGGACTCCCTAAAGGAGAATAAAATTCAAAATACAACCGCTGCGCTTCTTGGACAATATTTTGGAGAACAAGCATTAATTTTATCTGAATACATAAAAGAAAAAAATTTGAATGTTGTCTTTGTTCCAAAATGGGATTTATTAACCACAGCTTATTTAATCACAAAAACAAATCTTTTAGTCGCTCCAGATACAGGAATATTACATCTTGGTGATTACCTTGGAACGGAAACAATTGCTATTTTTGGACCAACCTTAGCTTTACGCCATGGTCCATTTTTAAAAAAAGAAAATATTAAAAACGCTATTCAAATTGATTGTCCTCACCATTATCAAAAGACTCATGGAGAAAAATCTCAAAAAGCTGGTGATAAAGATAATTGTATGTATAAACTAACCCCTGAGAAGTTATCAGAAAAAATTTATAAAATCATGCAAAAGCCAGAATTAGATTTAAAAAAAGAACGGGGACATTATGAAGAGGCAACTTTTTAGTTTTTTTATCCTTTTAATTATTTTTTATTCATTCGCTCAAAGCGAAAAAGAAAAACAAAAAATTTTATCCATGCAGGAAGCAGTCGAAATGGCATATAAATTTCGGCCAAGTCTTAAAGCGTTACAATTTAACACTCAGGCAAATGTGTATGTAGAAAAACAGGCAATCGCAGGTTATAAACCTCAAGTAGCTTTAAACAATTATTCATTTTACGCCAGAGGAACAAAAAATTTACAAAATCAGATAACATTAAGCGGCTCGCAATTAATTTATAGTTTTGCAAATCCTATTGATCAAAAAAAGATTGCAAAAAAGGGAACGCTTATATCCAAATACCAGGAAGATTCTCATAAAAATTTAATAAGAAATGAAGTTGAAAATGCATATTTGAATGCCTTTCTTGAACAAGAACGTCAAAATTCAATTAATGCTTTAAATAAATCTTCAAAAGAAAATATAAAATCAGCTGAACACAAAAATGAACTTAATCTTTTAGATAAAAATCAATGGCTAATAGAAAAAGCAAATTATGCTAAAGACGAATCATTTGTAAAATTTTACATCGATGAAAAAAATATTGCGCAAAAACAACTGGAACGTTTAACAGGAACAACTCTTTTTTCTGGAGAAGATTCAACAATTTTAAAATGGAACCCTCAAAAAAAAGCACACACATTAAACAATTTAGAAAACTATATAAATACAGCAATGGAAAACAGACCTGAAATAAAAGCTTATCAAACAATGGTTGAACAAGAACAATTAAATACAAATTACTACAAAAACACATATCTTCCATCAGTTGGTATCCAAGGTGAAATTTCGAGATCTTCAACAATTGGAAGTACCGCTGGAACAGTTGTTCGTTTAAATAAAGTAACATCAAATATTGGTGTAAATTTATCCTGGAATATGTTTGATGGTTCAGCCAATTTTCATAAAAGTAACGAAACGCATGCAAAAAAATTAAAGGCTATGATGGAAAAAGAAAGCACCGTTAAACAAATCAAACTGGATGTTCAGACAGCCTATTATGACTTAGACAAGGCAATCAAAGAACAAAACGCAAAATTTGTTGAATATAAACAGGCAAAAAATGAATTTATCTTAAGAAAACAAGAATTTGAAATAGGAAATATCTCGGCTGTCACATTTGAAAATGCAAAAACGAATTGGGAAAACAAACAAATTGAGTGGCTTTCTACAGAAATAAATACCACGGTTAAACAAAACAACCTGAATTTCGTTTGCAACTACTCTATCTGATGTCAAAGCAAAGTGAAAATTTCCGCTTTCCAGCAACATTAAAATTTCCGGTTTGTTACATAATTGCTCCTTTCAAATTTAGAGATTTTTCAACTTTATTTAAACGTAAAAATTCAGATAAAGGTAATTTCCAATAAGGAATTGTTGT
>JBDRFY010000010.1:0-11753 GCA_043818275.1 bacterium | reverse complement strand
TTTAATTTCTGTGTTTAATTTATCAAGAGTTTTTTCAGGATTTTCTTTTTTTCTAATTTCAGCGCTAAAATTAATATTTATCCATTGAGGCATTATTCCTAACTTTTCAACTGTTTGCATTATGTAGAAAAATTGTTGTGTTTGTTCCGCGTCATTACTTTGAAGAATTGAATCGACAAATGTTATCCATTCATTTTTAAATTCATCTGTATATGTTTGGTCAGCACCCATTTCAGCGAAATGGAAAAAGCCAGGGTTACTTAACAATTTGTCAGATATTTTCTTTTGTTGGATGAGTGGTTTTAAAGTTAGATTAATAAATTTTTGATCCATGAGCCATTTATCAATAACATTTTTTAATGAATAACCGCCTACAATATCAGCAGATTCTTGCTGATAAATTAAAGCTTCCAGTGGTTTAATTAAAAATAATCGTTCTTTACTGTTTGGTTTTAATAGAGCTGCTTTATTTAAAGATTTTTCCATATCCAAGAGATTGTTAACAATCAATTGAAGGTTATTAATAGCAACTTTTGTTTGGGTATCTAAAGGTTGTTTTTCAAGTATGTTAATTTTTTTACGAATATTTTCCTGGATGACAGAAATTATAGTTGTCAAAGCATCCTGGGTTTCCTGGAATGATCCGGATTTAACGATTGAAATTAAGTCGTCCATTTTTTTGCCGGGCAGCATTTTTAAATAAGACATTTCTTCTACCGTTAGTGTTGGTATAACTGTTGCCTGCAATGGGATAGGATATGTTATGTAGCCAGGGAGAATTGATTTATCCTGAATTAATGTATCTATTTCTTTTCCATGGGAATCGATTTTGATAATTTTCTCCTGTTGTGTGTCAACCAAAAGAGAATTGTTTTCATCAAGATATTCTTTTAATCCTTCGTTATCTCCCATGGCAATAACAATGCCGGCGCCTCTAAAAATTGCGCCTGGGTGTGATGTTACAGAGGCGTTCTTTGTTACCAGGACCATTTCAACCTTATCCATATCTTCTTTTGGTTTTGCCAAAAATGTTTTGAGCGCGTCATTTAAATTTTGAGCAAATATTATTTCCGTGTTGTCTGAGATTTTTTTAACAGCTCCATCAGGCGAGCTAACCGATTTAATGTTAATTAAATTATCTTTATTGATAGTTTTAATAAAATTTTTAGAAAGATGGGTTGGTTCATGTTCTTCTTTAACTGAATAAACAATAGGTCTGGCCTGAACGATATTAATGGTTTTGGTTTTTGGATCGTAAATTAATTCAGCGTCAATTGGATAACCATAAAATTGTTGTAAATCCTGAATGATAGAGTGAATAGCAAGTACAGTATCAGCATCAAGTGTTGGTTTATCTTGTATTGATTCAGGATTATTTTTTTCTTCAAGGCCAAAAGATCCGTCAGAAAATTTTACGGGAACTAATCGTTTTGTCTGAGGCTGAATAATTTTGTTAACGATATTTTCACCTTTAACATAAAAAGTATCTAACGGTCCCATGGCATCAACAACATATTCATTGTGTCCAAAAGCGCTTTGAATAATCGTTTCGCCTTTTCCAAGTTTTCCTTCAGTTTCTTGAGAATAAACTACGCATCCAATAGGAATGTCATCAGTATTTTTTGCGCCTCCAAGTTCTTCTCCGGCCATTTCCTGAATTAATACAGGAGTAAAGGGATCGTCAAAAATAGTTTTATCACCAGCATCTTTTCTTTGTTGTAATGATTTTTCACTTAAATAAGAAGCTACAACTTTTCCAATAGCATTTAAAACACTTTTTTCATCAGGATTAACATTTGCGATGCTGACATTTCCTCCGGCATTGGATTGTTCTTTTGTATCTTCTTTACCTGTGCTTCTGACCATTAAGCGGCTGTTTTTCTGTTTGGCCGCCAGTATGATCTTTTTAAGAGTTTGCAATTCTGGAGGTAATTGTTTTAAATTTGCAAATTCAGCTTCAATTTTTTCGGATAAAGCCAGACATTTTTCAAGGAACGGTTCATTCAAATTTAAATTTTCGATATCCTGCATGGATAATGGTTCTAAAATTTTTTCCCATTCATTTTCTATATCAATATTATGTTTATTCAGAATATTTTTGGTTGTTTGATCTGAAATTCCGACAAATTCAGGAATAGTGACTTTAAATTCTTTAAATTTAGTATTCAAATGTTTTTGTAGAACTTGACTAATTTCATCCATAGCCTTTAAATTTGCATGTTTGTAACCAAAAGCTTTAGCTATTTCTGCTATTTGATTTTCAAGTTTTTGTTGTTGACTTGTTCTTATCCCTTCAACATAAGAAGGAGAAGATATGTATGCCGGTGGTTGGTAAGGTGTTGGAACTGATGGTTGATATTCTGTCAGCATTGGCAGAATTTTAATACTTATAAAAAAAGTAAAAACAATTAACTTAAAAGCTTTTTTTAACATTTTATTCTTCTTTCTTTGTTTATAAGTATTTATGAAAAATTAAGATAAACTTCTGGCGTATTGATATTCTGTTTCGGGGGAAGATGTTTTTTCTTGAACAGGTTTTTGTATTTTATCTAAGTATTCCCGCATTGTTTCTCTATCTTGCATAATTTCCATATATTTTTCTGCTGCATCCGGTTCTTTGTTTTTATCTGGATGATATTTTAGAAGAATCTTTCTCATCACTCTTTCAAATTCTTTGGGATTTGCGGGATCAAGGTCGTATTTTGTAAAAAGATCTTTTGAATTTATTTCTGTTGGTTGCATTTCACGTAATTTTTTTACGGACTGGATTGTGGAATAAACTTTTGCGCCTTCTTGTAATGCTACGTTTGCTGCTAAAAAAAGCATGAATGCTTTTTTAAAAAAGCCGGGTTCTGGTTTAGGTGCTTCTAATTCTGTTAATTTTAGCTTGCTTTGGTTCGCTGTTGGATAATAATAAATATTAATTGTATTATTTTGTTGTTCTAAAACAATTATAACTTCAGGCATAGAATAAATGTATTCATCTCTCTCACTGTTTTCAGGTTCTCCAGTAAATTTTTGACCTTTACCAGAACTTATTCTTTTAACTAAATTGTTTTCATCCAAATAAGATAATATAGCATCTTTGATAGCTGTAAGAATTTTTATATTAGTTGTTTTTTCTATTGTTTTTGTATTTTTGAAGTCTTTAGGGATTTTTCCTATTTCGCTTATTTGGATTGTATACCCATATTTATCTTTATCATTAAAACCAATATTTTTTAAAAAAATAGTTATATCTTTTATTTTTTTTTCTTTTAGTGAATCAATAAATTTATTAAATTGTTTTTCTATTTTGGTTTTTAATCCTTCAATTCTTTTTAAAGAATTACCTGGGAATTCATGTTTTGTTTCAAATTCTTCCCATTCTTTCTTGCTTTTTTCTGTAGACTCAAATAAACTTTCTTTTGTTTTCAAGTAAGATGATTTTGTTTTTAATGTTGGCATTTCTTCTGATGTTATTTTTTCGAATTCTTCTGTTGCATTAATCCCTAAAGTATTTTCTAAAAAATTATCAATTTCAACAGGTTGAATAATTATTATTGGTTGAGAAATTTTAAAAAATGATATGGTTATAGATATAATTATTATTTTAATTGAATTTTTCATTTTAATTATTTCCACCATAATTTGGATATCAAAGGTACCCATGATAAAACATAACGCGCTGTTTCTACCGGTTCAGAATACAGATTATATAAGGTTTTAAGCCATAGATATTTTATAACGAGGTTTGGGTTATTTAACATATATTTATATATGCGAGGGTAAATGTAATACGTCCAGATATACATCTGAATTAAGGGTTTAGCAGAGTCGAAGACAGCTACGAAAACTTGTTTGCCGGCGAATAAAAGACCTGAAGTCAATTTATATGTTGACCATTTTAAAAATTGTTGTTTTTGAATTTCGCAATCCAAAACTAAAATAAATTGATTTTTTTCCATTTTGACTTTATTAACCGTTAGTGAAATTCCTGTGATTTTTTTAAAGGAAGGCGCAACTGTATCATTTATGAAATACATTAAGCTTAAAGCTGTTCTGTATGTGGGAAATTTAGTTTGAATTTCATCCGAAATTTGTTTTGTTATTTCAGATATTTGTTCTTCTGACATACGTTGTGTACGTAGAATATATTCTGTTTCTTTTTCAAAAAATGATAGCAGGTCATTACTTGAAATTTCTATCTGACTTTTAATTGTTTCGCTTAAAGGAATATGTGATGTTTCTGCGTTAGCAAAAAGGTTAATTGATAAAATACAGATTAAAATTTTGAATATTTTTTCCATAAAGATTCTCCCTTTTTTAGATTAACATCTATGATTATAAGGATTTAAAGTATGGAAAAGGAATAATTTAGAAAAATGGGCAGGTTTTTAACCTGCCCATAAAAGAATTAGAATTTTATTTCGTTTGCTTTTCTGTCGTTAAGCTCATCTGCCTTTTTAATGAATTTATCTGTAATTTTTTGCAAAACATCAGTTAATCTTTTTGCAAAATCTTCAGAAATGTCATGTTTTTTTTCAGTTTCGCGAATCAGATTATGATAATCTTTGCGAACATTACGGACGCCAATTTTACATTCTTCTGTTTTTTTACTTAAAATTTTATTTAATTCTTCGCGTCTTTCAGAACTCATTTTTGGTAATTGAATTCGAATAATTGCTCCGTCATTTATTGGGGTTACTCCTAAATCTGAAGCTGTTATTCCTTTTTCAATTTCCATTATGATTGTTTTATCCCAAGGTTGAATTGTGATTAGACTTGCTTCAGGCGCTGTAAGAGTCGCGAGTTCTTTCAACCTCATTTGTTGTCCATACGCTTCAATTTTTATATCTTCAACTAGTTTTGTACTTGCCCTTCCGGTTCTAATTGTTGCCAGTTCTTTTTCGTAGTGGATAATTGGATTTTCCATATCCATTTCTACTCTTGTTTCAAAACTTTTCGTATCTCCCTCAGCTAATGCAAGTGGTTCCATGATATTTATTCCTTTTCTATTAAACTACCAAAGTTCTTTTCTTTAACTGCTTTTATTATCGAATTATTTTCAAATAAATTAAAAATTTTTATTTTAAGGTTGTTTTCTTTTGCAAGTGTTATAGCAGTCAAATCTATAACTTTCAAATTATTTTTTATAAAATCATCAAAACTGATTTTTTTAATTAATTTTGCATTTTTGTTTTTTTCCGGATCGGAGTCAAAAATTCCATCAACCTTTGTTGCTTTCAACACTATATCAGCGTTAATTTGCAAAGCTCTTAACGTGGCAGTTGTATCTGTTGTGAAAAATGGATTTCCTGTTCCTCCTGAAAAAATGATACATTCTTTTTTTGTTAAAGCCTCATCAATATTATTCTGATTTATTATTTTTGTTATTTGTGGACAATAAAAAGAGCAGAGATGCGAACATTTAATTTTTTCATTTTCTAAAAAACTTTTAAATAATGTCGCATTGATTATTGTTGCCAGCATTCCAATCTGATGTGAAGTTGTTTGTGTTATTTCAAGCTGTTTACCATTAATTCCCCCTCTGAAAATGTTGCCGCCTCCGATTACAATTCCAATATTGTATTTTTTTTGTAACTCTTTTATTTGTTTGGCTATATTTTTAATTAAATCTTTATTTAAAGAAAAAGCACCATCTGTAGATGATGCTTTTTGTGTATTAAAAATTTCGCCACTAATTTTTAATAAAATTGTTTTCATAAGAATTATCCGCCGATTTGAAAGCGTTTAAATCCTTTAATATTTATTTTCGTACCAGTTTCTTTTTCAATTTCTTCAATGTATTTTTTTACCTTAATTTTGTCGTTTTTTATAAACGGTTGATCTACAAGACAAACTTCTTCATAGTATTTTCTAATTTTGCCTTCCATGATTTTATCAATCATATTTTCAGATTTTCCGCTCGCAAGAAGTTGCTCTCTTATAATTTCGCGTTCTTTTTCAAGTTCTTTGTGTCCAAGTTGAGTTGAATCAATACTTAAAGGATTTGTAACAGCAATTTGCATACAAAGATCATGCGCGAGTTGCGATATTTTTTGTCCTGTAACCTTATCAATTTCAACAGGTTTATCTGTTTCCAGTTCAACAATAGTCCCAATGGTTGATCCTGGATGAATATAACTTTGAACAAATCCATTTTCTTTAATTTCAAAACGAATAAAATCGCCAATCTTTATATTTTCATTAATTTTTGCGATTAATTCATTTAAAGCTTCTTTGACCGTTATTTTTTTAGATTCAAGTTTTTGATTAAGCAAAGCGTTTTCATCTTCGCCTTCAATATAAAAGGGCTTTTTGTCTGCGATTTGTTTTGCCAAAAGTTGGGTAAATTCTTTTATATCCTGGGTATTTGCGGAAAAATCTGTTTCTGTGTTTAATTTTGCAAGCGTTCCAATTTTATGGTTATTGGAAATATAACTTTCAACTCGGCCGTGTTTTGCTTCTTTATCTGCCCGTTTTGCTGCAACAGCCGCCCCTTTTTTTCTCAATAATTCAATTGCTTTTTCCATATCTCCTTGCGCTTGTTCGAGCGCGTTTTTGCAGTCCATCATTCCAACCTGAGTTTTTTCTCTGAGTTCTTTAATTTGATCCATTGTGATTTTGGCCATCTGGAATACTCCCAAATTTATTTAATTAAGATTAGTCTTTGTTTTTTACTTTTTTTTAAAGCTTTATATAATGATCTTATTGTGTTTTGAAACATGTGTTAGTGTGCCAGAATTGCATATTTTGACAAGCAGGAGTTGTTTTTTGCATGAAAAATAAATTCAATTTTGACAAAAAAGGGCTAAGAATTTAGTATTATATCCTCTAAATCTTTATGCTGTTTCAGAATGTAAATTTATTTTTGAATTTTTAAATAGTTGTTTTTAGGAGTAATTGTTATGCCAGTACCTAAACGTAAAACTTCCAAATCCAAAAGAAATATGAGAAGTTCCACTAAGGGAATGAAAGTGAAATCTGTTGCCGTTTGTCAAACGTGCTCTGCTCCAGTTGTATCACATTCCGTTTGTAAGGGCTGTGGTTATTACAAGGGTGAAAAAGTTTTAAGAACAAAAAGTGACCGGTTGCATGAACGTACGCAATCAAGACAAGCTGAACGGGCTCGTCTTGAAGCAATGCAAACGAAAACTTCTGTTGACGAAGAAAAAAAATCTGAAAAATAATAAATTTATAACGCTGTGATTGTAATTTTATGTTGCCGCAGCGTTTATTTTTTTAGGAGAGTTCATGGATATAACAAAAGATCCCTTTGAGCAGTGGCTGGGAAAATCTTATAAATATATAATTCAAAATAAAAAATTAGCGTTAGCGGTTCTGGGGGGGTTAGTAGTATTTATTGTTTTTATTTCCTGGTATTTGATAAGGCAAGGTCAAGTACAAGCTAATGCGCATAAAGATTTTGTTTATGCAATGGAATATTTTAATGCTCCAGTTGTGAGTAAAGAATCCAAGTCCGTAAGTTTTGATACAAAAGAATTTACTTCAGCGGATGCCAAATGGAGCAAAGTTGAAGAATTGTTTAAGCGTGCTTATGAAAATAATAAATCCGCGGGGTTGGCGCCGATTTTTTTAGCTTATCAATCTGAAGCGTTACTAAATCAAGATAAACTGAAAGAAGCAACTGATATTTTAAAAAAATCAGTGGGTTTTATTTCTGATAAAGATTTGAAATCGTATTACCAGGTTAAACTTGCATTGATGCAAATTGATTCGGGAGATGAAAGTTTAAAGCAGGGTGGTATTGCGATTTTAAAAGAGCTGGCGGTTAATGATAAATGTGCGGCAAATGATAGAGCCTTGTATCATTTAGGTGATTATTACTGGCAAAATAAAAATTTTGATGAAGCCAAAAATTATTGGAATCAATTAATTTTAAAATACGGTAAATCTAGCCTCAAGCCATCTCTTTTTGCAGCCAATGCAAAACCAAGATTAAAATTGATAAGTTTTAAGTCATGATAAATCATACCACCGGTTAAGCCGGTGGTTAATTTTTTATAGGATTAATGTCGTGGATAAAAAAGAAGTAAGAGTTCGTTTTGCGCCCTCACCAACAGGACACCTTCATATTGGTTCTTTACGTACCGCAATTTTTAACCTCCTTTACGCAAGACATACTGGTGGAAAATATCTTTTAAGAATTGAAGACACTGATAGGCTTCGTTCAACAAAAGAATTTGAGGCTTCACAATTAAAATCTTTGCAATGGTTTGATTTGATGCCTGATGAGCCATTGATTCATCAGATTGACAGATTAGATGATCATAAAAAAATAGCTCTTGAATTAATGGAAAAAGGTTTGGCGTATCCATGTTTTTGTGAGCCAATCCCTCGATGCGCTGAGCTTACTCGGGATGATCGGGATTGTTTAGATTTTGATGGCGTTGCGAAAGACATCGAAGAATCTAGTGGCGTTGGTCATAAATATCCAGGAACTTGTCGGGATAAAAAATGGAGTGAGCAGGATTTGCAAAAACCTCATGCAATAAGAATAAAAATTCCAAAAGATTTAAAAACAATTTCATTTGACGATCTTATTCGTGGAAATATAACCATTGAAGCTGATCAATTGGATGATTTTGTAATTGTTCGTCGTGATGGAACGCCAATATATAATTTTTCTGTTGTTTTAGATGATATTTTCATGAAAATTACACATGTAATTCGTGGTGAAGATCATATTTCAAATACGCCAAAACAGATAATAATTTATAATGCATTGCAACAAGAGAAACCGTTTTTTGCGCATTTACCATTAATCTTAGGTTCTGCCGGGAATAAATTAAGTAAACGTGACGCTGCTGTTTCGGTAGAAGAATATAGAGCGCAGGGTTTTTTGGTGCCGGCTCTTTTTAATTATCTTGTTCGTTTGGGCTGGTCTTACGGAGATCAGGAAATTTTTTCCCGTGATGAATTAATTAAATTATTTACGATTGAAGATGTTGGCAAAAAGGGCGCGATTTTTGATATTGAGAAATTAAAATGGCTCAATGCTTTGTATTTGCGTAATCTTGATTATGACTCATTGTTAAAAGCTATTGATGATATTGGTGGCGATTACAGGGAAAAAATAATACAACTCTGGAATGAGGAACAGCTAAAAAAATTATTTTTAGGTTATGCGCAAAGAGCTCAGACCGTTTTGGAGCTTGTTGAAAATATAATTAATTTTGCGTTTCCACCAAAAGAACTCAATTTGGATTTAATTTCAAAATGGATTTCAGATAAAACTGTTGATTTATTGAATTCATTTATTGAAAAATTAACCCATAATAACAATAAATTAAATCATGAAGAATTGCTTTTGTTGGCAAAAGAGGTTTGCAAAGAGTTTGATGTTAAATTGGTTAATTTGGCTCAACCAGTAAGATTGGCTTTAACTGGAACTATTTGCAGTCCGGGGGTTTTTGAACTTATTGAAATTTTGGGTTGTGATGAAACAATAAAACGTATAAATTTTTTAATCAGCAAATTAGGAAAATAATTTATAACCTCGGGTTGTAACTCGCGGGAAAGGGGTTTTATGAAAATTGGGATTATTTTTCCGGGTCAGGGTTCGCAATACGTTGGCATGGGAAAAAGTTTTTACGACAAAGAGCGAATTGTACAGGAACTTTTTGAGCAGGCTTCAGGTTGTCTGGATCAAAATTTTGTCAAATTATGTTTTGCTTCATCTGAAAGAGATTTAACAGAAACTATAAATGCTCAAACTTCTATTTTTTTGATTTCCGCTGCTATTTATTCTGTTCTAAACCAAAAATATAATATTGTTCCTGACGTTGTGGCTGGTCACAGCTCAGGGGAATATTCAGCTGTTTTTGCTGCTCAGGGAATGAATTTTGTTGATACTTTGTATTTATTAAAAAAGCGCGCGAATTTTATGTCTGAAGCAACAAAAGGCAGCATCGGCGGAATGCTGGCTGTAATTGGTTTGCCGCTTGAAAAAGTTAAAGAGATTTGTGAAAAATATAATAAACCTGAAAACAATGATTTTGTTGTTGAAATTGTAAATTTTAATGCGCCAAATCAGTTTGTTCTTTCCGGAACATTACCTGAACTTGATCAGGTTAAAGAAGAAGTAAAGTTTTTAAAGGGCAAAGCGATTGATTTAAATGTTGCGGGAGCTTTTCATTCCAGATTGATGAAGGATTCGGAAAAAAGTTTTGCCACTTATCTGGTAAAAGTTGATTTAAAAGATTTAAAAATTCCTTTAATTGATAATGTTGCAGCTAAAGTTATACGAACAAAAGAACAGGTAAAAGATTCTTTAGTCCGCCAAATGAGTCATCCAGTTTTATGGTGGCCATCGATGCAATATTTTAAAGAAATGGATTTGATTTTGGAGGTTGGACCTGGAAATAAACTGGCAAAAATCTTAAGCAGAGAATGGCCGGAAAAAGAGGTTTACGCGATTAATGAAATTAACGATATGTATGATCTTTTAAAACGACTGGATATAGAAATTAAAAAAGATGAAAACGAAGAGGAAGTTGAAATTGAAATCGAAGAGGACTTGGATATAATTCCGGATAATTTGGATAAAGATAAAAATGGAAACGAGGAATAATTTTAATTCTGTTGTAACTGGTGGATGTGGGGGAATTGGCAAATCAATCGTTGAAAAACTTATTTCCCGTGGAGATAATGTTTTTATTTTGGATTGCTTAAATTCTGATTCAGAAACAGTCAAATATTTCAAATCAAAAAATGTTTATTATTTTCAGGTTGATCTTGCGTCTGTTGAGTCAATTAAAAATGTTTTTGCAAATATTTTTGAAATAATAAATTCAAAAAATGAATCTTTAAATTTACTTGTAAATGCCGCGGGAGTTGCTAAAGATAATTTAGCGATTCGCATGACAGAAAGTGAATGGGATTCTGTTCTTGATGTAAATTTAAAAGGAACCTTTTTTTGTTGTCAGCAGGCAATAAAACATATGATGAAAAACAAAAAAGGTTACATTATAAATTTTAGTTCAGTTGTTGCAGATTCAGGTAACCCAGGTCAGATAAATTATGCGGCAAGCAAATCCGGAATTATTGCGTTGACTAAAACATTGGCTCAGGAATATGGCGCGAGAAATATCTTGATAAATGCGATTGCCCCAGGTTTTATTGATGCGGGCATGACAAAAAATTTATCTGAAAAAATAAAAGAATTTGCTTTAGGAAGAATTAGTTTAAAACGATTTGGAACTCCTGATGATATTGCCAATCTGGTTGATTTTTTATCAAGCGGTAAAGCTGATTATATTACCGGTCAGGTAATAAATATAAATGGAGGAATGTTTTGATGAAAAAATTACCAATTGGCATACAAACATTTGAAGAAATAATAAGTAATGATTATTTATACATTGATAAGACAAAACAAATTTATGACATAATCACAACCGGAAAAACATATTTTATTTCACGACCCCGCCGATTCGGAAAATCATTACTTTGTTCAACATTGGAAGAAATTTTTAAGGGAAATAAAGAATTATTTAAGAACTTATGGATTTATGATTCGGATTATTTGTGGGATGAACATCCTGTAATCAGAATTGATATGTCAAAAATTGGCCATAAAACAGCCGATGAACTGGAAAAAAATTTGATTGTCAAAGCAAAGTGAAAATTTCCGCTTTCCAGCAACATTAAAATTTCCGGTTTGTTACATAATTGCTCCTTTCAAATTTAGAGATTTTTCAACTTTATTTAAACGTAAAAATTCAGATAAAGGTAATTTCCAATAAGGA
>JBDRFY010000009.1:0-33844 GCA_043818275.1 bacterium | reverse complement strand
GTTAATAAAACTGTAACCGTTATACCAATTTTTTAATTGCAAAAAAATCTGTGTTTTAGAAGTATTATGCTTTTTTGCAATGGATTCTACGTAATCGTTGAAATAAAATTCAACCTCTTTTTGTGTATAGCCAAATAATGTTGCCGCTTCTTCCCCAATTGTTAAATCGTATAGATTATTCAAACCGGAAAAAAGAGATACTTTTGAAAATCTGGTAACACCTGTCAGAAAGATAAATTTTAGATATTGGTCAAGATCTTTAAATGTGGAATAAAAATTGCGCAATATTTCTCTGGTTTTTTCAGCGGATTTAAGATCTGAAATGTTGTCCAAAATTGGTTTGTCGTATTCATCAATAATAATTACGACTTTATTTTTTTTAGATAATTCTTTTATGATTTTTGAAAAACTGCTTTGTATTGTTTGAGATGCGCCAATATCAATTGAATTTTCTTTTGCTGTGTCTGATATTTTTTCATTAAGCCATTTTTCAAATTCACCTGGGCAACCGCGGCTGGTTTTTGGCATGCTTATGCTGATTACAGGATGCGCTTCCCATTTATAATCTGAATTATAAATCCACAAATCTCTAAATAATTCTTTGTTGCCTTTAAAGATTTGTTCTAATGTTGAACAAAGCAACGATTTTCCAAATCTGCGGGGACGGGACAAAAAATATGCTTTTCCGGTTGTTATGATGTCATAAATTTGTTTTGTTTTATCAATATAGAGATAATGATTGTTTATAATTTCTTCAAATGTCTGAATGCCGATTGGTAAATTTTTCATATTCAAAAAACTCCGCGGAAATTTTACAATTTTTTACTAAAAATTATTTTAGCATATTTTTAATTAACATTTTTATAAGTCCAATAACCATTAATTAAATTTAAATTTGATTCCGGTTCAATATTAATATTTAAATTGTTACCTGAAATTAAACCATCACCAAATTTAACTGCTTGAGCTTTCGTTATCGCGTCGCTATCAATAAAACATAAGCCTTTTACTTTTAATGTTCCCTTTGTTAATTGTATTCCTGTTGTTGTTGAATGCAGTGTCGCTTCATTTAAATAGATTTGTGATGTTGAATCTTGCAGAATAATTAGATTATTGTTATTTGAATTTGGTTCATAACTTAAAGTCGCGCCATCTTTTAATTCTAAAATTGCGCCGGAATTAATTTTACTTTGTTTTGTTGTCTGATAAGAAAAATGATATTCGCCAGAAATTTTCAGTTTATTTTCAATTTCAAAGCTTCCGTATTGAAAGTTGGTCTTGTTATTTAAATTTAATGTTACATTATCAAAAATTATTTTTCCTGTGTTATCCAGGCATCCTATTTTATTAGATTTTACATTTTCGAAAATTATGTTTTTTAATGTTACTGTTGAGTTTGTGTCAACTAAAATATTCCCATTTTTTTCAAAAGAGATTTTGTTATTATTGCCATCTATTTGGCATTTGTTACTAAGTGTGATTGTATTTGTTATATTGACGTCTGAATTAAAAATTAAATTGCCGTCATATATGGAAATTGGCATTGATACAAATTCAAAAACTCGAAAATTTCTGCTTGAGCCACATGCGGCAATATTTTTTTGATTATTTGACCATTTCAATGAGTAACCATGAGCTCCAACCAAATTATAACCGGCAGCCGAATTTAAAATTTTAGCTTTTTCATCCCAGAAAAGTGCTTGATATTCGTTTCCAGCTCCATCAAATTTTGCAAAACCCAAATATTTTCCATCACTACGCCAATCAACATTTCTAACTGTTTGAGTTACTCCCATTCTTGCTGATGTTAATTCAATTAATGAACCTGCATTAGCATTATGTTGAAAAACTCTTAAATTTTCTGTTGTTGACCAAAGACCAACTGCTATTAAAGAATCTGTTGGAGACCAATCCAAACCTATGACAAAATTATCTACTTCAGCGCTTGCGCTTAGGGTTAAACTTAATCCATTAAAAGAGTGTATATAAAGTTCTGGTTGGCCTGCGAATTGATAGTAACCTGAGGCTAGATATTTTCCATCGGATCTCCAACTTAATAGGTGTGGTAAGTATGAAGTTCTTGTTCCACCAGGAATATCAATACTTGTTAAAAAAGTTAGAGAAGTTCCATTAAAGGAATAAAGATATAATTCGTTGCTTGTGCTTCTCAAGCATGCAACATAGTTTCCTGTCGGATGCCAGCTTACGGAGTTAATTGCTGTTCCAGGACTAACACTGTTAACTAAACTTATTGTTCCATTATGAACATTCCATTTGTAGACAGCTAACGTATTTCCGGAACCAAGTCGACCGATTGCAATTTTATAATTGTTTGGTTGCCATTCTAATGTATTAATTGTGCCTGCTAGTGTAGTTGATGCTGTAAGCGTAACAGTATTATCCTCAAAGTAGTAAATCTCTAGAGAAGCTCCAGAATTTATAGCGATATATTTATCATCATAACTCCAGTCTAAGGAATAAGAAACAGCAGATAATGTTGTATTTTTAATTTCTGAAAAATTACCCAGAGATGGAATAGTTAAACTTTCAGAATTGTAAGTGTGTGGAAATAAAATATCGTAATCATTACAATAAATATTGACAGAGTTTGGTATTTCTGTGTGTTCATCACAATTTAAATGATTGTTTAAATATAGAGTGCCGTGATTTAGATTTACAAAATAATTAACAGGAAAAGTTGAATCAAATGTACAAGTTGTGTTTTGATCTTGTAACGAAAAGCCTTGTTCCATAGCAGCAAAGCCAGCGATTCGATTATTAAAACCAGAAAATTCATAATAAGATTGTCTTGATGGTGCGGAATCTGATCCAATTGTGTCGTTATCACAAAAGGCTGAACTAGTTGTTAATAAAAAAATTATGTAGATAAATATTTGTATCACGATAAATTCCTTTGTCGAATTTTACCCTTTGCATTTATTGGTCCGGTAATTTTTTTATCTTCATATTTTTCTAGATTGGAGTTTAGGTAGAAATTTATTTGGCCTTTATCTAGGTTTATAGAATTGTAAAGCTTGATACTTGAATCTGGTTGAATTTCAATTGATGACTGATCTTGATTCATAATCCATGAACTTTCATTTATATTTTTATAAATTAAAGAGCCATATATGTTTAATTTTGCTCCTTTAGATATTTCGCATGTTAGATCTTCGAGGCTGTTATTATTTCCTAGTGTTATGCCTTCGTCTAATATGATCAAAGTAAACGTTAAATTATTTTCGAGGATATTTTCTTCACCTTCTATAAAAAATTGTTTTTCAGAAGATAGGATAGCGTTATTATTAATTAATAATTTTCCTGTTTTTAGTTGTAATCCTGTCATAGTTGTGTGTAATGTTGCATTATTTATTTGTAGCGTTGAAGTTGAATCTTCTAGAGCTATTAAGTTTTTACTAGCTATTCCTGGATCATAACTAAATGTAATGTTTTCATCTAAGATTAATGTTGTTTCTGCTTTTACAGTGCTTACTTGATTACTTTGATAGTTAAATTGATATGGTCCAGATAGAGCTAAATAATCTTGCGCTTGAAAAGCTCCTGTTTGAAATGAATAATTATCGAATAGAATTATTTGAACATTTTGAAATGTGATTTGGGCATTATCATATAAACATTTTATATTTGTTCCGGATAATCCATTTATTGTTAAGTTTCTGATAAACAACTGAGAATTAGAGTCTATGTTAATTTGCCCCAAATCTTCCAGAAATAAAATATTATTGTTTCCTTCAATTACATGATTTGATCTTCCGCCGAATGTCCAGCTTGCTGACAGTTTAACATTAGAGTTAAATACCAGAGTTGTTCGACGTCCAAAATGAATATCTTTTTCCCATTCAAGTTCTTCAGCGTTTAAAATTATTGATACTCCTCCGATTGGTTCAATTATGCCTTCTGAAGCAGATTTTGTACTACCAATGATTTTTTTTCCATCTAAAAAATTAAGGTCTTCCAGCAAATAGATTGTGCCGTTACCTAGTTGAATATTTACCGGAAGCTTGTTTGTTATTGCAAGTGTAACACTTGCGTTTTCATCTAAAATAAGAATGTCATTTTCAGTTAAGATATTTCCTTCGATTTTATTATTTTGAGCACTTACTTCAATTTGCTGATAAACTTTTCCTTCTTTTGATCTTAAAGATTTATTTCCATTTAAAAGAATTTTTCCCGTTTGTTCCAGTGCTCCAGTAATATTTATTTTATTTCCAGATTCTTTTAATGATCCTTCATTAAAGTTTATGTTGCTTCCTGTTATTGTTGAATTTTCTTCCTTTTCTATTGTTCCGGTGTAATTGGAAATTTCATTTTTAATTGAAAGAGTTGTGCCTGTATTTAATGTTATTTTAGAAGAATTGCTTTTGGAATTAATATCAGAATAAATTAATTTAAATGATGTTATTTGCGTCAGAAGAAATATGATTGCAAAAATTAATTTTTGCATGTTAATCCTTTTTCCTTTTTTTGATCAGTTAATATTTTTATATGCCAGATGTCCAGAAATTAAAGATAAGTTTGATGAGGATTCAATATCTATATTTAAATTATTATTGCTATTGATTCCATCACCAAACTTTATACCATTACTTTTAATTGTCGCGTCACTAATTATAGAACAATCCCCCTTAACCTTAAGCTTTCCTTTTGTTAATTGGCAGCCGGTTGAGGTTGAATGAAATGAACCTTCATTTAAATAAATGGTTGAGGTTTCATCTTCCATTATTATTAAATTATTTGATGCTGATGATGGAGAATAACTAAATGTCGCGTTATCTTTTAATTGAATTGATGCGCCTGAATGAATGGTACTTTGTTTGTTGCTTTGATAATAAAAGATATAATTTCCGGAAATGTTTAAATCATTGTAAATTTCAAAGGTTCCCAAAGGAAAAGTTATATTTCTTTTTGGTATTAAAGTTACATTATCAAAAATTATTTTTCCTGAATTACTTAAATTTGTAATGTTATCTGCGCTTACATCTTTAAAAATTATATTTTTTAATTTCAATGTTGAATTTCCATAAACTTTAATATTTCCTAATATATTAAGATAAATTACATGATTGTTTGCATTAATTGAACTTTTGCCATTAAAAATCATTCCAACTTTAGGATTTGCATCAGAATGAAATATTATATTTGTATCATGAAGCCAGATTGGATTATTTCTAATTTGAAAAATATATAAAGTGTTGTTTGAATCAAAACCTGCAAAAAACACTTCGTTACTTCCTTCAACTACACTGGACCATCTAATGTTGTAACCATCATATGGACTTAAATCGAATCCGGTTTGATCACTTAATTTTTTTGTTGTTTTGTTGTATTTATGTACCTGAATTTCAGGACCAGTACCATTATTTCTTGCGAACGCCAAATATTTTCCATCAGGTTTCCATGAAACGGTTTGAACAACGTTTACTTCACCTGTTCTTGATGTTTGTTGTTCAATTAATGTATTTCCGATTGCATTGTGTTTATAGATTCTTAATCGTTCTAAGCTTCCTGCGAGCCCTACAGCAATCAAAGAATTTGTTTGTGACCAATCAAGTGTTGCAACAGATTCTCCTGGATCAGCGCTTGAACTTAAGGTTAAAGTTGTCCCGTTAAAACCATGAACATATATTTCACTATCTGTGGCGGAGGCTGTAAATCCGGATGCAATATATTTTCCATCTCCACGCCAGGATAATAATGTATCTATATTTATCCCCCTTGTTCCTCCTGGTATATCTATTTGTGTTAAATAAGTTAAATTTGTTCCATTATAAGAATATATTTGCAGTTCTGGATCGGTTAGCCGCAATATTGCAAGATATTTGCCATTTGGATGCCAATTAACAGCCATGACATTTGCTCCGGTGTCAACAGAACTAACAAGACTTATTGTTCCATTTGATATGTTCCACCGATAAACTTCCAGTCTATTTCCACTTCCCGATCTTCCAATTGCAATATCATGACAAATTGGGTGCCACCGTGTACTATAAATTGTTCCGGCAGTATTTACAGAAGCTGTTCGGGATATGGTTCCATCCATAAAATAATATATATAAAGAATAGTATTTTCGTTTACAGTTATATATTCGTTGTTGCAATTCCAGTCAAGTGACCACAAAGATGATGCAAATGGTTCTGTATCTAATATGATAAATTGGCCGAGATTATTTGTAGGCATAGTTAGTGTTAAAATTGGATCGGTGAAATTTAGAGGAAGGCCAAATTCTATAAAGTTATTGTTACCATAAATTGTTGTTGACGAGACAAAATCAATTGCGCCATTTAATTTTAAATTTTTATTTAAATAAATTGTTCCCTCCCTTAGATCAAGGGTGCCATCTACAGGAAAAGATGAATCGAATGTGCATGTTGTATATTTATCCTGAAAATAAAAACCATTTTCCATAGATGCAAATCCTGCCACCCTATTATTAAATCCTGAAAATTGATGATAAGCTTGCCTGGAAACAGCTGAATCAGATCCGATTGTTTCATTACTACAATAAATTATTGATAAATTTGTTATTAATAAAAATAAAATAAAAAAAAGTTTTATATTTTTCATAATAAAGTCAATTTTTTAATTTTACCCGTTGAATTAATTTCTCCTGATAAATTTTTATTTACTTTTCTGGCTAATGTTGAATTTAGGTTAAATTGCGCGTAACCGTTATTTAAATTTAAATCCTGATGTAGATATAATGTTCCGTTGGTATCTATATTTAAGCATGATTTATCTGACTGCATAAACCAGGAATCCCAATTGATATTTTTATAATTTAATGTTCCCTGATTTATATTTAAAAATGCCATATTAGAAATTTCACAATATAAATCATCATCTTCATTATTATTTCCGATATCAATTCCACCTTCAATTATAATTTCATTATTTAAATCTGCTCTTGAAAATGTTGGTGAATTAAATGGTATATCTTTGGTGAATGTTTGTTTCTCCGCAATGAAATTTGCCTGACCATTTATAAACAGATTGCCTTTTGTTAATTGAATTCCCGTTGTTGTAACGTGTAGCGTTGCATTGTTAAAAATTATTGATGATGTTTCATCTTGCAAATTAATTAAATTTTGAATAGGTATTCCGGGATCATAACTAAACGTAATAAAATTATCCAGAATTAAATTTGATTTAGATTTAATTGTGCTTGTTTTAGTCGTTTGATACGCAAATTTATAAGGACCATTGAATTCACATGAATCTAAAACTTCAAAACTACCTGTCTGAAATTGAAAATCATCAGATAAAACTAATTTAACATTCTGAAATATTATTTTTGCTGTGTCATTCAGGCACTTAATGTTTTGTTCAGAAATATTATTTATTGTTAAATTTCTGATTATTAATGTTGAGTTTTCATTAATTAAAATTAGGCCTAAATTTTCCAGTGATAATATATTTCCTTGTCCTTCGATTATGTGTGTTGACGCATCATCAAAAGTCCATGTTTCAGATAAATCTATGTTTGTATTTAATTTAATATTACTGTTTGTACCAAAACATATTGATGTATTACAATTTAAATTTGTTCCATTAAAAATAATTTTTCTTGATTGTGGAATAATTTTTCCTGGACCGATTATTTTTTTGTTATTTGTGAAATATAGATCATCTTGCAGATAAACAGTTCCAAAATTTAATTGAATGTTGCAAATTAGTGAATCATGAATACTCAATGAAACCGTTGTATTTTCATCTAATAGTGTTATGTCATTTTCGGTTAGCACATATCCGTCAATTTTATTATTATCATTACTTATTTCTATTGACTGGAGAGTTGTTCCTCTTTTTATATTAATGTTTTTATTTCCATCAAGAATTATTTTATTTGTTGTCTGATTTGTTAAGATCCCTGTTAATTGAATTTTATTATCTGAATTTTCCAGCTTTCCTTTATTAAAATTAATGTTTTTTCCATTTATTGATCCACTTGTATTCGTTTTAATTTTACCTTCAAAATTATTTATTGGATTTTTTAAGTTTAAATTGGCATTGTTTTGGATGTTTATAATGGAAGTACTTATTTTGGCATTTATTGATGAGCTGTTTAAGTTTGTTGTTAAGAAAAATATGAAAATGAATAAAATAAATTTTAGATTCTGAAACGAGTTCAGGATCTGCGTTTTTTTATAAAAAATATTTTTCATATATTCTCATTAATTAACGTTTTGTATAACAAGATGACCAGAAACAAGATTTAAACTTGATTCAGGTTCAATGTTTACTGTAAAATCACTTTCTTCATTAACTCCATCTCCAAGTTTAATTCCTTCTGCTTCATTTGTTGCGTCACTATTAAAATAGCAAAGGCCTTTTATTTTCATCGTTCCCTTTGTCAGTTTCATTCCGGTTGTTGTTGAATGTAGAGAAGTTTCATGAAAGCTAATCATTGAGGATGGATCTTCAAAAATAATTAAATCGTCGTTTGTTGTTGTTGGGGCATAGCTGAATGTTGCGCCGTTTTTCAGATAAAATTCAGCATTTGTATGAATTATACTGGTCTCAGTTGTTTTATAGCTAAATGTTTGATTACCTCTTATTTCTACTTTATTTAAAATTTCAAATGATCCTGTATCAAAATTATAATCTCCATCAGTTAACATTAAAGTAGTGTTATCAAATATTATTTTACTATTATTACCTGCGCATATTATTCGGTCAGAGTCAGCGCCTTTAATTGTTAAATTTCTTAATGTTAAAGTTGTATTATCTTTTACATATATTGAGCCACTTTGAGATAATTCAATTAAGTTCAAGTTTCCATTTATGGCGCATATTCCTTCAAAGGTCCAGGTGTCTTTAAGGTCAATTTTTGAATTTATACTAAGCAAAGCATCGTTTCCTTGCCATAAAATTGGGGTTTCCCATGAAGTGTTTCTTGAGCCTAAATATAAATTTTTTGTTGCCATATTTACTGTTCCCGGACCGCTTATAATATTATCTTTTGCTATTTCTGTGTCAGTTGCCAATAATAAGGTTCCATAATTTAATTGAATGTTATTAAGAATTTCTCCAAAAAGACCAAGTTCTAATTGTGAATCAGAATTAGATAAAATTATACTGCCAGATATACTTCCAGTCCCATATAATTTATTGTTTGAATCTTGAACCAAAAGGTATAATGGTAATATTCCTTCTTTTACAAATATTGAATCATTTCCTCTCATTAATATTGTATATTCGTTATACCTTTGAGCTGTCATCTGAAATACCACTCCAGTTATTGCAACAGTGCAATTATCATAAGCAAATGTTTTATTTTCGCTTACAATTAGTGGTGCTGTTGGATCAAGATCCAAATAAGTGTCTTTAAGGGTCTGATCCTGAGTTGCATAATAATAAGTATTTGCATTTCTTACAAAACGATTTGATTGAGATGTAGATTTAAATCCTTCAGGGTCAGTGTTATTGTAAACAACTGCACCTTTTTTAATTAATACAGTTGCAGCTTCACCTATTTTTAGTAAAGCGTCATTTTCACTATTTCCATCTCCAAAAATTAATGAATCATAACTTGATGTTGAATCTGATTCCCAAATTGAAGTTCCGCCAAAAAAGAAGGTTCCTTTTGTTACCTGAAGGCCCAGTGGGCCTATTTTGAAATTGGCGTTTTTTGTTTTTAATATGGATGTTTTATCAGTCAATAAAAAAGGTGTTTTTATATTGTCACCCAATTTAATTGTTATTTCGTCATCGAATAATAATTCTGAATAGGTGTTTATTTTAATTGGAATGTTGCTGTTGTATTCAAATGTATAGCTGCCTTTTAAGTCTACATTATTCAATATTTCAAGTGATCCTATTGAAAATGTGTAGTTCCCATTAAGATTAACGGCTACGTTGTCCAATATAATTTTGCTGTTATCATCCAGACAAATTAATTTGTCACCGCCAAGATTGTTTAGAGAAATGTTTCTGAATATTATTGTTGATCCTTTTTCTATTTTTAAATTACATCCATCTACAAATTCTACACGTTCTCCATTTCCTTCCACTTCAAATATTCCACTAAATGTGACATCACTTGAAAATATAACATTCGCGTTTAATTTTATTACAGAATGATCTCCATCCATATAAATGGAGCTTGTCCAGCTAACATCTCTATTTCCCAATATAAGATTATATGAAGACAAATTTGCGTATCCGGTTCCGCCGATTCCGCCATTTTGCGATAATACAAGGTCGTGTTCAAGAATTAATGTTCCACCATTAAGCATTATTCCATTATCCATTAATCCGTCAAAAAGTAGCCTTACTTCAGCGTTTTCATCTTGAAGAATTATTGGGCCGGAAATTCTGCCTTCTCCTGTAACATAATTATTTTTATTTTTTACAATTATCCACGCGGGAAACGTTCCTTTTGTTAAATTTAACAAACCGTTTCCTTCAAGATTTTGTAAAAAAATATTTCCCTGAGTAGTTCCTGTTAAATCGAACTCTAAACTGGGATATTTTAAATGGCAGTTGTTGTATGTTACTTTTTTTCCATCAGCAATAGGCATCGATGTTTGAAATTCATTAGATACTATTACATTTGTTAAATTTAAATCTTGCAAAACATTAAGAACATGATAATTTTTTCTTGTGAATTGTGCATATGTATTTTGAAATGCCAATTGATCATTATCTATGATATCATAAGTGAGGTGTCCAGGATAAAGATATAAATTTGCTCCCGGATAAAATCTTAATTGAGGGTCATTGTCTGGTATTCCGTTTCCCAAAATTAGCCCATTACAGGAATAAGTTGAATTGGTATGAATGAAAACTTCTCTGTCTATAAAAAGGGAACCATTTAATATGCAAATGCCATTTGATTTAACATCAAAATTGCAATTATCCAGGTGTAAGCCGGAGGAATGATCTTCCATCCACAAAGGCTCTAGATCGTTTATTGATTCTTTTCGCCCAATTGAAAAAACTATGTTGTCTAAAAAATGCCAGCAGGAATCTGAAAAAATACTGCTTGTTTGCGCGCTGTCATAATCAAATGTATGATCACCTCCAAAAATTACATTGTTATAAATTCCAATGCTTCCCTGAGTGAATGTATAATCTGACTCCTGATACCATTTAACTTCATCCAAAAGTAATCTGCTTGAATCAGCCAGACAAATAATTTTACCTGCTCCAACATTATATAATTCAGATTGTTGAACAAGTAATGTTGAATTTGGCGCTATTATTATTTTTCCATTAGTGTCTAAATTAATAGAGCAACCATGTCCATTTAATGTACAATCTCCTTCAAATGTAACATCTCCCGAGATGCTTAGGTTTGCATAAAAAAATATTTTCGTATTATTAAAAATAATTCCATCAGATAAATTTGTTGTTGTTTCAGATAATTCTATTAAATGGTCTTGTCCCCAAAAAATTCCTCCGCCTATTATATTTGCGAAATTATTAAAATTTAAATCGGCATTTAAATATAAAGTTCCGCCATTCATATTTATGTTGCTTGAAACTGGAAAAACAGATTCAAAAGTACAAGTTGTAGAATTATTTTCAAGAACAAAGCCTTGCTTAAACCAACCAAATGCCAGCATGGCGTTATCTGAATCAGCGGCCGGAAATATTGCTTCTGGTTGTATAGAAATAACGGTATCTGAACCTTTTTGAACCGCAAAAATTATTTGGAAAAATGATATTAAAATTAAGATTGAAGAAAGTAATATGATACTGAATTTTTTCATCTTTTCCCTTCTCGCTTTTTATATTTTATTTTCCTAGAAAGTTTTTAAATTTTTTGCTTTACAGGTCAAGCCTTTTATTTTTTGATACTTATAACCGCTATTGATAAATAAGGATATTTTAAAAAATTTGTAATTACGGGATCAAGGAGTTGAAAAATTCTTAATGGTAGAACAAAAAACCACGCTAAACGTTGATTGATTTTTGTAGAAAGAATTCTTGAGAAATTTGTTAATTGTTGTGAAATAAATCCGCTAACATAATCTTGTTTTACGATGGACAACTCTGCAGAATTAAATATTTTTTCAATTTCTTCATGTGTGTAACCCCTGCGGACATGACCACCATCTTCTATTTGAGAAAGTTTGTCGCGCCATAATTTTTTATAATTTTTAAAAGGTGTTGTTAATAAAAGTTTTCCACCAGGCCTTAAAAGATTGGACAAATCTTTAATTAATTTTTTATCGTCTAAAATATGCTCAATGGTTTCAAAACAAATTATTTGATCAAATTTATCCAGATTATTTTTAAATTTATCTAAATATCTTAGATCGCATTGCTCAAATTTTACATTTTCAAGTTTTAAAATTTTTGCATTTTGTATTGCTTGTTTATTTGCTTTTTCATCAAAAGATAAACCTGTGGTTACGTTTCCTTTTTTCGCTGCAAAAAAAGAAAATGTTCCAAGTCCGCAACCGGCATCTAAAGTTTTAATAGTTCCTTTTTTTATATTTTTTTTTAGCCATTTATACCTGTCATATGCGCATGGATCTTCATGTAAAATTGTCGCATGCCAACCAATTAATTTTATCAGAATGTTATTCATAATTTTTTTCCGACAGGCATTAAGCATAAAGGTTGTTCATGAGATGGCATATTTGCAATTTTTTTTATTTCTTTTTCATTAATATTTCCATTGATTGTTGTTCCAAGTTCTAAAGAAGTTGCCTGAAGATATAAATTTTGTGTTGCGTGACCTAATTCCATGTATAAATATTTTTTACCGTATGAACCATAACTTGCTATTATTTGTTCCAATTTTGCCGATATTATAAAAATTGCGGCAGGATTTTTTATTGAAAGTTGATTTAATGTTTCGTGAAATTCTTCAATATTTACCTCTTTTAAAATTTTAACAAGTTCATGATCTTCCGGTTTGTATTTATAAATGGTTTGTTCTAAACCTAATACATTAATTGCCAGAATATATAAATTAAGAGGATAAAATGCTCCCGCGGAAGGGCTTGTTCTAAATCCTCTTGGATCGTTAACGCCTTGAGTTGCCCAGGCGAGTTGACCTATTTCAGAAAGGTTGAGTGGTTCTTTATTAAAAATTCTGGTTGACCTTCTTGATAAAAGCGCATTTTCTATTGATGTATTACTTATAAAAGTTGGTTCAGGCAGATTTATCTTTTGTTGTTTTGAAAAAGATAAATTTGTCGGGTGTTCTTCTTTTCCTAAGGTTGCCTTTTCCATTTATTCTCCAAATTTTTTTTAAAGAATCTGTCGTGTATTGAGCGGCAGATTCTTAATGTTTATTTTTATTTTGAAAATTTACTTTGCATAAGTTTAAGGTCTTCAAGGAGCATTTCAAGATCTTCTTCATGTTTAATTTCATCTTCAAGAATTTTAAGCGCAATATCATATGTCGCATAGTCTTTTGTGTGAACAAAATCTATAATTTTTTGATACGTTGAAATTGCGCATTGTTCACCTTTTATATTTTGTTCAAGAATTTCTTTTACATAAAAGTCATTTTTGGGGGATTCATAACCACAATTTGTTTGTTTATACCAATCTTCAGGTTTTAAAATTGGGGTTCCACCTAATTGTATAATTCTGTCTGTTAACATTAGGGCATGTTTTAATTCTTCTGTCGCGTGTTCTTCCAGTTCTGCGACAACAGAAGGTCTCATTGGACCACTGACAACTTTTGCGCCGATCCAGTATTGATAATATGCAAGCCATTCATCTGCAAAAGCTTTATTGAGTAATTTAACAAGTTCGTTTACATCAACTGTTATTATTTTTCTACTAAATGTTCCCATTATTGATCCTTTGAATTAATAAATATAGTTCTATAAATTTCGAATATTCATCAAATGTAGAATATTTTTTTTATAACTTCAAATCCAGATTTGTTTGGCTATTGTATGATTTGTAATTTGTTTCTGTTTTGTTGACTAAGTAAAGCACTTTTTTTAAAAATAAACTATGGCACAGAACGTGTCGGGGGGATAATTTTTTTCGGGGGAAAGATCATGAAGAATTTAAAAATTTCATTTTGCCTATTTTTTAGTTTTTTTTATCAATTAAATGCTGTAATAATTATTGTCCCAGGTGAGGCTTGGCAGGAATCGGCTGATCTGCAACAAGGAGGAAATTTTTATAACGTTATTGAACAAGCTATAGGAGAAAATCATAAAATTGATTATTTTGAGTGGTATCAAGCTCCTGCAACCGGAATTTTATTTAATGAGAGAGTAAATGGAGGGTTAAAGCTGGCACAGAAAATAATTGATTACAAAAGAAATGGTGAGTGGGAAATAAATATTATTGCGTATCGTTTTGGTTGCGATATTGTATTTTTGGCCAGTATTTTTTTAAGCAGTGATTTTATGCAAGAAAATTTAAATAATCTTCCCATAAAATTTTCAGGTGATTTTAATCAAAATAATTTTAAAGATTCTTATCCATATTTATTTTCCAGAAATAACCCACAAATTCAACATATTAATTTAAGACAATTAAAAGATTCCTGCGTGGAATATATGGGGGGAGGTTTTGGAAAGATATGCAATCAGGTAATATGGTCAAAACCATGGATAAAAGATTTTTTTGCTCTTAATTATCCGGTTGATTTTGTTGATACGGTTCCCAATTGGAAATTTTTTGAAAGTATTTTCAACCTTTATTCGCCTTTGGATGGAGGACAATTTAAAAAATTTAATCTGGCTACTAATATCGAAGTAAATATTGAAGATTTTTGTAAAAAAGACGATAAAAAAATTGATGAAAAGGGAAATTTGTTAAGTAGTGGAAATTATGAAGGTGAAAAAAAAATAACATCAGCGTTTTTGGCTCGCTGGTTGTTACATGTTCCAATGTATTTAGGTTTTTTAGGAGAAAAAAATAAAAATTATCAATTAACTATTTTTACTGATGGTAAAGAGCCTTTGTTTAAAATAATTAATTAATTTTTTGGGGAGTAGGGAGATGAAGGGATTAATGTTTTTTTTTATTTGTTTTTTTTAGTTTGAATTCTACAACGATTTTTGTTTTTGATGATCAGAAAGAATCTGCTTTGCAATCTAAATTTATAGATAATCTTTATGAAAGAATTAAGGAGAGTGATGATGTGGATCAATTGTTTTGTTCTGGTTTTTTAGACAAAATATCTTCGGTAGAACAACTTTTTAGAGCATGTAAGCTAGCACTTAAAATTTTAGCATCCGCGGCAAATCAGAAAGATATAAAATTTATTTGTTTTAGAAGAACATTTAATCCTGTTTTTTTAGCAAGCTTATTACTGGATGAAGGCAGTGATGATGTTTTGGCCAAATGTTCTGATAACAAAATATATGATTTTTCAAAAGATACGCTAATGTTTTTACCAAATAGCGCTTATCAGGAAAGTGCAGCTGAAAAAATAGAAAAATTAAAAACAAATTTTAAGAAAATGTTTGAAAAAATTGATTTTCAGGAAAAAGAGATAAAATTAAATAAAGTTTTGCAATTAAAAGATTTTAATGAGCTTTTTAAAGTTTGCCATGACAAAATTATGACAATGAAGCGATATTTAAACTTTAAAAATAAATATTTAATTTCAAGTATCGTTATCCTGGATGCTCCAAGCGATAAAGTTATGGTTTCTGTTGAAGGTGAAGCTCAAGAGGTAAAAACCAATAATTTCTACTTCAAGCCGAGTGAAAAAATTATTCATAAAATTAGAAATATTTATTCTTTAGGATTAGGCAGAGCTTTTATTGGTAATAATTTTTTACCTTTTGATGATCTGCATGAAAATTTTTTAAATGTTGTGATTGGGAACAATGACATTATGGGTATCATGAATCTTATTTTAGACAGATTAGACTTAAAGAATTTAAAATTAAAGAAGATATTCAGCAAGAATTAATATTCAATAAGTAAGATTTTTCGCAGGGGGATTTGGGATGAAAAAATGGAGTATTTTATTTTTATTATTTTTTCATTTTTTATATCCAAAAACCGCTATAATTTTTATTAACCCGAAAAAAAATGTAAATGAAGAAATTTTGGAAGCCAGAAGCGTTTTTTGTAAAAAAATAAAAAAACAGGCAAAAAGGGGCGGTGATTTTTTTGATTTTGAGTATCAGGAGTTTGATGGAACAATGACTTTAGAGTTCAAATATAATGTGGCTGAATTATTTACGTTATTAATATTGGTTAAGGATAAATACGAAAAAATTAATGTTTTTTGTTTTGGTTTTGGAGAAAATATTTTTAATTTTGTTTCTCATAAATTTAATCAGCCAAATTTGATAAATGGGGTTTATGTTTTTGATAAATGTAGTGAAATAAGACCAAACTTAGCTGTCGTTGAAAAAATATATAATTTTTATTCAATAAAACCCAAAATTCAATTTTTAACAGGAAAAGTGATTTATCCATCATTCGTTAGAAATAAAATTATAAATATTAATATTGATACGTCTTTTGGAGAAAATAAAGAAGCAATATTTTATTATAAGTATCTGGGTAAAAAATTGTTACATTTACAGGATCAACTTGATGAGGTTCAGGACGTTATACAGAAAGACAAGCGTCTTATTTTGCCAACAAGTAAAAATGGCGAAATTCAAATTGTTTATACCGATGTTTCTTAATAACTGATGTTACGCAATCAAGATTTTATTTTAAGATAGCTAAAGTTGGTATTTGTAATATTTTTATCTAAATTTATTTGACAAGCCTCTACCGAGGCTTGTCAAGTAAAAAAGCAATATTTAATTTACAATGCTTTGCGTAACATCAGTTAATAAAATTTATCTTTCTTGAAAAAAAAGATTCTTATTTAATATCCTTTATAAATATAAAATTTTTATTTAGGAGAAATGCATGAATTTTTTTAGATATTTTTGGTGTGTTTTATTTGCTTCTCTTTTTTTTAATTTGAATTCTGTTGTTATTGTAACGCATGGAGCACTTGCTCAGGAAAGTCTTTGGTATCAACCGGGAGGCAGCTTTTTTGAAAGTTTGAAAATTGAATCGTTGGAATTAGGCCACAAAAAAACAAATTCTTTTTCATGGGATCAGTATCTTGGCGGAGTGACTCACTATGAACGTTTAAAAGCCGGAGTTAAATTGGCAAAATTGGTTATAGATTTCGCAAAAAAAGGAGAAAAAGAAATAGTTTTAGTTGGGCATAGTTATGGCGGACATGTAATAAAAGCGGCAAGTCAATTATTGGATGATTTTATTGATGATTTAACAATGTATGGAGTGGAAAGTGAACCGGTTTTGGATTTAACCACAACTTCATCACCAGATAAAAAAAATATAGAAGAAGAGCAAAAAGAAAAAGAAGAATTGCAAGCATTTTTTGCTGTCGCAAAAGAGGAAGTGCAAAAATATAAAGAAAAGGTTGGCATTCAGGAAACCAAAGCGCAAAAAGATTATTTAATTGATTCTGTTTATACCTTGGGTACTCCAAATAATATTCCGGATTATGTTGCTGATATGGATATCATTGGGCATCTTTATAATTTTTATTCAAAGGGCGATTTGGTTCAGGAAATTGTTGGGGATGTTTTGCTTCCAGAACCAAAACATGAACGCGCAGTTGATTTATCAATTGAGATAAAAAATAAAGGTTGGCTTGGTTGGGGGCTGCCAAATCACAGAGAGATTCACGCGGAAATTATTGCAAAATGGCTTTTGTATATTCCAAATTATTTAATTCAGGAAAAAATTGGTAATTTTGAAAATTTTACTTTTAATGCAACAGGAAATATTTGTTTTGCCCAAAATAAAATGCCAATTTATTCAATTTTGAAAGATTCAGAGGAAGTTGGTTTGGCTAATCATATTTGGGAATGGGTTTTGCAACATCTTGGACTTTCAAATAATGTTTAATTTTTAAAGTTAAGGGGGATTGATGAAAAGAGTTTTTATTTTTTTTCTAATCTCCGGGATGTTTTTTACAAATATTAATTGCGCGTCTGATGAATTAATTGCTGTCTCAAATTCAAATGTTGTTACGATAGAAGATTTGGAATTATTTAAAGATTTACTTATTGATGAGGTGAAAAGACAAGTTGATTTGCTAACAGAAGAAAAAAATTTAAAAACATTTAATTACATTGAAAAAGAAAAAAATGATTCTTCAAATTTAAATAGCGCTTTAAATGAGGTTGTTTCTATAAAATTATTAAAAATATTGGAGGAGATGAGCAAAGAGGAACGGGAATCATTTTTAAAACAATTTATTAAAGGAACCTGGAATCATAAATATGAGATTGTTATTGTAACAATTGTTTTGATTGTTGTTGTTGGCGTTATTGCAAATTCAGGTGATGTCGTTGAATTTTTATCTTATGAAGCTTCAAAAAGGTTGGTAGAAAATATTGCTCATGTTATTGAAGGAATAATTAAAGGTGGCCTTGAGGGTTCTGGAAATATTATAAAAAATTTGTGGCAAAAAATATCAGCAGTAATTTTTCAAAGAGATTAAAAAAAATAAAGGGCAGTTTTTAAAAGTTACCCTTTATTTTTGGATGTTGTTTTTATATTGTTTCTTGCGTGGTTTGTGTTGAAGAGGAGGTTACTGGTGAATCTTTTTTTTGTTCAAATGGTTTTTTAAATATTCGTTTTTTATGTTCTTCTTGTCTGCCTTTATTCCATGAAGATACAGGTACCCAATATCCAATGATTCTTGTGTATTGATCCTGAATTTGACCCGCGCAAATAGAACAGGTTGTTGAAGGTCCTGCAACAGTTATGTGATTATTTACGCATTTACAAAAATTATAATTTACGGCAAAGTGTTCGCAACCGCATTTTATTGAATAATCGATTAATTTTTTCATCTGATCTTTTGATGTAAGTTTTTCTCCTATATTTAAATGCGATATTCCACCTCCCGTTAATGTGGCAGAAAATTCTCCATCAAGTTTAATGCGGTCTACAATATCATAATCTTCGTAAAGAGGTATGAATTGGTTTGAGTAAATTGAGTAAGGCATGTTGTATAGATGTTGGTCTTTAGCCGCGAATTTTACGGCCAGACTTTCTGCTGGAACTTGTTCAACATTGAAAATAAAATCATCTAATTTTTTGGAATTTTCGGTAGCATAGTTTTTTATTTCTTCAAGAATTTCTTTAGCCAGATTTTTTCCTTTTTCAGTTTTCATTGGAAATCCAAGTTGTTCAACACATTCATAAATTCCTGTTATTCCAAAAGTACTAAACAGTCGATTCATGCTCATGACGCCAAGCTTGAAAAATTTTAGAAATCCTTCTTTTTCCCTTTGTTTTAATAATTGTTTGTGAGCGATAAGAAGTTTTTTTGCATTTTCCAGTTGCTCATGAAGGTGAATTTTTAAATCATCAACAGATTTTGAAATTTTACCGAGACGAGCAAGGTTTAACGTTACAACTCTATGTGATCCCAGGGATACTCCACCATTTCCAAAACTGTCTACTCCCGCAAGGTCAAGATCATTTGTCAGCCTGCAACAACTTGCGATTTTGTTTCCGGAGGAAATGTAAATATTAAAACAACCCTTTTCCAGATTAATTTTTGAATAATATTCGAAAGCGGCTGGATCCAAAAGTTTTTTATTCTTATCAGTTCTTAAATTTAATGTTACAACCGGAAATCGGTATGGAAGTCCACTTGTTGGATCACCCTTGGCAAACCAGTCACAAAAAATTCTTTGAATTTCTTCAATGTAGTCAAAATCAGGTTTACTCATATCCGGGTAAACCACATCTTCAAATAACATTTCCAGATTTGGTCTGTCAAAAATTGATAAATTTGAAAAAGGTGATTGATGTGATGCTCTTAATTTTTTATTTAATGTATGCACTAACGATTGAAATTCATCTTCGATGACTTTGCGGTCAGCCGGTTTCCAGGGATAAAGGCCTTCTTTTTTTGCCAGGTACGCGTAATTGACAAATAAATCACCAATGGCTACGGCGCCAGCAATTTCTTGAGCTATTTCAATTGTTACTTCTTTAACCTGATCTAAAAAAGAATGAGTATGTTTTGGGGGTTTGGATTCCAGTTGTCCCCATTTACAACCTTCAAATAAAATAAAAGATGTTGAATAAGACCAGCAATATGGAATTTGAATTGAAGTGCTATCATGTAAGTAAATATCTCCGTTCCAGGTTAATTTTAATAATCTTTGGGCTTCTTTTGTTCCGTAATCATTTTCCAGTTTTTTATAGATATCATAATAACCCTGAATTTTTAACCAGCCTTTTGTTACTTCAGATATATAATTTCCAAATGCTTTACTTTCGTGAGCATTGGCATTGTCATCAATAGACATATCAACGATTCGTCGGGAAAAATATTTTTCAGACATTTTTACAACATCAAGTTTATCTGGAGAAATTCCTTCCATTTTTAATATTTTAGGATCAGTTGATACGTATAAATCTTTAAAGCTTTCATCAAAAGAGCCGCATAGATTTATTTTATCTGTTTCCATTGTTCACTTTCCTTTCTAAAAACTCTTTGATTTGTTGATGCGGGCCATCGGTTGGCTACGAAAAGATCATCTCTATATGGTCCACATACAATTAAATTTATTTGATCTAATAATTTTTTTGGCAGAATTTCAAATTCTCTGCCTGAATAAACAGCAATTTTTTTATTTTTTATGTTTTTGCAGATATCTATTAAGAAATCTATTTGATCAGTTGGTTCTCCCCCCAGAAAAACAACATATTCAGCTAATGGATGTGTATCGATTTTTTTTATTAATTGTGTTGTTTCAGTTAAAGTTCCGTTTTTTTTATCCCAGAGCTCTTTGTTTTGGCAATTTTTACATCGGATAGAGCATCCAGAGAAATATATTGCGATAGCGATCTTGTCTGGCACATCTATAAAAGAGGTGCAGACACGGTTTATGTATCCTTTCATTGGAGTACCCTTAAAAATTTTTTAAATTTTTAAATATTTTTGGAGGTCCTCCCCCACAGTGAAGAAATAATATCTTAGATAACTTAAGTTTGACAAGATAAATTTTTATTTTACTGATAGTGTTTCTTTTCCAATTTTAACCTTTGCCTATAAATCTGGATTTTATTATCAAACTTTTTCAGATTGCTTTTTTATGCTAAATTTATAAAACAATTTGGATTTTTAGACTTCCTTGATTGGATAGGGTTTTTGTTTGTCCAAAATTTTTTGAAGCTATCATTGATGGGGGATGATTAAAAATCGAATTTGATTTTTAAATTGAGTTGCCGATAGGCATTGTATTTTTTATGACTTTAGGCTTGCAATGAGTCATACTGAATTTGAATTTCTATGAGAAATTTGAAAAATTTATTGTTTTTCTAATAGAGATGAAAAAGGTTATTTATGAATAAAAATAAAAAAGATGAAAATTTTGAAGATGAAAGCTTGAAAAAAGAGCAAAAAACTTCAAAAAATGATTTATCAGATGAAAAGAAAAAAGAGGCTGATGATCAAATTGATTTTAAAAAAAATTTTTTACATGTTTCAGCAGATTTTGAAAATTTTAAAAAAAGAATGGAAAAAGAAAAAACAGAGTGGGGATATTTAGCTCAATCGGATATTTTGCTTAAATTTCTACCATTTGCGGATGATTTAGATAGAGCAATTAAAGCGGGTGAGAAGCTGGATATTGATGAAAAGAAAAAAGAATCATGGCTGCATGGTTTTAAAATTATAGAAAAAAATTTAAAGAAAGTTTTTAAAGATCTGGGTGTTGAGGAAATAGATTGTTCTTCTAAATTTGATCCTAAATACCATGAAGCTTTATTACAAGTTGAAAGCAAAGACAAGAAAAAAGGAGAAATAGTTGATACGGTGCACAAGGGATATCTTTTTAAGGATAAAGTTTTAAAGCATGCAAAAGTTGTCGTTGCTAAATAATTATTATAATGTTAGTTAATTATTTATTAAAAATTTAAAAGCAACTCAGGAAATATAAATGTTGTTATTACGGCATTCAAGATTTAGGCGAAAGCCTTTTAGAGAAAAATTATTAGTCCGAAAAAGTATTTCGTTATTACCCAATATTTTTACTTTAGGAAATGCATTTTTTGGCTATTTATCAATTGTTTTTACGGCGAATGAAGATTTTATTGGCGCTTCTTATTTTATTTTGTTGGGAGCATTATTTGATTTTCTTGATGGTCGGGTTGCCAGGTATTTAAAAATATCAAGTGAATTTGGAGTACAACTTGATTCTTTTAGTGACTTGGTTTCATTTTGTTTGGCCCCGGCATTTTTAATGTATTTTTGGCAATTAAATAAATTGGGGTTTATTGGTTTTTTAGGAACAGCATTTTTTTTAATTGCAGGTCTTTTAAGATTAGCTAAATTTAATTTAACATCCTCAGAACAAAGTTTATTTTTTTTGGGCGTGCCGACAACAATATCCGGTTGTTTTTTCGCAACTCTTTTACTTAATTCAGGTAAAATTATTCCAAGTAATTTTTTTGTTTTTATATTATTATTTTTAGAAATTTTATTTGGTTTTTTAATGATAAGTTCGATCAGATTTCCAACATTTAAGGGTAATATTCGTTTAGGTAAAAATTGGCTTAAAGCAATTTTTTTAGTTTTTGTGGCCTTTATGGCTGTGATGAAACTTCATACTTTATTGTTATTGTTGTTTTTGTTCTATTTTGCTTTTTCTTTGTTGTTAATTTTTAAACAGGGTTTATTTTTTCAGGATGAGTAGAGTGAAAGGGGATTGTGTACAATGGAAGTGAAACAAAAAATATCATATATTTTGATAGGTGTTATTGCTGTAGGTATACCTTTTTCGGTCAGCCTTTATTATTCTCATAAAGTTCAAAGAGATTTAAGTCGTTATGTTGGTGTAATTGTTAACGAAAAAGAAAAAAACGCCTTCATTCAAAATCCGGAAATATCTCCAGAAATTCTTGCTCAACCAAAAAGACATTCGTGGTTAAATGTTCAAAAAAAATCGAAAGATACAGTTGTTCAGGTTTTTACTCAGATAACAAGGATCAATTGGCTTGAACCATATAAAACCCCAGAGCAATCCGAATCATTAGGGAGTGCGTTTTTTGTAAATTCTAATGGTCATCTGATTACAAATTATCATGTTGTTGCTCAAGCTAGTTCTGTTCAAATTCAGCTTCCCTCATTCGGACGGGAAAGATTTGATGTTGAAATTGTTGGTGTTTGTCCCGATAAAGATGTCTCAGTTTTAAAATTGACTGACAAATCATTAAAAAAAATAAAACGTAAATTAGGTAAAATTTCTTATTTAGATTTAGGTGATTCTGATACCGTGCTTCGAACTCAGGAAGTTTTGGCTCTTGGTTATCCGTTGGGACAGGAAAGATTAAAAAGTACTTTGGGAATTGTAAGCGGAAGAGAAAGATCCGGTTTAATTCAAATTACAACTCCTCTTAATCCGGGTAGTTCAGGTGGTCCTCTTTTGGATATAAATGGAAAGGTTGTTGGTATTAATCAGTCTGGAATTTTAGAAGCTCAGAATGTTGGGTATATAATTCCGATAAATGAGGTTAAGCGCGCAATTACCAAAGATTTATATAAAATAAAACTTTTAAGAAAACCAACTTTGGGTTGTATTTTTACTGTAGCAACAAATGATATGGTTAAATATCTAAATAATCCTGAACCAGGTGGATGGTATATAGCCAAGGTTTTTGATATGGGTCTTTTAAGTAAAATCGGTGTTAAACAGGGCGATATGCTTTATGAAATTAATGGTTATAAACTTGATATTTATGGGGAATTATCTGTTCCATGGAGTGAAGATAAAGTTTCGTTAATTGATTTTTTAAATAGATTTGGAGTTGGTGATAAAATTCATTTAGTGATTTATAGAAGTGGAATTAGAAAAGATTTTAATTTTGAACTTACTCCCAGTTATATTCCTCCAATTAGAAAAGTTTATTCAGAATTCGAGTCTCAAGAAATTGATTATGTAGTTTTTGGTGGAATGGTTTTGATGCCTCTAACCTTAAATCACATAGCAATTTTACTTGAAAGGGTTCCAGAACTTGTACGATACATAAGACCCGAAGAACAACAAAAACCGGCTGTTGTGATAACTCATATATTACCTGATTCCCAGGCCAGAAAAGCCAGAGTTTTAACTCCTGGGGCAACACTTGAAGAAGTTAATGGGGAGAAAATTAAAAATTTGGATGATTTTAGGCAGGCTGTTAAAAAAAGTAGAGAATCTGGATTTTTAACTGTTTCAACAGATGATAAAATGTTTGCCGTTCTTTCAATCGCAAACATTTTAAAAGATGAGGATATGCTTGCTTCACGTTATTTTTATAAAAAATCAGATTTGTTAAAAGATGTAGAGTAGACATTAAGACTTACTCGCCGTACGGCGAGTAAGTCTTAGTTGAATCAGGAAATTAAAAAATTTAGGTTTTTTCTTTGTTTATTCGCTTAATAATGATTTTAGGCAAGCCCTGACAAGGGCGACATATGTTAGCCCAGTGCAAGCGATCTCTGATCGCACAGCTCTGGGAAGATATCGTAAAACAAACCTAGCCCCGTAGGGGCGACACATAATTTTAATTCAATTTATTTTTATGTGTCGCCCCTACGGGGCTAAATATTTATCTATTTTTATACCCAGAGCTGCAACGCTTTGCGTTTTGCACTGGGCTAACATATGTCGCCCTTGTCAGGGCTTGCCTATGGCATTCAATACCAAATTACAAATATATATCTTTATAAAATTAATTTCCTTATTCGACTAAGCCTTAATTTATTTGTTTCTTTTTCTTTCAGTTGAATTCAAAAATTTTTTTCTTAGGCGAATTGATTTTGGTGTAACTTCTATTAATTCATCGCTATTAATCCATTCCATTGATTCTTCAAGCGTCATAGTTTTAGGTGGGGCTAGTTTTACTGCATCATCAGAACCTGACGCGCGCATGTTTGTTAATTTCTTTTTCTTTGTTGGATTTACATCGAGATCGTTATTTCTGCTATGTTCCCCCACAATCATTCCGCAATAAATTTTTTCAGCTGGTTTTACAAACAGAGTTCCTCTGGATTGCAAACTGTCCAATGCAAAGCCGGTTGACTGATTAGTTTCAATTGAAATTAATGAACCCTTGGTTCTTCGGGGAATTTCTCCACAATATGGTTCAAATCCATGAAATTGTTGGTTCATTAATCCAGTTCCGCGTGTATTTCTTATAAATTGAGTTCTAAAACCAACAATTCCTCTTGATGGAATTTTAAATTCCAGGCGAAGTTTTTTATTTCCTGTATGTATTAAATTTTGTAATTCAGCTTTTCTGTTTCCCAATAGTTCCATTACAATTCCCTGATGTTCTTCTTCAATGTCTAAAATAAGCAATTCCATAGGTTCATATTTTTTTTCATCAATTTCTTTGAAAATTACTTGGGGAGCTGATATTTCTAATTCAAATCCTTCCCTTCTCATTGTTTCAATTAAAATTCCCAGATGAAGGACACCTCTTCCAGAAACTTTAAAAGCTTCTGTTGAATTTGTGTTTTCAACTCTTAGCGCAACGTTTGTTTTTAATTCTTTAAAAAGTCTTTCTTTTATTTGTTGTGATGTAAGAAAAATCCCTTCTTTTCCGGCAAAAGGAGATTTATTCGCGGATATAAAAATCGAAATTGTTGGTTCATCGATATCAACATATTTTATTGGTTGTGGTTTATTTACATCACAAATTGTTGTTCCGATACTTATCTCTTTTTCAAATCCGGTAATTGCAACAATATCTCCAAATTGAGCGCTTTGGCATTCAACTTTATTTAATCCTTCAAATTGATAAATTTTTGTAACTGTAAGAGGTTTGCTGATTTCTTTATCTTTGCAACAGATAACTTGTTTACCTAATTTAATTGAGCCGCTTATAACTTTTCCGATACCTATTCTTCCAAGGTAATCAGAATAGTCTAAATTTGTTATAAGTAATCTGAGATCATTTGTTGTTTGTTTTGGCGCTGGAATGTATTTACAAATTGCGTCGAATAAGGGTTGCATATTGCCTGATTTTGCATCAGGATCTTCAGAAAAGAAACCATTTTTTGAAGATCCGTATAATGTATGAAATTCCAGTTGTTCTTCTGTTGTTGCCAAATCTAAAAAAAGATCATGAATCATTGATTCAACGCGTTGGATATCCGCGTCTTTTCTGTCAATTTTATTAATAATAACTATTGGTTTTAGATTTAATTGTAGTGCTTTTTTTAAAACAAATTTGGTTCCGGGTAATGGTCCTTCAGCAGCATCAACAAGCAATAAAAAACCTTCAACCATTTGTAGTGTTCTTTCTACTTCTCCACCAAAGTCCATGTGTCCAGGTGTATCAACAATATTTATTTTCATATTTGGAAGTTTAATTGATGTATTTTTAGCCAAAATTGTAATACCGCGTTCTTTTTCGATATCTCCAGAATCCATTACACGATCGATGGTTGCTGTAATAGTTCCAGATTGTTTTAACATTTCATCTACTAATGTGGTTTTTCCGTGGTCAACGTGAGCGATAATGGCAATGTTTCGAATATTATTCCGTTTATTGGTCATTTTTGGCTTTCTTTATTTTTAATTAATTTAGAGGTAAGAATTGCCAGCTATAAAAAGAAATTTAATTATGCATTGGTTGGCAATTTAATAAAGATTATTTTATCCCCCTATTTTTTCCCCAATTTAATAATTTTTGGTGAGTTGTTAGATAAATAACCTCAAAATAGTAGTCTAATCGAGTTAATGGTTTTTGACAAATGGTAAGTGTATTTGGTAACGTTTTATAAAGTAATTTGATGAAAAACATGTTAATTTTGCTAAATAATTACATATTGAATGAAACTATTAAGTATCCAAGTTGTGACTTTTGAAATTTATAAATAAACCCCTTATGGGGTTAGAGATAATAGCCTCGGGTTTTAACCCGTGGAAAATAAAGATTATATAAGAACACCCAATTCTATGGGGTGAAAGAAATTAAATAATAATTCTTTCGTACCATGAAATGGCACGAGGTTCTTGAATTAATTTATAACCACGGGTTAAAACCCGAGGTTAATAACTTTAGCCCCGATGGGGCAAAAATACATAGGTAACAACTTGGTTTTTTAAGTAGCAACTTAAGTAATTTTTAATTAAAAATTACACATAGAATGAAAATTTTAAGACATAAAAAAGGTTTTTTACAATGGCAAAGGAAAAGAAACGATTGGATTTATTAATTAAAGATAAATATCCAAATTTAACCAGAAATCAGATTCAGGGTTTTATAATGCTGGGCAAGGTAAAACTTGAAGGTAAAGTTTTGGACAAACCTGGAACTATTCTTGATGTTAATTCAGATATAATTCTTGAGGTAGATGAGCCAAAATATGTAAGTCGCGCCGGTTTTAAACTGGAAAAAGCCCTAGATCATTTTGGAATTAATGTAAAAGATTTAGTTGTTTTAGACTCCGGTCTTTCAACCGGTGGTTTTACGGATTGTTTGTTACAACATGGTGCAAAAAAAGTTTACGGCGTTGATGTTGGAATGGCTCAAGTTCATGAAAAAATTTCGCGTGATCCACGTGTTGTTGTTATGGAACAAACAAATTTACGGCACTTGGAAAAATTACCTGAATTAGTTGATCTTGTAACCTTGGATTTATCTTTTATCTCTCTTTTAAAAGTTATGCCCGCAGTATCAAAATTAATAAAACCAAGCGGAAAAATTATAACCTTGATCAAACCTCAATTTGAAGCAGAAAAAAAAGATATTAAACGTGGTGGCGTTGTAAAAGATGAAAAGATTCATGAGGGCGTAATTGAAAGAATAAAAAATGGAATGAAGGATTTTGGCTTTGAAATGAAAGATTTAATTGAATCGCCAATTTTGGGCGCAACCAGTGGGAATAAAGAATTTTTAGCTTTGTTTGAAAGAATATAAAGTTTAGTTTTGTTATGTATAAAAAACAAGGCCGGAAGTTTTACTTTCGGCCTTGTTTTTTATATTTATAATTGTTAATTAAGTGATTGTTTTGAATCCGAGACCACCTATTTGTGTAGCTTCATTAGATTGGGGTTGGGTTGTTGATTGATTAGGAATTTCTAATTTAGGGGTAAATAAATTTCCAGCATTATTAAATTGTGTTTTAATAAAGTTAATTAAATTAATATGATTATATATTCCATCGAATAATAATAGTGCAACTATAATTTTTCCAACATTGTCTTTAAATTTGAAATCTTCAAACTTCTTTTCTAAAGATCTGACAATTCCTTCTCTTAAATTTTCATCAATATATTTTTGACAAGCTCCAATATTTGATTTGATATCAAAATATAAGGTTTTGCAGTCTTTTAAATAATTTTTAATATCTTTATTTGTTGGATCAACAAGTTCAAAAAGTTCTGAAAGAAATTCTTTATCAGCCTCATTTAATGTTTTAAGTTCAGGATCTTCAAGAAGGTTTAAAACCAATAATGGTTTTTCTTTAATTTGATAATCTCTTTTTACCAAATTTTTTAGTAAGTATGTTGCGATAGCCTTAAGTTCGGTATTGTTTTTTAATGTCCACATGAAAATTGGCGCATCAGTATTTGTGTATTCATCTACAATTATTTTACCTTTGTATTTTCTTTCGCCTAAAAGTATTGTTTCTATTATTTTTCCGATTAATACTTCATCTCTCCAGCCCTGATATTTAACATTTGATTTTTTGAATGTTCCTGAAAAATCACCCATTTGTCTCATCGGAGCAATGTTTTGAAGATCGGTTGATTTTTTAATTACAGATGTTTTGTATGTTTTTTCAGATTCTGTTCCACATAAAAAAGTTCTTAATTCTTTGTGTAGCGGTTTTAATATTGTATAACTTGTATATTTTCCAAGGGTGTTTAATTCACTGTATGTTTTTCCGTATGTGATTTTGTTTTGCAAAGAATCATTTGATCCATATTTAAACAAAGAATCTTGTGCAGATGCAATCGCGGTTGCTAATAAACAAGTTGCCAGAAGCGCATTTTTTTTCACGTTTGACTCCTCAAGAAAGTTAAAGATAAAAATTTTTAAAAGAGAACAATTTTAGAGCTCAAGTCTAAAAGAAATTAAAGTTTTTTCAAGCAGATTTTGAGTAATAATTAGAATTAATTTTGAGCCATAAAAAAATGATTATACAAAGTAACGTCAAATATGGAATTGTTGTAAACCAGGCAGAAAAACCGCTTTGTATTATAAAATCTGTTATGGCTGTTAATAATGTTAATAAAGGATAAGGAGTAAGAATTAAAATCCATTTATAATTTTTTAAATTAAAGGGAATGAAAAAAAAGCAAAGAGTCAGAAGTGGAAATAAAATAAATTGTAAATGAAACAATAATCTTTTTAAAAATAGTAAAAAAAGTTCATTCCAGCTGTTTTCAGGAATTATATTTTTACTTGCCAACAAGGTTTTTAAAATCTGATTTAATGAATTTTGTTCTGACAAAATTTGGATTTGTGTGAAAAAACAGTCAAGTACAACATGTATGTTTTCTATCTTTATTTGTTCATTTGTTTGCGGATATATTTCTATACCTTTTGAAATAAAGATTTGTTTTTTCTTTTGGCTTATTTTAAATATTGGGGAAATTAAAATTTTTTGAGTTGAAAAATCGGTGTTTAAATTGATTAAAATCAGATCTGAGCCGATTTTTTCTTTTAAATCTAAAACATTGAAATAACAAAAAGTGTTGTTGTTTAAGTACATCCATTTATTAATTATTTTATGATCGCTCCTTTTTTTTAATTTTTCTTTTTTGAATTGTTCAGATTTAACCATAAAAGGATTTGCTAACCCTTCTTTACCTAAAAAATTAAAAAGGCCTAAAAAAATTCCTGTAACTAAAAATAGATTTAAAAATTTTTTGTAATGAATATTTAACAATGGAAAAGTTTCCCATTCATTTTGTTGCTGTAGCTCTTTTATTAGAAGGGCGGTTGCCAGCCAGCAACTTATGGCCAAGTTTTCAAAAAAAGATGGAATTAATCCTAAGGCAATTGTGTAAAAAATATCTAAAATTGAGACATTTGTGAGTCGAATAAATTTTTCAAAAAAATCTATAGAATTAAATAAGATTACCAGGATTAAATTTACTAAAATTAGATATTTAAAAAATCGCTTAAGAATGTATTTAACTAAGATCATTTATTTAATTTTTTTTAAATTTAATCTCACCGGGATTTATAAGGCCGCAGGAAACAATTATTTTTATTGCTTCTTCAAATGTTATATCAGTTGGGATTATCTCTTTTTCAGCCATTACAAAAAAGAATCCGGTTGTTGGATTAGGAGATCCTGGCATAAATACTCGTAACATTTTTTCTTCTGTTTTTATGCCTTCAAGTTCTAATTTTTTTTGATATGTCTCCTGGGCTGATCCCAGTAAAAATGCTATGCTATAAATTCCCTGTCTTGGGAACTGAATCAATACAACTTTTTTAGTTTCTTTTGCCGGATCAGGCACATTGAAAAAATCTACTAATGTTTTAAATGAAGAATAAATTGTTCTTATTATTGGAATTTTGTCAATCAGGTTTTCGAAAAAGTCGATTATTGTTTCAATTAAAAAGAATTTTAATAGGGCTCCAAGTAAGAATAATAAAAAGAGAATTAAAATTATTTCAAATCCAGGGATATCTTTAAATAAGGCCGGTACAAATTGTTGCAGAGGGGTTAACCAGGAATGAAGTGTTTTATAAAGAAATTGTACAAAAAATATTGTTGCTGCAATTGGAAGAACTGTAAACAATCCTTGTAATATTAAACTCTTAAAAAAATGGACAATTTTTTGAACAAAATTTGTTTTTTCCATTATTGCTCCTTAATTTAAAACATTTTTAAGTTTTACAGATAATTTCAGGGCTATATTTTTTGCGGATTTTTTATTTGTATCTTCAATCATTATTCGTAATAAATTTTCTGTTCCAGAATATCTGATAATTGCTCTGCCGTTAATTAATTTATTTTTTTCGTTTTCTATGATGTCTGAAATTGGAGATTGATTTAAATCTTTTTTTTCTTTAATTGGAATATTAATTAATACCTGAGGAAATTTTTTAAATGATTTTAATTCCCAATTTTTGCAATCAATTATTGTTTGAATTGTTTTTAGAGCTACAAAAATTCCATCTCCTGTATTTAAATAGTCTTTTAATATTATATGACCAGAAGTTTCTCCGCCTATTTTCATTTTTTCTTCTGCGAGTTTAGAGGCGATGTATTTGTCTCCAACTTTAGTTCTGATTAAAGTTTTATTTTGTTTTTTTAAGAATTCCTCAAAACCCTTGTTTGTCATGACTGTGCCAATAATTTTATTTAATTTTTTGTAACTTGGGTTTTGACTAAGAATTGCTAATAAATCATCACCGTCTTTTATCTGTCCTTTTTTATTAACAGCAATTACTCTGTCTCCATCACCATCGAATGCAAAACCAATGTCAGCCTTATTTTGAATTACAGTATTTTGTAATATTTGTGGATGCAGCGCGCCGCATTTTTCATTAATATTTTTACCATTTGGATTTGTGGCAATTTTTATAACATTAGCGCCCAGGGTTTTAAAAATATCAGGAGCAATTTTATAGGTGGCGCCATTTGCGCAATCAAGAATTACTGTTAGACCGGATAACAATCTTGGTGGGAATAAGGAGATAATATTTTTTTTATATTTTTCATAACTTTGCCGGTTTGATAAAACATTACTATTAATTTGATTTTTTGTTATTAATTCATCATTTAAAAAATCATTGTAATTTTTTAATATAATTTCTTCATCAATTTTGTTTAACTTACCTGTTTTTGAATTAAAAATTTTAATACCGTTATCAAAATATGGATTGTGTGAAGCTGAAATCATTATTCCGCAATCTAAATTTTTATTTTGTTTTATTAATTGATAAATTGCAGGTGTTGGTAGAACTTTTGCGTCAAGAATTTTTATAGGAAACATCAACAACCCATTTTCTAAATTTTGTTTTATTTGCGAACATGATTCCCGGGTATCATGACCGATTAAAATTTGATGACTTTCTTTTTTAAATTTATCAATACACCATTTTGCTATAGCTTTACCCAAATGAAATAAAGTTATTTGATCGAATGGGAATTGATCAGCTTTGCCTCTTATTCCGTCTGTCCCAAACGATATTTTTTTATTTTTTGTTCTACTCATCATTTGCTTACCTTGTATTTTTTCATTAAAATTGTGTTATTTTATGCTTACCAGACTTTTCTTGTATATTTGGCTATTATTCTAAACAAATAGTTTGTTTAGTCTAAAAATTAAGTAATTTTTGTGATTTTTAAATTGGAAGTTAAAAATGTTTATGGATTTTGGTTTTATTTTTAAATGTTACATTATTGGAATTTTGGGAGCAACCGGGTTGGGCCCGATTTTTGTTCTTACCTTTAATCGTGGAGCAACTAAAGGTTTTTGGGCTGGTTTTGTTACAGCATTGGGTGCTGCAGCTGCAGACAGTCTTTTTTTCTTTTTAGGTCTTGCGGGAGCTCTTGCTTTTATTGGTGAATCTGCCCGTGTAATTTCTGTTCTGGATGTTTTTGGTGGATTGCTTTTATTTTTTCTTGGTTACAATTCAATAAAAAAAGTTCGTAAATTTGAAGTTCAGGATGGTGAGAAAAGAAAAAGTTTTCTTCTTTTGGCCAGTAAAGCCTTTTTACTTACAGTGATTAATCCTTTAGTTCTTTTGTTTTTTATGATTATAAGTGTTCAGGTATTGCCCAATGGAGTTAAAACATTAACTCTTTTTCAATATGGTATCAGCAGTTTTATGGTTTTTTTGGGATCTGGTACTATTTTGACCGCTGTTGCGGCTGCAGGTTTTTTACTTGGAAAAGGCATAAGTTACAAAAGATTAAAATTTTTATCATTAATTTCAGGAATTGTTTTTATTATTGCCGGTATTTATCTTTGGTCTGAGTTTTTTATAAATATAATAAAAATATATCAATCCTAATTATCAAAATTCTTTCTTTTGATGAAAAACTTTTTGTAACATTTGTTAACAGAAAATTTTAGAATAAATTCCTTTAATTGAAAGGATGTTGTTATGAAAAGTTTTACAGATTTTTTTTCTAAATTAGATGAAAAAATGGAAGAAAAAGCTCCTGTAATTAAAAAAATATTAAAAAAATATTTTATAATTTTTAGCGTTACTTTATTTTTAGCATTAGTTTTCTTTTTTGTTTGGCGAAATTTTAAAAGTAGGCCATATTTTTCAGCGATTTTAATTAATACAGATATTAGTAAAATTCTTGATTCTTTAAGTAAAATTGATCGCGATTGCAGTATTTTGGAAATTCAGAATGACAGAGATTACATTGATTTTTTGAGCGTGGAAAAATTTAAAGGTTCAGAAGTCGGGCCATTGAATTTGGCTTATTCTAAAAATTGGAAGGGTCCTTACGTACAACAGAATCCAGTTTTCCAGGGAAAACTTTATGAAATTGTCAAAGCTAAAGATGGAATTTTTATTGTACCTGGTCAGGGGGCCTCTTTGCCTAATGGATATATAATAGGCAAAGATTTTAAAGTTGATAAAAATTCAGAAATATTAGAAATGTTGAAAAAAGGTGGCAAGTTAAATTTTGAAGGTAGACCTTTGGCTGTAAAAATTGATTTTGTAATTGGTGACTGGGATCAAAATTTTAAAACCAAAATGGAAAAAATAAATCATTGGAAAAAAATGATTGATGAATTTAATGCGGCAATCCCATTTACTATGAAAAAAAAGGTAGCGACAGCCTGTTAAAATTTAATAATTTGCAGGATCATACTCATTTAATGCCCAATCTCTTCCGTGCCAATATTTAATGAAATCATCCATTGGATAAGTTCCAGCTTGTTTTAC
>JBDRFY010000008.1:0-4815 GCA_043818275.1 bacterium | reverse complement strand
CATGTTTGTTTTTCAATAATTTCGCGATCTAAAATTTGGTCATAATTTAGATAAACACTGTTTTTGAATTCTTTGGCAACATTTTTTGATAACCATGTTTTCCCGGCTTGTCGCGGCCCAACAAGCAAAACCATTTTTTTTCCCAAATCTTTAATTATTAATTTCTTTTGAACCCGTTCCATTATTCCTCCAAAAATAATATATAAATTGTTTAATAATTAAAAATTACGTCACAGAATGGAGAAAAGTCAAGACTAATCTCCATTCCGCTGCATAAAAGTCGGCTTTATTGATAGAAAAAACGCAATATGTTATTTTCTGCACAAGGAGTGGGTTTTTTGTATATCCTTCATCCAAGGTAAAACATTTTAGCCAAAACATGTGGTAGGATCCAGGTGCTATCTCTGGAAATGCGAGTTCGAATCTCCCAGGATATACACACACTCCTTGAGAATTAAAAATTTCAATTTTAGCCACAATCACAAAATAATTACCTTGAATTTTAACCAAATCCAAAGAAATAAATTCTATTCCTCTTCAACACTAATCAAATCTCCAGGCTGACAATCCAATGCTTTACACAAAGAAATTAATGTAGAAAATCTGATTGCTTTTGCTTTTTCATTTTTTAAAATTGAAAGATTGGCTTGAGTAATATCAACTTTTTCAGCAAGTTCATTAAGTCGCATTTTTCTTCTCGCCATCATTTCATCCAATTTAATAACTACCTTCATTATTACACCGTTAAATCTTGTTCTTTTTTTAACTCATAACCATGACACATAATTGAAAATAAAATATATAAAAAAGCAAATAAAAAAACATTTAAAATATCATCTGAGTTAATAGAAACAGTTAATATTCTTTGCCCAGGAGGATTATGGAAAAAAGTTGTGATAAGGCTAAGCAACGATCTGCTTATTGGTTTATATATAACAATTATAAGAGCAATGCGCATAATTTTTTTATAAAGATTAAGAACTGTCAATGAAAAAAATTCTTTATTTTTATACAAACGCAATAATTTTACAAAAAAGAAAATACCTATGAAAAATAAGACCAAAGAGATTCCATCAACAAAACTACCTAAGATTCTAGCTAAAATTGGCGCATGAAAAGATGAATCAAAGTAATAAGATAGTCCGCTAAAAAAGGTTGTAGAAAAACCTTTCGCGGCGGTATCGTAAATCGGAATAGTTTTACCAAACCACTTCATGCCAAAAGAAATTAACGCCCCCGGAATCAACAAAAGAAAAATCAACCACTGCAAAAAAGTTGTAATCATTTTCACTTTTTTCATAAAAAACTCCCTGAAAACAAATCTTTTAAAATACCAACATGATTCAAATTTTAATCAGAAACAAATTGAAAGTCAATATTTATTTATTGTTTTTCGATAAAAATGATAAGCCTTTTGATTTAATGGAAATTTAATGGCAAAATAATGACATGTTAATAGTCTTTAAAAATTGGAGAAAAAATGTTTAAACCTAATTATTCAATTACCCCACAAATAACTCAACTTTTAATAAATATAGAATTATTAAAAAAGGAGATTCAAAACTTACCAATTACACCAACCGTTTTAGCATCATTGCGAGAATCTGCTCGCCTTCAAACATTGCACTATTCAACTTATATCGAAGGAAACCGCTTAACCTTAGAGCAAGTTGAAAATCTAATTGAAAAAGGCTCAACTTTTCCGTCACGCAAAAGAGATGAAAAAGAAATTTTAGGTTATTATGCAGCCCTTGAACAAATAAAAAATCTTTCTTCAATTCATAAAAAACTCACACAAGAAGATATTCAACATTTGCATGCTCTTGTTATGGGAGGAGGCAAAACAAATATAAAACCAACTCCATATAGAAGTGGTCAAAATGCAATCTACGATGGCAACACAAAAAAAATTGTTTACCTGCCACCGGAAGCAAAAGATTTAAAACAACTTATGCAAGATCTAATTGATTGGATAAATGACTCTGAGCAAGAAAAAATACCTTGTCCTTTAATTGCGGCCATCGCGCATTACCAATTTGCAACAATTCACCCATATTATGATGGAAATGGAAGAACGGCCAGATTGTTTGCAACATTAATTCTTAATCGTGGAGGTTATAACCTTAAAGGTCTTTATTCATTAGAAGAATATTACGCAAAAAATTTGCCCGCTTATTACAACGCCATCTCTGTTGGACCATCACATAATTATTATTCTCCACCAAAAATTTTAAAAAATAATACGGAGAACCCGCCGAAGCCTTGCGCGAAGGCTGGGCTGGGAAGAGCAAAAAGTGATATAACTCCATGGCTTGATTATTTTTGTACCGGAATGCTTGATAGTTTTGAAAAAGTAAAAACACACGCCCTTCTTGAATATCATAAATGCTTTGATGATAAATCAAAATGGTTAAGAGAGCTTGATTCCCAACAACAAGCAACACTCACCCTTTTTAAAAAAAAGAAAGTAATAACATCAAAAGATATTCAAGATTTTTTCTCAATCTCACCAAGAACGGCTCGGACATTATGTCTAAAATGGCTGGATAATGGATTTCTTATTTTAAATGATCCGGCAAAAAAAAGTAGGAAATATGAATTGAATCCAGAAATAAGTAAAAATTTATTTGATTAAAAAATCCTGAAATATATTTACACAGTAATTCATGTTTTCTAAAATGGTTTTATAAACTTTTTAAATATAAAGAAATTTTCAAAGGACAATCTGTGATAAATAAAAAAATAATAGAAGAAGTAAAAAAACGTCTAGTTAAAACATACAATCCAATTGCGATTTATCTTTTCGGATCTTACGCATGGGGAAAACCAACTGAAGATAGTGATTTAGATTTATTAATCGTAGTGGATAAATCTGATGAAAAATCATACAACCGAGTAAGATCTGGATATGATGCATTGTTTGGAATGGGGATATCTAAGGACATCATTGTTTACACAAAAGAAGAGTTTGAAGAAAGAACAAATAATATAACAACTCTGGGATACAAAATAAAAAAGGATGGAGAACTTATCTATGCAAGAGCATGATAAATGGTTAAAAATTGCAAAAGAAGATTTAGCTGTAGCCAAACTGGCACTACCAAATGAACTTTTTTCTTCTGTTGCATATCATTGCCAACAATCAGCTGAAAAATCATTAAAAGCATTCCTTGTTTTCAAAGATCAAGAAATAATTAAAACACATGATTTATACAAAAATCTTGAAATGTGTCTTAAATTCGATCGTAATTTTGATAAATTATATTCTCAAATTAGATATCTAAACCCATTTTCAACAAAATTCAGATACCCTACAGAATTTGATATCCCAGAATTTGATGAAGCAAAACTTGCAATTAAATATGCAAAAAATATTTTAAACTTCGTTCTCAAAAAAATTAACGAACCTGAAACAGGACAACTGGACATTTTTGAAAAATAAAGAATCCAATTAAATTACTTTTTCCCAAACAACACCATGACAATTAGAACAAACCTGCTTCATGTCATTTGAAACTGTAAGCATAAAATCTAAAATTTCAGAAGATAGAACTTCATCTGATAACAATTTTATCCAACTCTCCAAGAGCATCTTTATTTTTTCAAATTCCTCATCATCCGACCCTAAGCTCTTTAAAGCCCATCCTATTAAACCACCCTCAAATTCATAAAGAGACAACTCTCTGGTTACACAATTTTTGCATTTGATTTTAAGTTCACTTGTATCTTTGGAAGGATATTTTTCATGCGCTTTTGTTAATTGATCCAAAACAGAAATCAATACAAAAGCATTTTCAGAAGCGTCATTTTTAACTTGCAAATCACCCAAAAAAATTTGTTCGTTACATCGCAAAAAAGCTATGAATGAAGATATCAGGAAAAAACAAATAAATACGTTATTTTTAAACTTCATTTTCCCTCCCCAAACATTTTAAAAAATAATATTTTCATTTTTTGATTTCAATTTTTTGGGTTTTTTACCCGAAGCCGGATACCAACAATCAATAGCCTTACAATTTGGACAAGCTATTGCAAAATTATTGGCTAGCCCGGCCATGCTCTCATCAATTATTCCTCTTGTTTTATCTGAAAGCTTCTGATTTATCGCAGAAATTAAAAATGGTAACGCCGCCGGAACTATAAATTTCAACAGATATGCTTCAGCGTAGGTTAAAAATTCCGTTAAGCTCATTTCTCTGTCACACTTGCAACAATTCATTTTTGTATCCATGAAAGGAACCTTTCGGGCAAAAACACCAATTTATTTTTACTAAAATAATTTTACCAAAAATAACCTTAAACTTATTTACATACAACTTTATGTTATCTAAAATAATTAATCAGCTATCTTTAAACATAAAAAGGGTAACATATGATAAATAAAAAAATAATAGAAGAAGTAAAAAAACGTCTAGTAAAAACATATAATCCAATTGCAATTTATCTTTTCAGATCTTACGCATGGGGTAAACCAACTGAAGATAGCGATTTAGATTTATTAATTGTGGTGGATAAATCTGATGAAAAATCATTCAACAGAGTAAGATCTGGTCATCGCGTCTTATTTGGTCTTGGAATTTCCAAAGATTTAATTGTTTTCACAAAAGACGAATTTGATGAAAAATCAAACAACATAACAACTTTATGTCATAAAATAAAAGAGTATGGAGAGTTATGTTAGAGCAATGTGATAATTTCCGGTAGTTGGGCAAAGTAAAAATTTCCTGTTGTGGCAAAATTAAAAAGATAAAAAATTTTTTTTTAACAATGCTAACAAACAGGAAACTATATGGAAATTATTACAATGAGTAAAAA
>JBDRFY010000007.1:0-4158 GCA_043818275.1 bacterium | reverse complement strand
ACTATTTCGTCCAACTGCAAAATAATTTAATCCTACTGAAACCATATTTTGAAAATTAAAACAATTTCTGCCATCAAAAACTGTTTTATCTTTTAACTTCAAAAAATCTGTTGGCTTATAAATTAAAAATTCTTTCCACTCGGTCAAAAGTAAAAGCGCATCAGAAATTTTCAGTACATCATCAGATTTATTTGCATACAAAATTTTGTCTCCAAATATTTTTTTTATATTTTCCGTCGCAACCGGATCATAAGCCACAATTTTTGCGCCGAAGCTTAATAATTTCTTAATTATATCAATTGATGGCGCATGACGAATGTCATCAGTTTCAGGTTTGAATGCAAGACCCCAAATACCAATTGTTTTATTTTTAATTTTTTCGCCATAATAATTTAAAACTTTTTGCACAAACCAGGTTCTTTGTTCATCATTAATGTTATCAACAACCTGAAACAAAGTCATTGGTTCATCAAAGTCATACCCCATATGAATTAACGCTTTTACATCTTTTGGAAAACAACTTCCGCCATAACCAATACCGGCATTTAAAAAATAAGGCCCGATTCTTTCATCTTTTGCAATCCCGCGCTTAACATCAGCAATATCCGCGCCAACTTTATCTGCCAGCAACGCCAATTGATTCATAAAACTTATTCGTGTAGCTAACATACAATTCGCGGCATATTTTGTAAGTTCTGCCGATTCGCGATTCATGATTACAATCTGATTTTCATTTTCAATAAATGGCGCATACAATTGTTTTAAAATTGTTTCCGCTTTTTCTGACTCAACACCAATCACAACACGATCAGGATATAAAAAATCATTTAAAGCAGTTCCTTCCTTTAAAAATTCAGGATTTGACGCGACATCAAATTTTATATCCACACCACGAAGTTCAAGTTGATCTTTGATTGCAGATTCAACTCTTTTTGCTGTGCCTACCGGAACTGTAGACTTATTAATTATTAAACAATATTCATTTAAATACTGACCAACTTGCGTGGCAACTTCAAAAACATGTGAAAGATCAGCCCTACCATCATCTTTTGGTGGAGTACCAACACATGAAAAAATAATTTCTGGGTTTTGAATTAAAGCTTCTTTTATAGATAAAACAAAAATAATTTTTTTATTTTTTATAACTTGACTCAAAAGAGTATCAAGACCTGGTTCATAAAATGGAACTTGACCGTTTAAAAGAGATGTAATTCTTTGTTCGTTTTTTTCAACAACTGTTACAGTATTTCCTTTTTGCGCAAAACATACAGCTGTTACAAGACCCACATAACCAGCGCCGATTACTGTTATCTTTTTCACGACCTCTCCTTGATTTTCCCCCATTCCGCTCGCCCTGAGTGATTTTTGAAAAAACTTTAGTTTTGAAAAAATTATATCGAAGGGTTTAGAATAACATGAAGTTTTGCAAACTTAAATTATACTTTTCCAAAACTCATACGTTTTTTTCGCAACTGCTTGATGAGAAAAATGTTCTTGAACTCTTTTAAAACCTTTTTCTCCCAACTCTTCTCTTAAATTATCATCTTGCATCAACCTCTTTAAGCACGATGATAATTGTTCAACATTTTTTTGTTCAAAAACAAGACCTGCATCAGAAATAACATTTGCAATTTCTCCCCCGGTACTTCCAATAACTGGAACGTTACATGACATTGCTTCAATTAAAATATGACCAAATTGTTCCCTCCACATCTGTGTATCATAAGAGGGAAGAACTAAAATATCTAAACTTTGCAAAACCGAAACAACATTTTCATGATTAACAGAATCTTTAAATTCAACGTTGTGTTCTAACTTTTTACTTAAGACATAACTGTATAAATTTTTCCTAGCACCCCCATTTCCAACAAATAATAATTTCCATTCAGAAAAATCTGGTGATACTTTTTCAAATGCATCGACAAGATTTAAAACCCCTTTTTCAATTTCTATTCTTCCAACGTAACCAATATATTTATTATTTAATTTAGAAGATGGCACAAAAAAATTCTGATCAACTCCAAGCTGGGGTAAAACCATTACAGGTTTTGAAAAAGTTTTTTGTTTTAATAATCTTTGAGCATCTTCATTTCCAACAATCGCACCATTTGAAAAAAAACGATTAAATCTTTCAATCAAAGTCCAAAATAATTTGTATTTTAAGCTTGTTTTTGGTTTCCAGTTAATCCATGTAAAAAATGAAAATTTAGATTTTGGGCTAAATATTTTTGACAATAAAATTGTTTGAAAATAACTAAACGCATTATCTCCCTGCTCAACATGAATTAAATCAGGTTTAAAAATTTTAAGAATTTTTATTAATTTTTTAGGATAAAAACCATACAAAATTTCATTGCCAGTGTTGAAGGCAGGGAGCGAAATAAATTCACAATTTTTTAGATTATCTTCATTCGAATTTCCTGAATTTAATTCAAACAAAACATCCGGCCAATTATCTGGAAAAACAACTTTTAAATTTAAATCCGGTTGTTGCTTTGCCAAAACTTTCCACTTTTCTCTATTAATTTTCGCAATGTAAGTATGACTAATTACCAAAACTTTCATAAACTAATTATCCCTTATTTTGAGGCAAAACTTGTTTTTTTTTTTTTTTTAGAATAACATATCCAAACCACTCAAAAATTGTAGCGTAAATTTTGTTAAACGTAATCTTATTTTGTCTTCGAAAGGACAATTATGAAAAAAAGTTTATTGTTTTTATTTTTTGTTTCAAATTTATATTTGCAAGCTGGTTTTGGCAATTTTAAAAATCAATATCCATATATTTATGACTATGATCCAAAAGAATATCCAATCCATAACAAAATAAGCACTTTGTGTACTCACCATAATGAATTCGGCGAAGTAAATACTATCAAGAATGTTCTCAAGAAATATAAAGAGACCATAAACAAACAAGATCTGGCGGGCTACACGCCCCTTCATTTAGCTGCATATTTAAAAAACATAGAAATGTGCACTGAATTAATTAAGTATGGTGCTGATACATCATTATTAAATGAAAAAGGTAGAACAGCATACGATGAAGTAATTGAAGCTGATTATGCATCTTATGGTTTATATTTTCAAGAAACAACAAAAGAGGGTAGAAAAATCGCTGACATAACAGGCTTTGCATCTCGCATCAAAAGAAGGCCATTTAATAATTATTGTTGTAAAGAATGCTCTGGATATTTAATTTCTATAGGAACACTCCTACACTGGGGTGTGATTTTTGGAGAAACCGAACGAGTTGAATGGCTTCTTGAACAAACTGATGATTTAAATTACGTAAATCTTTTAAATAAATACAACAAAACACCGCTCGATTATGCGCTTGAATTACAAACAGCTGGGATAGATAAAACAGAGATTATTGAAATATTGCGAAAGAATGATGCAAAAACAAGTTATGAATTAGGTGGCAAAACACCTTATGCAAAAAAACATTTAAGACCTAGATAGAATTAAGCTTAAGTAATGAGTCACCAGCAATGTTGGTGACTCATTACTTAGTTACAAAACGTCTGTTTGCTCATCAGTAACTTTATCTTCTTTTTTATCTTCTCGTACATCAATTTCCGCCGCCTGAAAACATCCCTCGTCGCACTTTTCAAACCATTGCCCTAATTCTGGATAAACACTTGATAAACCGTATTTAAAAATTGAATAAATTTTTTGTTCTGAAAAATTTTGATTAACAAATTTAATTGCAAATTCTGACATCTCTGTTGTTAACTCTTCTGATCTTAAAATTAAAGCCGCTTTAGCCGTCATTCCATCAACATCATTTACATCAACTAAAAATCCATTTTTTTCATTAACTATAAAATCAGACACTCCACCACAATTTGTAGCAACTACAGGAATACCATTACTCAACGCTTCAAGACCAACAATGCCCAACCCTTCCTGATAAGATGTAATAAGCATTAATCGAGAATTTTGATAATAGTTTTTTAATTCTTCATCGCTGATCAAACCGGTAAAATTTATATTTTTAAAACTTTTAAATTTTTGAAGTGTGGCGATTTTCTTATCACTTGGTTTTGGTCCAACCACATTTAATTTTAAATTAGTATAAATGCTGTCTAATTTATCAAAAACTTTAACCAACATATCCAGATTTTTTCTTGGATCATCAAACCTGCCAACAGC
>JBDRFY010000006.1:0-32409 GCA_043818275.1 bacterium | reverse complement strand
ACATATGCTGAATCTGTAGCGGAAGATGTAAAAGCTGATCAGGCTTCTTTAGGTTCCCACAAACATCCAACTTCAAGGCCAATGATTTGGTTTAGAACAGCCTGGATTCAATTTAGTTTAAATTCTGTTTTTGGTTTTGATTCAGATAAGCTTCATTTTTTTAAAATAGGCTGGTTTCCTTTCAAGCTTGGACGCGGAATATCATATGGTAGCAGTTATGGTTCATCAAAAGACTATCTTGGCGTTTACAGCAGGGCGGAAGATAAATACGCGGCCGGCATTCTTTTAGATGGTGAATTAATAAAAGATAAATTATTGTATAATCTTTACTATTCAAAAATAGAAGAAAGTGGTTCAAGTATTTGGGATACATACAATACAAATAAAATAAATCAGACTGACCGCAGAACAAATCCATGGAGTGGTGTTGCAAAGGATGTGGATTTGCTTGCGGCCCAATTTGTATGGACTCCTTTTAATAATGAAAAAATTGGAAAACTAAATTTGCAACCTTATGGTTTATATCTTGATGCGTCTGATCAGAAAGTAGAGTTTAAGGATGACGCGACAGTGCTGCTTTGTACTTTTGGTTTAAATCTTGAATATAAAAAAAATGGATTTGAATTTGGAGCTGAAGCGGCAATTAATACAGGTTATGAACGTTTATATCCAATTGACAGAAATATTGTTGAATTAAAGCGCTGGGATCATAATGGATCATCTAATCCAGATATTTGGGGTTCCAATAAAGATTCCGCATTCGATTCTGCTAATGCAAATATTCATAATCAGGGATTATTAAGGGAGACTTATAATAAAGTTACAGTTAATGCGAATAATATTTCAGCCCCTTTAAATGCTGGAAGTGAAAATTATGTAATGGAAAGCAGATATGATGGAACAAAAAGAAATGATGGAACATATACTGACGCAACAGATAGATTTCGTCCATTAATAGAACATGATCTTTGTGGTTTTTTTGCTTTGGCTGACACTTCATATTTAATTAAACCATGGAATTTAAGAATTGCTCTTGCTTATGCGTATGCTTCTGGAGACAGTAATCCGCATGAGACAGAAAAAAATACTCGTTACAATGATTTTATTGGTATAAATGAATGGTACGCAGGGAAAAGAGTTCCAAGCGTATTCCTGTTGAGTGAAAAAATTATTCCACAACCATTATCTTTAACTTCGGATACGAAAAAAGTTTATGTTGATGATCATTTTAGTAATTTGCAAAGTATTGGTTTTGGTCTTAACTGGAAACCAAAAATAACAAGTTCGAAAAAAGTAAGAATAAATCCGAACGCATTGTTTTTTTGGAGAACATCAGGTTCATTAAAATATGATGTTACCAAAGCTAAGGATGGGGCGCCTGAATATAGGGAAAATTTTTCCAAAGGTGTTGTTCCAAACTCAGAGGCAAGTAAATATCTTGGAACAGAATTAAATATAATTATGGAAACAAAGCCTTTGCCGGATTTAATGTTTTATGCCACTTTGGCCGCATTTATTCCTGGTGGATTTTATAAAGATATAAAGGGTGTTCCTCTTTATGGATATCCTAATGTATTTAGTAGCTTGGATGCGCAGACAAGAGGGCAAGTAAATCTTGCTGATTATAGATTAGGCGATGATACTGCATATTTTATGGATATTGGTATAAAATATGAATTTTAAATAATTTATATTTAAGAATTTAGGCCAGAGAAATTATTCTCAGGCCTTTTTTTTGTTTTGCAATAAAAATGTTACAATATATCTTTATAAAACATTATTTATAAAATAAAAAACTAAATTAAACGGAGTTTAAAAATGTTAAAAAATGTTCGGACTGTTTATTGTGGACAGGTCGATGAAAAATATTTAAATAAACAGATTAATTTGTGTGGTTGGGTTAATAGAAGAAGAGATTTAGGTCAGTTGATTTTTGTTGACCTAAGAGATAGAACCGGAATTATGCAGATTGTTTTTGATCCAAAAGATTCTGATCAGGCAACAGAATTAGCGCATAAATTGAGATCGGAATTTGTAGTTGCTGTTGCGGGGGAAGTTGTAAAACGAAGTCAGCCCAATGAAAAAATAAGTACCGGATTATTTGAGTTAAAAGTTAAAGAACTGAAAATTTTAAGTGAATCTAAAACACCACCCTTTCCAATAGATGATGATTCAAATGTTGATGAAGAGTTAAGATTAAAATATCGTTATCTTGATTTACGTAGATCAAGGATGCAAGAACTTACAAAATTAAGAAATAATACAATTTTTGCAGTTCGTGAATATTTACAAAATCTGGAATTCTATGAAATAGAAACTCCAATTTTAGCTAAAAGTACACCTGAGGGCGCGCGGGATTTTTTAGTTCCATCTCGTTTGCATACAGGAACCTTTTATGCCTTACCCCAATCACCGCAAGTTTTTAAACAACTTTTAATGTGCGCTGAAATGGACAAATATTTTCAGATTGCCCGATGTTTTAGAGACGAAGACTTTAGGTCCAACAGGCAACCTGAATTTACACAGCTTGATATGGAGATGTCTTTTATTTCTGAGCAAGATATTCAAAATATTTGTGAAGGTTTAATTTGTCATGTTTGGCAGAAAATTTTAGGCAAAAAAATAAGCGCGCCATTTAAACGAATGACTTATGAACAGGCTTTTAATGAATATGGTTGCGATAAACCTGATTTACGTTTTGATATGTCAATTAAAGATTTAACTAAAATTTTTGAAAAAATAGATCTTAAATTTTTAAAAACAGTTATTGATAATGATGGAAAAATTGGCGCGATAAAAATTGATAATAAGAATTTTAGTCGGTCTGAAATTGATAAATGGACTCAAAAAACAAAAGATTTTGGTTGTGGTGGGTTGGTTGTTTTAAAATTTAAAGATGATAATTCTGTTGATTCAAGTATTGCAAAATTTTTACCAAAAGATTTTTTTAGTCAGTTAAAAACAGTTTTTAAAAATTTAACAAATAAAGATACAATTTTTATTGTTGCGGATCAGTTTAAAAAAGCATGGGATGTTTTGGGTAGATTAAGACTTGAGTTGGCAAAAGAATTAAATTTAATTAATCAGGATGAATTTAATTTTGCATGGATTACAGATTTTCCACTTCTTGAATGGAACGAGCAAGACAAGCGTTTTTATGCAACACATCACCCATTTACAAGTCCTCAAAAAGATTGGCAAAATTTAAAACCGGAAGAGATTAAAGCTCGAGCTTATGATCTTGTTTGCAATGGTGAAGAGTTGGGTGGAGGTTCAATTCGTATTCATGATGCCAAAACACAGCTTAAAGTTTTCAATCTTTTAGGTATCGATGAAAAAATAGCAAAAGAACAATTTGGATTTTTACTTGAAGCTCAGGAATATGGCTTTCCTCCTCATGGGGGACTTGCTTTTGGAATTGATCGTTTAATTATGATTTTAGGAAAAACCAATTCAATTTCTGATGTTATTACTTTTCCAAAAACAACAAAAGGTAAAGACTTGATGACTGATTCACCGGCTATCGTTGATGAAAAACAATTAAAGGATTTACATATTAAAATTGTGAAATGAATCTTTTGTACCATAAAATGGCACGAGTTATTTGTGTTGAATTTTTTACCACGGGTTAAAACCCGAGGCTACTTTCTTTAGTCCTTAACAGGACTGCTAAAGCAATATTTTAAAAATTTACCCTAATTGTGAACTTTGAAACATTCTGATTAACCCAATTAGGGGTTATAGATAATAGCCTCGGGTTTTAACCCGTGGTAAGGTTATGCAAATTAACATCACCCCATTTGATGGGGTGATAGAATTATAAAATTATTGGAATTATATACATGATAAGCAGCAGGTATAAACGTTTTTTTGTAATTTTACTATCAACTATATCGATTTTTTTATTTAGCTGGTTTGGCTTGCTGTTGCAAAAAAAACAACAATTTGTTGGTTTTGGAATTAACAAAGTTTTAATTTTCTTTTTTATCAATCTAAATATAATTTTTCTGACTATTTTGCTTTATCTGATAATTAGACAAAGTGTAAAACTGATTGTTGAGCGTAAGAAAAAAGTTCCGGGATCTCTTTTTAAAAAAAATCTTTTATATTCGTTTATTATTTTTTCTGTTATTCCTACAGTTTTTGTATTTTTTATTGCAAGCAGATTGATTACAAAAAATATTGATAGCTGGTTTGACGCGCGAATTGGTTTTGGCATCAGAAACAGTTTGCATTTACATGAAATTCAGACGAAAGAACAAAGAGATAATATAAAAAATTGTGGAAATGGTTTATTTAATTATTTTGTTGATAATACATCCTTAGATTCTGTTGAAAAAATACCAATGTTTAAAAATTTTCAAATTTATGAATGGAAAAAGGTTGGTCAAAAAAATTATGGTTCATTGTCGGCTGAAGTTAATGTCTGGAGAAGTTATAGAAAAACTACTGACCGGTCGACAAAGTCATTGCGTAAATATTTTTTTAAAAAAATAACTAATTTAAAAGATGGTCAGGAAAAAGTTTTTGATTTTTTTGGTTCTCTTTATTGGGTTAAGAGTTTTAAAGATGATTATTTGATTCTTGTACATAGATATCCACCCGTTATTCGTGATTCATTAATAGAGATTCAGAATTCTTATTATGATTATCAGGAATTAAAAGTTTTGCATAATCCAATTATTTGGAGTTATTTAATAACATTTATTTTAATAACTCTTTTAATTCTATTTTTATCTTTGTGGTCCGCTTTTTATTTGGCAAAGGGGATAAGTAAACCAATTCAGGATCTTTTGGCTGCGATAGAAAAAATTCGTAAAGGAGAGTTGGATGTAAAAGTTTCTTGTGATCCGGGAAATGATCTTAAGAGTTTATTTTATGGCTTTAACGAGATGACAACAGCCTTGAAAGATGTTCATGGAAAACTTGAATCAAAAAATAAGGAAATGTCTGCAATTTTGGAAAATATAAAGGCGGCTGTTTTTTTTGTTAATAAATTTGGAAGAATTTTAACATATAATAATGCTTCAAAGGATTTGGTCCAAAAATATCTTGAATTAAACAGGTTTAAAAATAAGAAAATAAATTTTTTTGGTCCACAAATACAAAAAGTTTTTTGGGAATTATCAAGAGAGCTTATTAAATCTGGAAAGAATCAGTTGTCTAAAGAGATATCTTTTGTCTTTCAGACAGAACCGAAAACGTTTATGGTTTATTTAACATTTATAGAAAATTATTATCAGTTTTCTCAACGGGGCTTACTTGTTGTTTTAGAGGATTTAACAGATATTGTAAAAGCCAATAAAATTAAGACCTGGCAGGAAGCGGCCAAACAAATTGCTCATGAAATTAAAAATCCATTAACACCAATTCAACTTGCAACACAAAGACTGCAAAGGAAATTAAAAAAAGAACAAAAAGAGGATTTAACCTCAATTGAATGTACCGATACAATTTTAAATCATGTAAAAATTATAAAGGATCTTGTTTCTCATTTTTCTAATTTATCAAGCATGCCGGCAAGCAATCTGGAGTCTGTTGATATAAATAAATTGATAAAAGAAACAACAGTTCTTTATGAAATGAGTTATCCAAATTTTGAAATTACATATAACTTAGAAGAATATTTACCTCTTATTAAATTAGACAGAAAAAAAATAAAAAGGGTTTTGGTAAATTTAATTGATAATAGTGTTCGGGCTGCAAATGAGTTAATTGTTAAAGATCAAACTAATATTCAAAAATATAAACCGGCTATTCAGCTAAAAACCAGTTTTAAAAAGGGATTGAATTATATAGAACTTTTAGTTTCAGATAATGGGCCGGGCATTCCCAGGGATGTAAGAGATAAATTGTTTTTACCGTATGTTTCTGGTAGTAAAAAAAATATGGGGCTAGGTTTGGCCATTGTTCATGATATTATTATTCAATTAAATGGAAAAATTAAATTAATACAAACAAATCATGGCGCAGCATTTCAAATTTTGTTACCAGTTTGAAAAGAAAATTGATTTTTAAATTTCTTTTTTTTACCTTATTGGATATCTCCGTTGTTTGTAAATTAATGTTTTTTTAATAAGAGGGAGAAGATATGAGGAAAATTTTATTGGGTGTTAGCAGTGTTTTGCTTCTTACTTTGTTTAGTTCATGTGATTTTTTTTGTAAAAAATGTGACAAAACTAAAGATGTAAAAACCGAAAGAGATAAAAAAAATAAAAAAGGTAAAAAGATTGCAAGAATGACACCGATTGGTCTTAAGTATGAAATTGTAAAAGAAGCTGATGATGCAGCAAAAGTTGCGCAAGAAGGAAATAAGGTTATGGTTCATTATACCGGTTACCTTAGTGACAAAGGAAAACCCGGTCAAAAGATAGACAGCTCTGTCGATCGTGGACAACCATTTGGATTTACTCTGGGTAAAAAACAGGTAATTGTTGGTTTTGATGAGGGTGTTAAAGAGATGAAGGTTGGAGAGAAGCGTCGTTTAACAATTCCTTCATATCTCGCGTACGGAAAAAATAAGGTTGGAAATATTATTCCAGAAGATTCAACTTTGATTTTTGATGTTGAATTAATTGAAGTTGCGTAATTACGAATTTTAGATTTATTGAGATAATCAGGATGATAAAAAGAAATGTAATTTTTCTTTTGTCATCCTGAACTTGTTTCAGGATCGATGTTTGGCTTTTTGAATTGTTTTATTTTTGTAAATAGAAGTATGCAATTAGAGATATTTATAATTTTTGTTAGTTTAATTGAGAGTGGATCCTGAAATAAATTCACAACTGTCCGAAGTGTTTGAAATGTTTTAGAATAAGCAAAAATCACACCTCCCGTTCGCCCTGAGGAGCGTAATGTTAATGGAGCGTCTCGAAGGGTAATCCAAATAAAAAATTAATTTTATAAGGAATATCCTTCGAGACGCTCTCAATTGCTAAAGGCATTTCGAGCTCCTCAGGACGAACGGATGTGATGAAAATTTGTTTTGTTTAAAGTCGCTTTCATCACTTCGGACAGTTGTGAAAAATAAATTCAGGATGACAAAAAAGGCTAAAATTAATTTTTTAAAGATAAATATAATTAAAATTATTGGGAATAAAACATGAAAAAAATATATGCACCATGGCGGCATAAATATGTTTCTGGTACAGTGCATATTGAAAATGAAAAAAAGAAAAAAAATAAAAAAGATTGTGTTTTTTGTAGCCAGTTTGCAGAAAATAATGATGAAAAATATTTCATAATTAAAAGATTTGATAATTGCGCATTAGTTATGAATCTTTATCCATATAATGCCGGTCATTTAATGGTTATTCCATTTGAGCATAAGCCAGATTTTCAAGATTTTTCTTCAAAAGTTCGAAATGAAATGATGGATGTTGTAAATTCCGGAATTAAAATTGTCCAAAATGTTTTAAAACCACAAGGTTTCAATGTTGGTTTTAATACAGGAATTGCTGGAGGTGGAGGAATTCCATCACATTTTCATATTCACATAATTCCACGATGGAGTGGGGATACAAATTTTTTAGCTACAATTGGAGAAACAAAAGTTATATGTTCAGATTTTAATGATCTTTATAAACAATTCAAAAGTGAAATTGAAAAAATAACTATTTAAATTTAAGGCAAATAAAGCTATCCTTCAAGAATTGTAACAGCGGAATTTTCCATTTTATCTTTTAATGGAAGACCTGTATTCCAATCAACAATTATTTCTTTTAAATTTGGATCGATGTAAAAATGCTTTTTTGTTGTGTCTATTTGTTTATTAAATGAATACCAGACGGGTAACGATGTTGAACTTGCAAAGACTGATTTTCCCATTGGTTTATTATCATCTCGTCCAAGATAAACAGCTGTTGTAAATTGAGGGGTTGAACCTACAAACCAGACAGAAGAAGCTCCGTTTGTTGATCCTGATTTTCCAATTGATTCGCAATTAATCCAATTTTGCGCGCCAAAATAATTGCGCGCGCGTTTCATGCGGTAAGATAAAGCGTTTATCATTTTTGAATTTGTTTTTAAATCTAAAATATTGTGTCTGGCTTCTTCGTTTTGCCAAATTTTTTTATCCCACTGATTTTTAACCCATTCAAATAAATATGGTTTTACATATTCACCACTATTTGCAAAAACATTAAAAGCTGCCGCGCATTCTTCAACTGTACTTTCTGCAACTCCAAGAGCAAGCGATGGATATGGTTGTAAACCTCTTTTTATTCCAAACTTTTTAGCAAGCTCTATTATTTTTTTCGCTCCAGTTTTTAAAAAAACTTTAATTGTGATTATGTTATTTGAAAAACTTAATGCTTTTAACAATGTCATGGGACCTTCAAAGCGATTGGTCCAATTTTTAGGACGCCAAACATTTTCCTGGTCAATTGGTAATTCGAATGGTTCATCAATTTCTATATCATTCATTTTCATTCCATTTTGTAATGCTGTCGTGTAAATAATTGGTTTGAATGCTGAACCAATTTGTCTTACTGCCTGAAAAGATCTGTTAAATTGTGATTCTTTAAAATCAAGTCCTCCAATTGAAGCTTTAATTTTTCCAGTGTTGCTTTCAATTGAAATTAAACCACCATTTAATTCTGGTTCAAGATTTTCGCGTAATTTTTTTATACTTTGTGACATTACATTTTCTGCTACTTCCTGCATTTTTGAATTAATTGTGGTTTTAATTTTTAAACCCTTTTTGTATAAAATATCTTTGCCCCAATTATTTTCAGCCCAATTTCGGATCCATTCTTTTAAGTAAAGTCGAATTGGATTGCCGGATAAAAAATCATTTATTGATAATTCTTTTTTTATAGCTTGCTGATATTCTTCATGAGTTATGAAGTTTAATTTAAGCATGCTGTGCAACACTAAATCTCTTCTTTTTTGAGACATGAAAGTTGAATTGAGCGGGGAATAAATTTTTGCTGAACGTGTTACAGATGCCAATACTGCTGCTTGTTCTAAATCAATTTCAGTTACTGATTTATTCCAAAATCTTTTACATGCTGCTTGCACTCCGTAGATGCCTTGGCCAAAAAAGACATTATTGACATATAGTTCTAAAATTTTTTCTTTGGAAAACTGTTTTTCAATTTGCAAAGCCAAAAACATTTCCTGAAATTTACGCAGAAAAGTTTTGTCATAATACAGAAACATCATTCGGGCTAGTTGTTGTGTTATTGTGCTGGCTCCCTGAACTTTTTGCCGTTTGTATAAATTAACCAAAATTGAGCGTAAAATTCCCTTAAAAGATATTCCGCAATGATTAAAGAAATTATGATCTTCTGTTGCAACAAAAGCCTTGACCAAAACTGGGGGTAATTTATCAAAGGTAACCGGCGCGCGTTTATCCAGATCAAATCTGAAAAGCTCTTTTCCTTCATCATCCAGAACAATTGATGGTTTTCCTGGGTCATAATTTTGCAAAGAAGAAAAATCTGTTGTCTGGTTTTCATATAAATAAAGAAATGCCCCAGTTAAAAAAGAAGAAATGAAAATAATTGTAATTAAAAATGTTTTAAAAAAGATATTCATGGAATAAAGGATAATGGGATTAAAAAAATAAGTTAAATTTTGATTTTGTGTTTTTTGATAAAAATATGATTCAGATAGAAATTTTTTTTCTATAATTTGAGCAAAAAGAGCTTTACAAAAGACTAAAGACCTTTTAATCTTGTAATTTGTCGTATTTTCAAATACAAATCAATAAATAACATTTATGGGAGTTGTTTTATGTTGATGCAATATTTTATGTTGTTTTCAATTGTTTCATTTTTAGGCTTAATTCTTACTGCTATTTTGTTTATCCAGACAAAAAAAAGAAAAATTGAGAATAAAAAAGCAGAAAGAATTGCTCTTTTGATTAGAAATGGCGCAATGACGTTCTTAAAAAAAGAATATTCGATTTTAGCTGTGGTTATTTTGATTGCATTTGCAACCCTTTCTTATTTTTCTACCATGATTTCAGGGTTTGCTTACGTTGGCGGAGCTTTATTTTCCATGATTGCAGGTTTTGTTGGAATGCGTGCGGCAACAAATGCCAATGTTTCAACCACAATGGCTGCAAAAGAAGAGGGTGAAAGAGCTGCTTTTTTAACAGCACTTTTTGGTGGTTCTGTTATGGGATTTATTGTTGCAAGTTTAGGACTTTTTGGCCTCGGAACTCTTTTTTATTTCTTTGTTGTTAATCCGAACGTTGATTTTGTTCAAATTATTACTTCTTTTGGTTTAGGTGCAAGTTCGATTGCGTTGTTTGCCCGTGTTGGTGGAGGAATTTTTACAAAAGCTGCTGACGTTGGTGCTGATCTTGTTGGAAAAGTTGAGATGGGAATACCTGAAGATGATCCAAGAAATCCGGCTGTTATTGCAGATAATGTTGGGGATTGCGTAGGGGATACTGCTGGTATGGGGGCAGATATTTTTGAATCTTATGTAGGAGCAACTTTGGCTGCAATGGCTTTAGCTTATACTGCCTATCCTGCAAATTTGCTTTATATCTCATTGCCTTTAATTCTTATTTCAATTGGTCTTCTTTCTTCAATTATTGGTTTGGCTTCAACATATTTATTTAAGGGTAAAATTAGCAGTATGCTTCATAATTCAACTTATGTTGCTATTATATTTTTCTTGCTTGGTTCATATTTTTATCTTAAAGCTTTTGACGTTGATTTTGTAATTTTTGGTTCAATTATCTTGGGAGCTTTATCGGGAGTTGTAATTGGTTTAATTACGGACTATTACACAAACGGAAGGCCTGTTGAAAAATTAGCAGAAGCGTCTGAATCTGGCGCAGGTACAAACTTGATTTACGGTTTATCTATCGGGTTTGAATCAGTTGTTGCTCCAGTCATTTCAATAGCTGTTGTAATTTTCTTGTCATATCAATTTTTTGGGGGACTTTTTGGCGTTGCGATTGCGGCTGTTTCAATGCTCGCAACTGTTGGTATTACAATGTCTGTTGATGCTTACGGGCCAATTGCTGATAACGCTGGTGGAATTTCAGAAATGTCCGGGTTTGGTCCTAATGTTAGAAAAATTACAGATAAATTAGATTCGCTTGGCAATATGACTGCCGCTCTTGGAAAAGGTTTTGCAATTGGTTCTGCAGCGCTAACAGCTTTGGCTGTTTTTGTTGCTTTTTGTGAAAGGGCTGGTGTTACAGGTATTGATCTTTTAAATCCTTTAGTAATTTCAGGATTGTTTATTGGTGGAACAATGCCATTTTTAGTTTCAGCTCTTACCATGAGATCTGTAAGTAAAGCTGCATGGAAAATGGTAATGGAAGTCAGACGTCAATTCAAAGAAATTAAAGGTTTGATGGAAGGAACCGCTGAGCCAGATTCGGAAAGGTGTATTGAAATTAGTACGAATGCTGCGTTGCTTGAAATGTTGCTTCCAGGTTTTTTAACTGTTGCAAGTCCAATAGCTATCAGATTTATTTTTGGAAACGTTGCGTTAGGTGGATTTTTGGCAGGTGCAACATTAACCGGAATTGTTTTGGCTTTAACAATGGCAAATGCTGGTGGTGCATGGGATAACGCTAAAAAATTTATCGAAGCAGGTAATTTTGGTGGAAAAGGTTCCGACGCGCACAAATCGGCAGTTGTTGGAGATACGGTTGGAGATCCATTTAAAGATACATCTGGTCCATCATTGAATATTTTAATTAAATTGATGGCTGTAATTTCATTATTACTTGCAACCGTTTAATTTAGTTTTTTAAAAGAAAATTAAGGGCCGGCAATTTTTGCCGGCCTTTTTTTGTATAAGTGAATAAATAAAAATTATTTTTTTACCATAATAAATGCCTGAACATAATTTGGTAATTTTTTTATGTGTTTTTTAAATTGATTCATATCATCAAAAACACCTACAAAATAATCTAATTGATTGTAATTGTTAGCAAAAGCTGCGCCTTTATCTGCTAAAACACCAAAACGCATTTCAATGTTTTTTGTTTCTGTATTTTTGTATTTAATGGCGATAATTTTTCCCAAACCGATACTGTGTAGGTTGCCCGCAAAAACAGCGTCACCACGTTTAATTATTTTTAGATGTTCTTCTCCGCCATTTATATTTCCTACTTCTTTAAAATACCAGAATCTTTTTTGGTTAAATCTTCCAAGTCTGCCTAAAAAAGTTTCATTGTATTTCATATTATTACTTACATCTACGTTAAATGTTTTTGTTTTTCCATCTGACATTTGAACGATAATTGATCCTTGCATTAATGCTTCTTCCATATCATTTCTTGTAAGCCAAACTAAAGGTTTAACCATGTCTTTAAATTCTGTTTTTTCTAAAATTCCTTTTAATATTTCCTGTTTTGAAAATTTATCCTTTAAATTTTTGGAAAAAAAAGCATTTTGAATAGCATATAAAGGATACGCATAATCTTTTTGTTTTTCATAACTCCCCCTCGCTTTAAATACTGCGTATTGTGTTAATCGAATGTATTTATTTGCATGTCCCAAAAAATTTTTGTTTCCTGTCCAGTGAATAAATTTAAAGTTTTTATTTATAAAATTTGGATCCAGAATTCTAAATTTTTTTGTTTTTTGATCCTGCTGAATTGTCTCAATTATAAATTCTAAAGTTTTTTTTACGTCCTTAGATTTTAAAACCTGAATTTCAAATTTATCAGGTTTGGTTAAGGTGATATTTTTATCTGTTTTACTGTTAAAATAATTAAGCGCATCCCTTGCTGCTTTTAGCAAGGCGGTGGGTTCAGATGTAATTCTTTCATAGTTTAAATTAAAGTTGGTGGGAATAAATATTTGTTGAAGATTTAATTTTGAATTATTTGCCAATTCAGATTTTTCTGGAGAGTAAGGTGTTAAATTTTTGAAATGAAATATTATTAAATAAAGTAATAAATTTTTTAAGTGAAAGTTTTTCATGATATTTGCCCCCTAAACCCTAAAATTTTCTTTACATTATTAATAAAGCACATGTAATGGGTAAAAAGCAATGGTATTTCATTTTTTAAAAGCTTGAAAACTGTTTCATATTAACTTAGTATCTAATTATTCGAACAAAATTGTAAAAATTTATTGTTAACGCCCTTCGAAGCACCGCCATATGGCGGTACGAAGTAGGGTTGAATTTGAGAGGTTAAAAAGGCTAAAAATGGATGAAAGGCTTGTAACAGCTATAAAATTAGTTTGTATTCTTTATTTAATTTATTTTTTGCCGCATTTAATTTCAAAACACAGTAATTCTGTAGTTGTAAAAACAGATTTATCTAATCAGGTAAAAAACAGTTTTCAGGTTTTATTAAGTGATAAAAATTTTGATTGGGTTAAAAATTTAAAATTAGCTATAGTTTCTGATTCTCATCCTACAAATCAGGATATAAGTAATAATGTGCCAGCTTTATTAAAGAAACATTTCAAAATTAAAAAAATTTTTATTCCAAAAAAATTGCCTGGTGACCAAAATATTGTTTTGATTCAAAATGATACAAAAACAAATGCGCAAACGTATCACTGGAATAAAAAATATATAAGAATCCCCAAGGAATATATTGATGATATCGATGCTTTTGTTTTTGATATGAAAAATACAGGGATAAAACAAAGTAAGTCTTTTACAACTTTGGTAAAAATAGCTAATTTGGCAGCTCAATATAATAAAAATTTAATTATTTTGGATAAACCAAATCCTATTGGTCCTTATATTGAGGGTGCTGGTTTAATCCCAATTAGGCATGGTTTGTCAAATGGGGAGCTAGCCGAATATCTTAATAAATTTTATTTACCACAAAAAGCGAACTTGACTGTTATTCCATTAAAAAACTGGGAAAGAAATCATATTAAATATGCAAAAAAACAAACAGATAGTGATGTTTCTCTGGAAAAGGCATTTTTGAAAATTATTTCTCAGGTTAATCCGATAAATAAATTTCATAAGAGTGTGCAAAAAAAATATGCAATTTTACTTCCATATGATCAAAGTTTATCGGTGTGGGAACAAGAATATTTTAAAAATTTATGCTTGAAAGCTGGTTTATATCCAAGTGATTATTCTATTGTTACCCGCAGTAAAAGATTAAATGGTATAAAATTTAAATTACGAAAAGAGCAAAGTAATTTTTCTATATATAATACATTTTTAACGGTGATTCGATTTTTGAATAACAGAAATAATGTAAATTTAAATTATCAGGAAGATAAAATTGATAGTTTAAATTTAATTCCTTATACAAAAGATTTTTTGGATGGAAAAATATCTTTTGCTAATTTAAAAAAGGATTGTGAAAAAGATCTTATTAATTTTTATACACAAGCAAGAAGTTGTTTGATTTATTACCCAGATCCAAAAATTATTCCTGTAAAATTAATTAGAACATAATGGTTTTTCATGGATTATAGTCGATTAGGTTTTGTTTTTAAGAGATTTCTTCCTTATAAGAAAAAAGTTTCTATTTTAGATCAAAATATAGGAAAAATAAATTTAATATCGGTTCCGGCTGATTTAATTTATAAATTATGGCCTGGAATGGTTATAAAATATAATTGTTTATCTAATGATTCTAAAAATATTATTGCAAATAAAATAAATATAATTGCTTGCCAGCAAAATGTTACCAAGCAGTCAATTTTATGGTTTCATGCTTTACTCGAATTGTGTTATTATTCATTACCTTTACATTTACCGGCAAATGAGATTTTTGATTTTTTATGTAACTCGTATTTGCTTCTCGAAAAACAAGATCCTTTAGAATCTAAATTTGTTGTTTTAAAAAAAATTTACGTACTTAAATTGATAGAGCTTTTAGGTTTGTCTTCTTGCGAATTACCTTTTTTTTGTCCAGAGGTTTTGTCTGTGCTCTCTCAGGTGTTTATTGACTTTTCAAATAAACAGAAAGTAGAATCTGTAAGTATTATGGCAGATGGGGTTAATAAAATAATGCAAAAAAAAATTGACTTATACATTGGAAATATTATAAAAAATCATCCTTATTATAAAAATTTTAAAGTTAATTATTTAATAGAATCTGGTAGTTAATTAAAAAGAATAGGATAGAAATGAGAAATAAATTTTTACAAATAATGCTTTTTTTCTTTTTTGTTGTACCTGTTGCGAATTCAGATATCTCGTTAGAAACTTTTACAGGTGGTGCAACAGTTCCAATTCCATTTGTTGGTACCATTGAAGCAAAAAAGAAACAATTTGAAGATCTAGATAAAAAATTAGTTAAGTTTCAAAAGAAAAAGGATGATACAAATAAAGATTCTTCTCAGCTAATTAAAAAAATAGATTTTTTAATTAATGAAACAAAAAAAGAATTAAGAGAAACTGCTGATTCTGATGAAAAGGAATTGTTAAATAAAAAAATTTCAGTATTGAGTGACAGAAAACAAAATTTAATTAATTATCAGGAATTATGGAAATCAACAGAAGAAATAATAAAAAAAGACTTAAAACAAATAGAAACGATAATTTTATTCGAAGAGAAGAAAAAAGAGAGAGAAGAAGGAAAGAAGCCTGTTTTTACCTGGAAAGAATTGCAAAAATCCCAAACTGAAATATATGAATTAATTGCAAAAATTGATACAGAAAAAAGTCAACAGGAAGAACTGAAAAAACAGAAAATTGCAGAAAAGGAAAATCTTTATTCTTTGCAAAAACAAAAAGATTCAAAAGTAACCCAGAGTGATGAAATTGCAAATAAAATAAAAATACATTCAGAAAAAGAATCAGAAGAATCATTAAGAATTTTAAAGCTTAAATTAGAAATAATTTCAGAGGAAATAAATCTTTTAAAAGAAAAAATAGAATCTTCAAATTTATTATTAGAAAAATTTGATTTTGAAATTCAATATAAAGATGATGAAGTAGAATATAAACAATCATATTTAAATATTTTAAAAAATGAATTTAAAGATATAAAAGAACTTTTAAAATTAGAACCGTATGATATTGAGAGTGCCAGGTCAGAGTGGCAAAATGAGGTGCAAAAAAATCTTCAAATAAAAGAAGGTTTAAATAAGCAAAGAGATAAACAAAAATTAGAAAGAGATACATTATATTCAGAATTAGATACTTTAAAAACAGAATTAAGAAAACTAAAAGAAGTTGATCAGGATCAACAAGATAAGGAGCAAATATATCTTTTAGAATCTAATATTCAAAGTATTAAATCTTCAATATCGTTGTTGGATTCTAATTTGCATTTAATAGATGTTAAAAAAGATCAGTTGGATTTAATTGAAAACCTTAAAAAAATTCAGTATGAGATTTTAGATGTCAGATACAAATTTGGAAAAAAAGAAATAGATTTACAAGATAAAATAAGAGAATTTAAAAATCAAAGAGAAATAGCATTAAATTATAAAAAAAATCTTACACAAAAGAAAGCTTCAGCCATTAATTCTTTAATGGAAACTAACAAACTTTTAGAGAGTGTAAAAGCCAGGGAAGAAGATGTAAGAAGTAAGAAAGATGATATTTTTAAAGGGGTTGTTAAATCTTATCACGCTATTTTATTAAATCTATCCAAGACAACAGGTAATTTAAATAATCAATTAAAAATGATTCAGGAATATTTAACAATTAATGAAGAGTTGATAACTAAACAACAAAATGAAATTTTAAATCAGTATAATTTTTTAATTAAAGATATTGAAGAAAAATTAACTATTTCCAATATTTGGGAAAGGTCACCTAAAGCTATTTCTTTAAGAGACTTGCAAAAAGCTCTTCTTGACGCAGAAACATTTTTTCAAAATATTTTTTGGGATACAAATAAATATTTAAGCCCAACTATTTTGATATCTAATTTAAAAACTTTTAAATTGATTAATTATTTTTGGTTGCTAATATTTGTTGTTTTATTTTTTATTACATTACTCTTGTTAAAATTATTGTTGGTTTGGTCTCATAATAAAATAGATAAATTATTAAAAATCAAACATATTTCTTTTCTATATTTACTTCAAACGTTAATTGAGATATGCCTTGAACATTTAAAACTTATTTGGGGTTACTTATTTATATTACTGCATATAGCTTTTGATTTTAAATATATCTTTTCATCAATTGTTCCTGTTGTTAATTCTTATTTTCTTGCAGCATTTCATCTTATTTCTATTCCGATTTTAATTTATTTAACTAAACACTTATTGATAAAATTAAAAGATTTAAATGAACGATTAGAAATTTTTGCAGAAAAGTTTCAAAATCAATTTATATTTTTATCTGCCATAATTCTTTATTCTTCGGCTGTTATTTTGCCGTTAAGAAAAGCTTTTTTAAATTATTCCGCAGAATCAATGGAATTTCCGGATGTTTTAATGGCGGCTTATATTTTAATTATAGTTTTGGTTTTATTATTTGCAGTAAATAAAGAGGATGTACTAAGGCTGATTCCGGATAATAAGTTTTTTATGTGGATTAAAAAACAAATAGATACGCATTATTATCCCGTTTTTATTTTTTTTATGGGTTTGCTGATTATTTCAAATCCTTATATTGGATATTCAAATTTAGCATGGTATCTAGCTTTCGTTGTACCTCTTTCCATTGCTGTTATATATGGAATCTTTTTTGTTCATACATACATTCGTAAATATTCTTTATATTTTTTCTTGTCTGAAGAAGATGATGAATTACATGATAAATTTGAATACGCTAAAACATATTATGGATTTTTCATAATTGCCAGTTTTTTGTTTTTGGTTTTTTTAGCCTTTTTCTTTTTATCCAGAATCTGGAATTTAGGATATACCCCGCAAGATTTGTGGAGACTGCTTTCTGAGACCTGGGTTATAAAAATTGGAGAAGGTGGCAATAAGTTAGGGCTGGTTCAATTCATAACTATTATCACGTATGTAATTTTTGGTTTTATGATTTCATCCCTGATCAACAAATTTATTCTTAATAAATTATTTGATGTTTTCAGAACTGAGCCAGGAACGCAAAATACCCTTTCAAGAATCACTCATTATTTCATAATAATTTTTGTTACAATTTTAGGTTTTGCGGCAATTCATTTGGAAGGTTTTATTATGTATTCCGGTGGTTTACTGATGCTTGGTGCCGGTTTTGGACTGAAAGATATGATTTCAGATTTTATAGCGGGCTTTTTTGTTTTAATTGAGCGTCCGGTTGAAATTGGTCATTTTATTGAAATTGATGAAATAAGGGGAACGGTACACAGGATTTCTGCCCGGGCAACTACTATCAGAACCGCCAGAAATTTTGCTATTATAATTCCGAACAAGGAACTGGTAAATAAACCGATAATTAACTGGGGGCAGGGAAGATTTGCTGTTGGATTTGAAATGAATGTAACGGTTAGTTATGGTGCTGATCCGGTAAAAGTAAAAGAACTTTTACTTGAAACAATTCAAAAACATCCAATGGTTTTAAAAGTTCCGGCAATTACTGTACGCCTTGAAGATTTTTTGGAAAATGGGGTTCAATTTTTTGTGCGAGCATTTGTCAGTTCGAGAAAAGTTAGAGATCAATGGGATATTGCAAGTGATTTAAGATTTACAATCATTTCTGTGTTTAAAGAAAATAATATTGTTATTCCATTTCCACATACAGTTGTTAGTTTTTCTAAAACAGGCAACACACATTTTGCTAAAGCAATTGATATTAAATTTGATGATGAAATTGATAGTGATCCTTCCAAGAAAGGTTTGTCTAGAGAAATAAAAAAGATGGATGAATCAGAATAAGAAGATATTGGAAATTTTATTTTGATTAAATAAAGAGATCCTGAATCAAGTACAGGATGACAAAATAGGAAAAATCAACTTTTCTTTGTCATCCTGTACTTGATTCAGGATCTTTTTGTTATCTATTAGAAGAATAAAAATTTTTGATACTCGCAATCACTTTATCAATAAAATTTGTAATAACGGTGATTCTTAATTTTAGTAATCCAAAATAAATTAGACTTATTCCTAAAAAGAAAATCAAAATGCTTAAAATCATTTTGTATGTAATCATGAATAAAATTAGTCCAGCTATTATTGCAAGAATTCCTGTAAGATTGTTTGTTCCCCAGTTTTTAAATTTTTCCATGTCAGCCATGGTTACTCCTTTTTTTGATTTAGTAAATAATTACATTTTCATAAAACTAGAGATAAGGTAGCAAAACTGACAGAACAAATACAACATAATATTTAGACACGTTAAAAATAGAAGAATAAATTAGATTTATTGAAATAAAGTCATTATTCGATCAATGAATCTGTCAACATGAAATAAAACTGAATGAGCACCTACTAATTGCAATCCCTTGTAAATTAAAAACAGACCTAAAAAAATAACAGCTAATTTCATGAAGATTCTGAATACTGCCGGGATAAAAAAAGATAAACCGAGGAGAAGCAGAAAGATTCCTAAAAATTTGTTTGTCATGGTTTTACTCTAAATTTTTTGGATTTAACATGATTAAACCGATTAAAGTTAAATTATCACCAAAAAAAGTTTTTAGCAAAAACTCTGATTTAAGTAGTTGAAAACTTGGAGAATAATGGCTTGTCATCCGTAGCTACAAGCTTTAGCGAAGAGCATAGGATGACGGCCCAAACTAATAGGTATGTGAACCTTTAATTGGAAACAGATTCAGGAGGGAGGTTATTGATTTTAGCCATAATCTCAACAGAGCACTTTTGGCTCATCGAGGCAATTTGTATGGTAAAACGATCAAAGATAGCACCCCCGTCAATAAGAGCTTTAACCATTTCATTATCGCCTTCAAATACGGCAGACGTAAAAAGGCTTCCTAAATTCTTTTCGTCTTTAGCAGCACCTTTATTTATAAGAGTTATTACAGTTTCACGATGGCCTTCAGCCATGGCAGATGTAAAAAGGTGTTCTAAATTCTGCTCTTTTTTAGCAGCACCTTTATTTATAAGAATTATTGCGGTTTCAGTATGGCCACCGTTGCAAGCATAAAAAAGCGCTGTCTCACCATTAGCATACATCGTATACATAGCAGTACCAATTTCAGCCCCTGCGTTTATGAGTTCGCTGACGATATCAGCATAACCGTTTTTTGCAGCCATCATTAGAGCAGTGTTACCAAAATAATCTGTAACTTCAAGATCAACGCCTTTGACAATCAGATCTTTAACTTTTGTAAGATCGTTTTTTTCAATGGCCACTTTAAGTTCCTTCCATCTATCCCTCTTTTCAAACATATCGTGAGAACGGAAATTGCCTGCCTCGATATCTTCGCGAGTGGGACCTGTAGGCACCCAAGCATTAGGGTTTTCGGTCTTTTTGGCCGTGGCGCTAAATGCAAAACTGATACTAGCTCCTAAAAATAGTCCTACAACCAGTAAAATATTTTTTATAATCTTCATGCATTTTTCCTTATTTAATTAAATTTAAGGCAATATAAATAATTTAAATTAAATTATCACAAAAAATGTTTTGATGCAAAGGCTCTTCCTGCACCAGATTTTAAATATTTTTCAAAACTGGTTGCTTTAAGTTTATCTGAAAAACCCAAAAACACTATTAATTACAGTTAACACTCCATTAATCACAAAAATAACGTCGTAAAAATATTCGGCCGGCATTTGATTTTAAATGACGTTCAAAATTAATCGCTTTTACTTCTTGATCAAATCCAAGAAATCCAATAATTTTCCACGGCTTAAACTGAGCGGTATAAACAGACTTTCCTGCATTATGATATGCAAACCTTTGTTTAAGATTACTTGTATAACCAATATATGTTTTTTCTGGATAACTTACTGATCTTAGATAATAAACATAAAACATGATTTTCCTGCAAGTATAATTAGACAATAAATATTATGATTTTAGAAGAGAGGCCTGCCAGTCATTTCATACAAAAAACTAAATTTTTTAATTTAAGTAAATCACACCCGAAAAGATTGTTTTCTGGTTGGCTTTGAGAAATGACTGGCGTCCCCAAGGGGATTCGAACCCCTGTTACAGGAATGAAAATCCTGGGTCCTGACCGGGCTAGACGATGGGGACGCGAAATATCAATCTGTTTTCACCTTCGACCTCGTTAAAACTTCGCAGAATATTCTTTGAAGTTTTAGCATGCGAAGATGACTGGCCTGCCATCCGAAGCGCCGCTATTCGCGGTGCGCAGGATGGTGAGCCGCGCAGGGATCGAACCTGCGACCCACAGCTTAAAAGGCTGTTGCTCTACCGACTGAGCTAGCGGCTCACAAAAAAGTCAATATAAACACTTTTTGATGTGATGATAAGATAAAAATCTACAGAAAGCAGCGTTCGTTGTCAAGCTTAAAACGGTGAAAAAGCTTTAAAAATGAAAGTTTTTAATTTTTTTTAATAAAAGATTTTATTCTATCATGAAAACAGGAAATCCGTTTACAAATCTGCCTTCTGGCCATTTCAAATCAGGATTAAATGTTTGAATTTTTGCTATAATTTCTGCAATTTCTATAAGTTCATCTTGCTGTAATTGAATAATTTTCCATCCTGGGGCGTTAAATTTACCTGTGACTCCTGTTAGAAAAGTAATGAGTGTATTAAAAATTCTTTTTCTGTGATCTGCAAGTTTTTGCTTTTTATTATCTTCTGCCCACTTAATTCTCCATACAAGTTTGAAAAAACCATTCGACAGGTCATTTATATTTAAATCTAATTTATCCATTAAAAGTAAAGTATTATGGCTATCAACAACTAGTTTCATATAAGCAAATGCATTTTTAGCTGTATTTATATCAGAAAAAGTTTCCATAAATTTATTTTCAAATTTTTCAATCGTTTCTAAATTTAAATTATTAAAAAGAACAATTTGTTTAACAAGCGTTTCCAGATTTTCATCTCCACCGCTAAAACTAACTCTTTTTCTGCTTATTCTTATGGGATCAGTATTTTTTTTAAATTTTTCTTCTTCATTTTCTATTTTTGTTTTACCGGCAAGCTCGTTTAATAATTCTAAAACTTCCTCTATGCTTTTCATCCCATTAACTTGATCGCAAAGAAAAAACAAAGAAATAAAAAGAAAAAATTTTTGAATTATTTTTTTCATGATTTCCCCCTTTCATGATTCCCGTAAAATATTGCTATGCGCCTAAAATTTTACTTGCGATGAAACAATATATTAAAACGCCTAAAATGTCCATCAATGTGGCTAAAAATGGCGCAGCGGTATGAGCTGGATCGATATTTAATTTTTCAAAAATTAAAGGTAGGGCAGATCCTAATAGAATTGCCAGGTTGACTATGAAAAATAGAGTGGCGCTAACAGCGATAGCTATAAAGACATTTGGGTGATAAAAATAAACTCTAAAAAACATCACAATTACTAATAATATTGAGAGAATAAAAGAAACACTCATTTCTCTTAGCAGTGCCCATAAGCCATTTTTTTTATTAATTTCTCCTGTGGCTAATCCACGAATTAATATTGCAGAAGATTGATTTCCGGCGTTTCCGCCTGTTCCAATTAAAGCGGTTAAGAAAAAGGTCAAAATAACATTATCATCTAATAATTGACTGAAATTAGACATAATAAAACTGGATATTGTTTGCAATAAAAGCAAGCTTACAAGCCAGATACCTCTTTGCCAGAATAAAGTCCAAACGGGAGTCTCAAAATAAGTATATTCCATAGTTGGAACAGCAGACATTTTATAGACATCTTCACTGCTTTCTTCAGTAATAACATCAAAAACATCATCTGCTGTAATTACACCTAAAAAATGATGTTGTTTGTCAATGACAGGAACCGATATTAATCCATAATGTTGCATTTGTTTGGCTACCCATTCCTGATCTTCATGAACATCAATACAAAGTTCGTTTGGGTGTAAAATTTTATTTAAAGTTTCATCAGGTTTGTTTAAAACCAGATCATCCAGATTGATGTAACCTACTAATTTATTATCTTTTGTTGTTACATAAATTCTTCTTAAAAGCTCTTTTTGAGCAGATAACCGTTGCAGCAGGGTGATACTTCTCTTAACTGTTAAGTCTTTATTTAAAGTTAAAACTTCACTGTTCATTAAGCGGCCGGCAGCATGTGGGCTCAGGTGTAATAAAGAAATAATTTGGTGACGTTGTTTTTTTTGCAGCAGACTTAAATATTTTTTAAAATCCTGGTCTGGTAATTCATCAAGTATTTCCGTTAATTTGTCCGTGTGGATGTTTTGTAAAATTGATGTGATTTGTTCTGTATCAAGCTTATTTAATAAAAAGAGTTGTATATTGAGTGGAAGTTCAGCAAAAACATTAATCATTAAATTTTGAGAAAGTTTTTTGAATAAAATCTCTTGCTTTTTGGGTTTTATTCTGGTTATTAAGGTTGCAATATCGGCTGGATGTTGATGAAGCAACGCTTCCCAAAGTTCTTTGCCTGTTTCGGAATGTTGTTTTAAAACAAAATCAATATTTTCTTCAATTTTTAGTAATAGGTCTTTTGGATGAAACATTTGAATCCTTAAAAACGTTAAAAACGAGCTTATTTAACCCCTTTTGACAATATTCTAATACAAAATATTCTAAATTATAAATAATATTTAGCTTAAAAACAGTTTTTTCGAAAATATTTAACGTTTTCCCAACATAAGTAACCTTTTAAAAATAAGCAATGAAAAATAACTAAATGACAAATTTAATAAAAGAAACAAAAAAATTCATTTTTCGTGATTTTGAAAATAAACAAATAAGACTTGATAAATTTTTATTTGAACAAAATCCGGATTATTCAAGATCATATTTTCAGGATTTATTAGCTCAGAAGTTAATCAAGGTTAATGGGTTTGTTGCGGCTAAAAATAGCTATAAATTGAAAAATAACGATGAAATTGAAATTTCAATTCCTCAAGAAATTCAGCCAAATCTTGAACCTCAAAAAGTGGATTTTGAACTTGTAGATATTCAGCCAGATTTTATTGTTGTAAATAAACCGGCTGGCCTTCTAACTCATTTTGCTCAAAATGATCCAGATAAAATTTCTTTGGTTAATGGGTTACTTTATAAATTTAAAGAAATGAGAGAGGCTGGTTTTACAGATTTGCAACGTCCTGGAATTGTGCATCGTTTAGACAAAGATACTTCAGGTCTTTTATTGATTGCCAAAAATATAAAAACGCAAATTAGATTGTCCGCGATGTTTAAAGATCGCAAAGTAAAAAAAACTTATTTGGCCTTGGTTTATGGCCATCCACCCAAAAAAGGGAAAATTGATTATGCAATTGGCCGACATCCTTTTAAAGGTCACATGATGTCTCATCATGGAATTGATTCAAAACAGGCAATAAGTTACTATGAAGTTTTGCAACATTATAAAGATTGCTCTCTGGTCAAAGTTAGAATCGTTACTGGTCGCACACATCAAATAAGGGTTCATTTTGCAGCAATTGGGCATGAAATAATTGGCGATTCTATTTATGGTAAAACATCTAAGTTTATAGATAGACAAGCATTGCATTCCTGGAAATTATCATTTGAATTGAATGAAAAAATTTTTGAATATACAAAACCGGTACCAAAAGATTTTCAGGATTTGTTAAAATCAGTTTCAGTTTAAAAAATATATAAGTTGTAAAATTACAAAAATAACTTTCAATTATTCCCACACCGATCGCCCTGAGCAAAGTCGAAGGGTTACGAGCGGTAAATTAATTAAATCTATTTATTGAATTGTAATTTTTTTAACGAATGTTTTTTTACATAAACAATAAATTTTTTTGTATTTATTATTGCTCGCAACCCTTCGACTACGCTCAGGGCGAGCGGGTGGGTTTAAATTCTAAGAAAAAATGAAAATTATTACATGATCTTTTTAGATTATTTAAATTGTTATTTCTTTTCCATGTTTTTGAATGATTTCAAGCAATTTTTTAATTTTCGATTTTAAATCTGAATAAATTTTTAAATTTTCAATTTTATTTGTTTCGTTGTTTGTTGGTTTTTGTTGAACGGAAATTAATTCTTCCAGCTTTTTAATCGTTAACGGTTCACAGCGTTCTTTTTTTATTTTTTCAAATTGATTTTCATAGTTTGAAACAACTTTGTTTTTTGTTGTGAAAATTACATTTTCCTGATTTTTATTGTCTGCATAATATGTCCAATTAAAAGAACCAGTCCAGACAGATTTATCAAGAATACAAAATTTATTGTGCATTCTGTCGCTAAAAGTTTTTTGAATAGTTGGGATTTTCGGGTTGTAAATAAAAACAGGAATATTATTTTCAAGCATATTTTTGATTTGTTTTTGTTGTGTCGGCAAACTTCCGGGGTCTGTGATTATTTTTATATCAACATTTCTTTTTTTCGCTTCAATTAAAGCGTTTTCTATTTTTTTATTTGTTATAACAAAAATAGCTGCCTGAATTTTTTCTTTAACATTATTTATTTTTTCTATTAACTTTTCTGCCGGTTTATCGTCAGGAGAAAAATAAACGTTTGTTAATCCTATTATTTGTCCGGTTAAAAAAATAAAAAAAATAAAAAATAAAGTGAAACGTTTTTTCAATATCCTTTTCCTTTTTATTGAAATTTGAATATTTTTCAATTTAAAATTCAATATTACGAAAAAAAAGATTAAATTAAAATAGAAACAAAAAGAGAAAAGGAAGGTTGAGATGAAATTACATTTTTCGTATAGATTTTTTGTAACGTTGTTGTTTTTTTATTTTTTTTCTTTAACATCTAAAAATTCTTATCAGGCGGTTCAGCAATTACATCAAAAAATAAGCAACGATCTAATTTCTTTGCGTAAGGAATATCCAACGGCGCAATCAACGATTTATCCAATTTTGGACGAAGTCGGCCAGATGTATAAAATTTCCAGAAATATGATTCAGAAGAAAAAAGACATGAAACAAAAATTTTTAGATCAAAATAAAGTTTTAGAAACGATCTCTCTGGAAAATAATGAATTGAAACAGAGTGTAAATGACACGCAAAAATTAAGTTTAGATAAGCAAAAAGAGTTTGAAGAATTAAATAATAAACTAAAAACAAGTCAGGTTCAGTTGGCTTTTTTGGTTAGAGAAAGAGAAGAATTAGGTAAAAGAATTAATCAGTTAGAAAATCAGCAATTACAGCAATTAGAAAAAATCGATATAAATAAAAATAATATAGAAGAACAAATGGAGCATGATTCTCAGATGCCGGAGGATCAAAACTTAAATTTAACTTCCATCTCAGAGCCAAGTTCTCCACGTTGATCTTTAATCGCTTTTAGATTAATGTCATCGCTTAATAAATATTCAACCTGAAAAGCAAAATCTTCCTGCAAATTAAAATTCTTTTGAATTTGCGCGTGTAATTGTTTATTAACATCAATGGAAACTGTTCCACGAATTCCACCCCTACCTGTTTGATCAGTAAAATTTGGCGTAATTTGTATATATTTAAATGGCAAGGTAATTTTTTCAAAAAAGTTTTTTGTTTTTGGTAATAAATTATTTCGTTCTAAAACCCAATTGTTTAAATTTTGCATTAAAATTGCTGGAAGATCAGTCTGAAAACTTGCGTTTTCAGATCCTGTCATCAAAAGAGCAAGAATTTGTTCTTCGGTAAGTGTTGGAGTTGATTCAAGAGTTATTTGTGGATTTTGCAAAGTGCCTGAAATTTGCATATTTATAAAATATTTTTTTATTTTATTTTTTGCAGAAATATTAATTATTGGATCATTTATCTGATTGGGTAAAAATTGAATTTTGCCATGATGAATGTTAAGTTTATTCCTTAAAAAATCTAATTCACCATTTTCTATTTCTATTGCACCCAGTATTTTTGAAAAAGAACTTTTATCCTTGAATTTTGATGTTTTTATTTTTAAATCAAAATTGGATTGAGCATTTAAAAAATTAGTTTTGACTGTTATAGGGGTTTGATTTGATAAATTAATATCTAACTCAAAATCCATGTCTGTTTGTCTTGTTCTGTTTATATCTTGCAAATTATAGTTATTGTTTTGAGCTAACGGATTATCTTTTAAAAGTGATTTTTTAGCAATTATATCTCCAGTTATCTTTAAATGTTTATTTGATTTTTTTTCAGCCAAAATATTTCCATAAAAAATACCATAAAAAAATTTATTAAAGTTGATAAAAACATCATTTATTTCCAGTGGAGAATGTATAGAATTTAATTCCCAGTTATCATTTAATTGAAAACTAATTTGGGGAGAATAAATTTTACCCTTGTAAAATTGAAGTTCTGTATTTTGAAACATTAATTTTTTTGAATTTAAATGTAACGAAAAATCAGTTTTAAAGTTTTTTATTAAATTGAAAGTATCTGGTAAGAATAATGGCCCATCCTCAAAAAGAAGTTGCCCTTTGATTGGATTAAATGAATCCTGAAATAAATTTAATTTAAATATTTTTTTATCAGTTAAAAATATTTTATGCGCCTCCTGGGGCAAAAATAATCTGAGAAATTTTGTTTTAATATTGCCAGTTAAAAGCGTATTATCAAAATTATTTTTAAGTTGAACCAAATAATCTTGTTTTTTGAAAAAATTAAAATCAGTGATATAAAAAGCTGGAAACAGTTTTGTTTTAATTGTGTAGTCAGTAAAAGGTGAATTACCACTAATATTTAGTGAATTTTTATTTAAATTTAATTTTCCAACAGTTGAGAAATTAGTTTTTTCTGTTTCTTTACATATTTTTAAAAAATATTTTGCATCAATGTTAAAATTTTCATCGATAGTTGCTTTTAATTGAAGACATTTTTTAGGTATAAATAGTTTAATATTTTCATCTAAAAAAACAGGATTTGCATTTTTAATAAAAATTCCGGATTTAAATTTATCAAAAACAGTTTCAGCTTTTCCTTTTAAAATTGTTTTTTTATGCGATTGAACTGTGATTTTAGATATCATTTTTTTACCATCAAAACATAGATTTAGGTCAGTTTGTCCCAGAAAAAAATTTTTAAAAAACAGATCTGTTATTTGTATTTTTCCATTAACCCAAGATTCATTTTTTGTATCAAAATTTAAATAAGAATCTAAATCGCATCTTAATAAACTATTCTTAACATTTATTTTTGTGATTAAATTATTGTTTTGAAAGTCCCCTTGGGCAAAAAAAATGGAATTTGTATCAGGTGATAATTTAAAATTACTTTTAAATTTTGCCGTAAAAGGGGCATTTTTTTGCTCAGAGAAAGTAAAAAAGCCATTTATTTTTTGTGATATGATTTGATCATTTATGTTTAAATTACCGTTATTTATATTTGCTGATATTATCCATTTATCAGAATTAAAAATGTTTAATTTTCTTCCAAAAAATCTTCCCGGAAAATTTAGTTCAAAAGAATTATTTTGAGGATCTACAATTTGCAGATTTAAATTATTAAGCAAGAGCGTTTTTAAATTTATATCAATTCCTGCTTCATCCGCGCTTTCAAAAATATCTTTAAGATGTTTTAAAATTTGGGAATGCGCATCCTGAATATTATTTAATGTTTTTATTGTAAAATTATCAAAAATGAAATCTAAATAAATTTTTCTTTTAATTAAAGATAATATTTTTGATATTCGAATTTTACCATAGTCAAATTTCCATATGCATTTTGAGTCACATAAAAAAGAGAATTGTCCTTTTTTTAAATAAATTGATGAGGTAAAAAAATTAATATCCAAATCCCGAAATTCTATTTTTGTGTTCCAGGATTTTTCTAAATTCGGAATTAATTTTTGTATAACATATTGTTTTACCCGTTCATCATTTTGCATGACCCAGATTGCCGGAATTATACCTAACGACAGGGCAAATAAAACTTTTAAAAATTTTGCAAACATAATACTAAACAATTAACCACTTGTTTTTTAAATATTGATATTTTCTTAAATAAGAGACTTGAGAAATTGGCGAAGTTAGAGCAAACATTGATTTATAATTTTTATCTACAAGATAAATTGTTCCTGTATCAATTTGGCCATTCGGATAAAAAGTTGCAAAATTAAAACCATTTTTATCTGTTTTAAAAGTTGTTATTTTTTTATAGGCTTTACCGGGGATGATGGTGGACCCAAAGCGCCTTTTATAAAATCAAATTTAACCTTGTTTGCCAGATTGTGATTGTTTTTCTTGTCATTTGAAAAATAAAAATATGAATTTGTTTTTAGAACAAAAAATATTTTTTGTTCCACATTGCTGGCTATTGCTTTTTGTTGTAAAAAAGACATTGTGCTGAATAAATTTTCTACTTCATTTTTTACGATAAATTTATTGAAAAAAGAAAAACGATAAAAAGAAGTTGTGGTTATAATAAAAATTATTGAAATTACAAAAAGTATTTCAATTAAGGAAAAAGCTTTATAATTCACTTTCTACATCCACAAATGCCACAGAAAGAACTTCATCAATCGTTGTCAGTCCTTCTTTAACTAAACGAAGTCCATCCGTACCAAGTGTTATCATTCCTTCTTTTAATGCTGCTTGTTTTATAATTGACGCATCAGCTTTTTCCATAATTAAGTGAGCGATTGCATGAGTTATTTCCATAAGTTCAAAAATAGCCAAACGACCTTTAAATCCAGTATTCAGACATTCATCACACCCAACATTTTTATAAAATGTAATTTGTTCTGCTTGTTGTAATGTAAGACCAATTTTTTTTAGCAATTCTTCATTTGGTTTGTATGGTTGTTTGCATAGATCACATAATCTTCTGACTAATCTTTGTGAAATTACAGAAATGAGTGAAGAAGCGATTAAAAATGGTTCAACTCCCATATCAATCAAACGGGTTAAAGTTGCAGGGGCATTATTTGTGTGAATTGTACTTAAAACCAGGTGACCGGTAAGCGCTGCCTGAGTTGCGATTTGCGCTGTTTCAACGTCGCGAATTTCTCCGATAAGTACAATGTCTGGATCCTGACGCAAAATAGATCGCAGAGCTGCGGCAAAAGTTAACCCAATTTTTTCATTAACCTGAACCTGATTAACTCCTTTTAATGTATATTCTACAGGGCCTTCGACTGTTATAATATTTACATCTTCCTGATTTAATCGATTCAAAATAGCATACAAAGTTGTTGTTTTACCGGATCCGGTTGGACCGCTTATTAAAATGATTCCGTTTGGATGTTCTATTGATTTCAATAAAACTTCGTGATTTCTTTTGCTTAAATTTAATTGATCAAGATTAATTATACCCTTTGTTTTATCGAGTAAACGTATAGCTACACGTTCACCAAAACTGCATGGTAAAATAGACACACGAAGATCAATTGGCCGATCGGCGACTTTAATCTGAATTCGGCCATCTTGAGGTAAACGTTTTTCAGCGATATTTAAATTTGCCATAATTTTTATACGGGAAATTATTGCTCCCTGATATCTTTTGGGAGGAATCATTTTTTCGTACATTTGTCCGTCAATCCGGTATCTGACTCTCAATTCTTTTTCAAATGGTTCTATGTGAATATCTGAAGCATTTTCTTTTGCGGCCTGATAAATGATATGATTTACGAGTTTTACAATTGGAGCTTCATAAGCCATTTCCATTATGTCTTTTTCTTCAATCGCTCCTAAATCAAATTCGGCTTCTTCCCCTTCTTCGGGAAGTTTTTCCATCGCTTCTCTGCCCCCCTCAAGGGGATAATATTTATTAATGGCGTCTGTAATTATTTCTGGAGTGGAAACCGCATAACCAATATCTCGTCCAAGTAATAAAGTTAAATCGTCTAATGGTTGAAGATCTTTTGGATTTGCCGTGACTACGATTTTTTTGCCTTCAAACATTATTGGAATAATTATGTGTTGACGTAAAAATTTTAATGGCACTTTACCTAGCGTTTCAGTGTCAGCCATCTGGTCTGAAATTTTTTCAATGAATGGCAAGCCGGCTTGCATAGCCAAAGCTTTTGCGAGATCTGTTTTATTTATTAATTTTTTTTCCAGCAAAATTTGATCTATTTCTTTGCCTGTTGTTTTTTGTTCTTCACCGTATTCATCTAATTGATTTTGATTTATGACATTAAGCTCAACAAGAATTTCACCAATATTTTTTCTTAACATTTATTGCTCCAATTGAACTTTTTTCTTTTTTTTATAATAAACGAATGTATAAACAACTATAGTTATTAACAATGATATTGCAATAATTAACGTTATAATATTATGAAAAATCATAAAAATTAAAATAAAACTTATCCACAATAATATTGAAATAAGAAATGTTGCTAAAGCGGTTACGGTTTTTGTAATGGTACCGAAAATGGGAATTATTGTTAATAGGTTAAGGATAGGCGCCAAAAACAATAAAAATCCTATCCAGAGCATAATAAAAGATATAAGGCGAAGTATCCATGAAATTTGTTTATGTTCCTGTTTTAATACCTGAATTGCATTGTCTTTTGTTCCCTTGAATAAACGATATAATGTAGAATTATCTTGGCAGTAATAAGGCACAATTTTTTCTGTTGTGAGTTTTCCCATTAATGTATATTCAGTGTTAACTGGTAATACTGAATAATAAATGCGAAAATCTCCGATTTTAGGATTATCAATTGAGCTTTGTCCGTCATTGCTTATAAAAATGTAGTCTGTATTTTTAATTGGCGTTGTAGAATAAATAATTGTTTTTATTTGATTAGGTGTTTGGGATGCAGATGAATTTTCTGGCAAGTCAATGTTCTGTTCATTTAGCTTTAAAGGATTGAATGTTGGGAGAATTATTGATGATAAATCAATATTATATATTCCCAATAAAGCTTTTTCAGTTGTTTTTGTAAAATCAGGAATAGTTTTTTCAGAATTTATATGACCGTTTGTAATTTTAAAACTAGAAGAATTTTGTGGGTTTTCAACCCATTGTTTTTTATAGTCATAAATTTGTTTCGTTATTTTTTCTCCCTTTAAAGTAGTTGTTGTTTTAGAGTTTTGAATTTCTTTCCAACTGTACATCATTACAGTTCTTTTTATGGCTAGATATTCACCTTGTTTTAAGAATTTATAGCCACCTATTTTTTCGTTTATTTGTACTAATCCTGTGGTACTTACTAATTTTCCTTCAATTTCAGGATTTTTATTTATTTCTTTATTGCTAATTTGAATTGCTTTTTGAGCTACTTTCGATAAGTTAATTCTTCCTTCGTTGTGATATAAAAGTATAATTGAAAAGATTATTAGTAGTGGAGCGATCATTAAGCCTTGAAGTGATTCTTTTAGACTTTTGCCCCAGCTTTTTGTGCTGATTTCTTCATAATGATTATCCATTTATAGTTTCTCCTTTTTTATTAAATTTGCTCTGATTGGTTAAATCGACAATATCAAAGAAAATTTCCAGGTGCAATAAAGAAGTTTTTGTGTCATATTTTATTTAACATGAGCTGAAAACCCCATGGCTTTAAAGCCTGGGGATGAAAGCTCATCTGAATAAACCCAATTTGTTAGCTTCGAGATATTTTAGTATATTGCAGCTATGATGTATTGGACAGGGGCACATACAAAACAT
>JBDRFY010000005.1:0-28343 GCA_043818275.1 bacterium | reverse complement strand
GATTTATTGGATATGTTTCCAGAAAAAAGCTCAAAAGAACGAGAAAAATTAATCACAAAAAAATATGGCTCTGTTTTTGTAATTGGAATTGGTCATCCTTTATCATCTGGAAAACCACACGATTTGCGCGCATCAGATTATGATGACTGGTCAACTCAAACAGGCGAAAAAACATTTGGATTAAACGGAGATATTCTTGTTTGGGATGATGTAAGAAAAGATGTTTTAGAAATTTCTTCAATGGGAATTCGTGTAGATAAGCAAGCATTAATAAAACAAGCAAAACTGATGAGTCAGGAACATATCTTAACCCAGGAATTCCATAGCAAAATACTCGATGACACAATGCCTCTTTCCATCGGTGGCGGAATCGGTCAATCAAGGTTATGTATGTTCTTTTTGAAAAAAGCGCATATTGGAGAAGTTCAGTCAAGCGCATGGCCAACAAAAATATCTCTACCTATTTTATAAGCAAAAGAAGAGGGGCTTGTTTTATATAAGCCCCTCTTCTTTCAGAATTCGCATTTTCAAACAATTTTGTCATACTAAATGACAAAATAAAATGTTTGTAAGGAGTTAAAAAATATGAGAATTAAAATAAATCAAATTAAAGAAACAGATATCGGTAAAAAAATCACAGTAAAAGGCTGGTTAAAAACAGTCAGAAATCAAAAAACTTTTTCATTTCTTGATTTAAATGATGGTTCACAACTGGAAGATCTGCAGATAATTGCTGATGAGAATACCCAAAATTACACAGAAATAATTAATGATTTAACAACCGGATGTTCTGTCAGCGTTACTGGCGAAGTTGTCAAAAGCCCAGGAAAAGAACAGGCGTTTGAAATAAAAGCAACTGAAATTGAATTACTTGGAAAATGTGATGCACAAACTTATCCTCTACAAAAAAAACGACACTCCTTTGAATTCTTAAGAACAATTGCAAATTTACGTCCACGAACAAACGCAATAGGAGCTGTTACACGAGTAAGAAATGCGCTGTCTTTTGCCACACACAAATTTTTTCAAGAAAAAGGATTTTTATACATAAATGCTCCAATAATTACAGAAAGTGATTGTGAAGGCGCAGGCGAAATGTTTAAAGTCACAACTCTTGATTTAATAAAGCCACCAATGATCAACAAAAATGAGGTTGACTATTCGAAAGATTTTTTCGACAAACCAACTTTTTTAACAGTTTCGGGACAACTTGAGGCAGAATGTTATGCGTGCGCAATGTCTGATGTTTATACATTTGGACCAACTTTTAGAGCAGAAAATTCAAATACATCTAGACATTTGGCCGAATTTTGGATGATTGAACCCGAAATGGCGTTTGCAGATTTGAATGATGATATGGATTGTGCTGAAGAATATTTAAAATATTGTATAAAATATGCGCTTGAAAATTGTAAAGATGATTTACAACTTTTTGATAAGTTTATAAGTAAAGGCTTAATTAAAAAGCTGGAACATGTTGTTGATTCAAAATTTGAACGCTTGCCATACACAAAAGCAATAGAAATTTTACAAAACGCAAAAAAGAAATTTGAATTTCCTGTTAAATGGGGAATGGATTTGCAAACAGAACATGAACGCTATTTAGCGGAAGAACATTTCAAAAAACCTGTAATCGTTATTGATTATCCAAAAGAAATAAAAGCTTTTTACATGCGCAACAATGATGACGGAAAAACAGTTGCAGCGATGGATATTTTAGTTGAAGGCGTTGGAGAAATTATTGGTGGCTCACAACGTGAAGAACGGCTTGAAATATTAGAAGAAAAAATTAAAAAAATGGGAATCGATCCAAAAACTTTATGGTGGTATTTGGATTTAAGAAAATATGGAACAGTACCACATGCCGGTTTTGGTTTAGGATTTGAAAGACTTGTTTTATTTGTAACAGGCATGGAAAATATTAGAGATGTAATTCCGTTTCCTCGTTATCCCGGGCACGCCGAGTTTTAATTTTTTTATTTTACAATCCCTGTAAAGCCTCAACTTCTTGCTTGCTTAAAAAACGCCATTTACCAACAAGCAACCCTTTTTTTTGCAACCCGGCGTAAAAAATTCTGTCCAATTTTTTTACGTCATAACCAAGATGTTTAAACATCCTTCTAATAATTCTGTTTTTCCCACTGTGCAACTGAACAATTACATCTTTTTTTGATTTTTGCTGATCAAAATAAACATGATCAAATTTTGTAAATCCATCATACAATTTAAAGCCAATCAACAATCGCTCAATATCTTTTTTAGTTAAATTTTTATCCAATAAAACTCTGTATCTTTTTTCTATTTTAAATTTTGGATGTGAAAGTTTATAGGCCAAATCACCATCATTTGTTAGTAACAGCAAACCCGTTGTTTCTCTATCTAATCTACCAACAGGATAAATTTTTAAATCATTTTTTAAATTAATTAAATCCAAAACTGTTTTTCTACCTTTTTCATCACTTCTCGTTGTTACATAATTTTTGGGCTTATTAAGCAAAACATAAACTTTTTTTTGCGATATTATAATTTCACCATCATAAATTACTTCATCACCCGGTTTGACAAAATAATTAGGTTGCGTTTCTATTTTATCATTAACATAAACTCTACCATCTTTTACTAATTGGGTAGCCTGTCTTCTGGAACAAACTCCACAAACAGCTAAATATTTTGACAAATACACGGCTAATTCCTATTCTTTTTAATTAATTAAAGCTTTCACTAACACTAATAAGGCTTATTTTATGCTAAAAAACTTAATTAAACTAAATATTTTTATTTTTCTAACAATAAATCTTAATTTTACCCCTATATTTGCAACACAAAATACACACAATACACACAAAATATTCATGGTAACAGGAGAAACATCTGCCGAACAAATTGGAGCATGGTACTTAACCCTTCGACAAGCTCCAGTCTACGCCAAGGCTTCGTCGGGCAGGCAGGGTGAACGGGATGGAGAAAATCCCATTAAATGCGAAGCTATTGGAGGCCAAAATTTACAAAAAGCTGGCGCACAAATTTATGATAACTATAAAAATCTAATTTTAGGCGCTGTCGGCCCAATACAATTCATCAAAAACCTTCCCGATCGCTGGTATGGATTAAAGATATTATCAAACTACATTTTAGAAAATAATTTTAGTGAAGTGATTTTAATCGATTGTCCACTCACAAACATTCCTTTGATGTATAAATTAAAGAAAAGCAAACCTGAAATTAAAATTACATACATTGCTCCGCCAGAAATGTGGATATGGGGGAAATGGGGCTTAGATTATTTTTTCAAAAATTACTCCGACAAAACAATTGTTGTTTATCCATTTGAAGCTAATTGGTACAAAAAGCAAGGCCTTGAAACTGAATTTCTTGGTTGGCCTGGATATGAAAAAATTAAACCTTATCTTGATGCAAATACTAAAAAAGAAAATAAAATCGCACTTTGTCCAGGTTCACGTAAAAGTGAAATAAAAATAATGTTGCCTATTTTTTTAGAAGTAGCACAAATTATAAGTAAAAAACATCCTGAAATATCTTTTATTTTGCCAATTGCTGAATATATTTCAAAGGAACAAATAGAACAGGAAATAAAAAAATATAATTTAAAAAATAAAATAGAAGTTATAAAAGATGATGAAAAACTTTTTGAAAAATTGAGTTCTTGCTGTATCGCGATTTCAAAACCAGGAACAATAACCTTATTTTTAGCTTTATTAAAAATTCCAACTATAATCACATTTAAAATTCCACTAATTACTTATTTAATGGCAAAACTAATATTTCAAAAATCTTATGTCGGCTTGCCAAATTTATTTTTAGACAAAGAAGTTTTTAAAGAACTAATTCAAGGTGAATGTAATGTAAAAATGTTAACTAAAGAAATAGATAAACTTTATCAGGAATTCACTTCCAATTCAGAACGTTATCAAAAAACTTTAACGGATTTGGAAGAAATAAAAATTAAACTAAACCCTCAAAATATAAATTCCCCTTGATTTCTCTGATCTTATAAGTACAATACAAAATTAAATCTGTTTTATTTTCATAATAATCTTTTGGAGTGGTTAATGAGAAGCTTTAAACAAATCATATTTTGTCTTTTTATAATAGTTACTATTTCATTAAATGCTAAAGATATAGAACATTCAATTCATTGGGTTTCAGATGAAAACGGTGAACAATATGCAGGACTTCATATTTTGGCAGAATTTTGGGGTGTAGAACCTGAAAAATTAAAAGATTTAGATGTAGAAAAGCTTTTAACCGAAGCAGCAAAAAAAGCTGATGCTAGTCCCCTTGAAATTATTTCACATAAATTTGAAGCACCAAACGAAATACTTCCTCCCGGAATAACAAGTGCTGTTATTTTAGAAGAATCTCATATAACAATTCATACATGGCTTGAAGAAGATGGTTATATTGCTGTTGATGCGTTTACTTGTGGACCAAAAGCTAAACCACAAAAAGCTATTGAATATTTAAAAGATATCCTTGAACCAGAAATCGTTGAAATTCAAGAAGTTAAGAGAGGATATAAAAAAGAGCCCTTAAAAACAAATACTAAATTAACGACAGTTGTTAATGAACAAAAAACATTTAAAGCCAATAAAGAAACAGGACTCGTTGATTTAACTCAAGTATTAATTGATTTAACTTCAAATAAAAAAGAAATCGAAACGCCTGAATCTTTTACAATAGGAATTGACTATTATAACGATTCATCCTGGTTCTTTGAAAGAAACATTCCAAATAGTGAGCCCAATTTTAAAATCGGAATAAAAACAAAAGAAAAATTATATTCTGCTAAATCTGAATTCCAAAATATCGAAATTTATGATACAAATTTCTTTGGTAAAATGCTTGTTCTTGATGGAATTATTCAAACAACAGAAAATGATAATTTTATTTATCATGAAATGATGATACATACTCCAATGTTTTATCATCCAAACCCTAAAAAAGTTTTAATTATAGGTGGAGGTGATGGAGGTGCGTTAAGAGAAGTTTTAAAACATGAAATAGAAGAAGTATATATTGTAGAAATTGATGCTGAAGTTGTTGAACTTTGTAAAAAGCACATACCTACTTTATCTGAAGGCGCCTTTGAAAATAAAAAAACAAATCTTATAATTGATGATGGAAAAAAAGTTGTTAAAAATCATTTAAACTATTTTGATGTAATAATAATGGATTTATCAGATCCTGATGGTCCAGCTGAAGAATTAATAACAGAAGCCTTTTATCAAGATGTAAAAAAGGCATTAACTAAAAATGGTGTCATTTCAATTCAAAGTGGATCCTTTGAATATCAATCAAAAGAAATCGCAACAATCCACAAAAGAGTTAAAAGCGTATTTGAATCTGTAAAAATTCATAAAGCCGTTGTTCCAACTTATCAAGGTGGTGAATTTAGTTTTATGATGGCCGCCAAATTTGATTTAAGTTCTGTAACCGAAAAAGAAATAAAAGAAAAATTCAAACTATTAAATCTACAAAATCTGAAATATTACTCACCTGAAATTCATTTCGCATCAGCAATTTTACCAAAATATTTGCAAGATATATTTAAGTAAAATCAAAATAAAAAGCAAAATCCCTGGATAAAACTTGGGATTTTTTCATTTAATTGTCAAACTTAATTTAAATAAATTAAATTTAGATAAAATTAAAAAAGGTAAGGAGAAATTATGAAAAAAATATCAATACTTTTTATTTCTATAATTTTTTTAAACAATTTAAATTCAATCATTCCAAGTGCTATTAAAGCAGCTCTGATTTATAAATATCCAGATCAATATTCAAATCCAATTTTATTAGGTAAAGGACCTGAAAGAGAAGTTTGGGGAAGTACTGCAAATGAATTAGCTGTTAAAGGAACATTGAGCAAAACATTGTGCGGAAAATATACGAATGAATTTACAATTTTAAAAAAATTACAAGATTCACTTACACGATACAACACAGATACAACATTTTTAAATCGCGCTTCATTTCCAAAACCAAATAGATTAGAAATTGTAAGTGAAACATGCCTTCTTTTTATGGAGCGACTTTACCCATTAAAAGAATCTGTAAGCGGTTATTTAACCCAAATGTATCTCAGATACAGAACATATAATAAAAATGATATTTCTGAATCAGAAATAAAGGGTGAATTTATAGGTTATGATGAAGTAGAAAAAATAGTAAATAATTATCCAAGAGTAAGTTCACAGCTAATAAATATACAACAAATTTGTTATGACCTTGGAAAATTAACTGCAATTATGCACTTAGGTGCAAAAGTTGATGGTCTTGGAGCACAAATCGGCTTAGCACAACAATCAAAAAATTCCAGATACTATAAAATATTTATCTTGAGTTTTTTTCAATCAAATGATATTTCAAAATTTTTTAATAAGCCAACTGATACAAATATTCAAACGATTGTCGATTCTTTATTTGAATCAATGAATGCTGATTACTATTTTCCAATGCCAAATGTTGCCGGATTTTCAAATTTCAGACAAGGTTATTTTGACTTTGCGGATAATATGACAAGAACAAGCAACAGAGCAATTTACACAACGATTACAAATAAACTTTTTGACAAGTATATAAATGAATGGATCAAACAATATCTCATAACCTATTACGTAAGAGACAATCAATATCTGCGTGATAATTTTTACAATTATCAACAAGCAATTATTAACGATCCAACATTACTAAATGGAGTAACTAAAGATATAACGCAAATTTTACAAAAAAATAATTGGTATGTTGATGAACAAAATCAGTATAACAATAGAGAATTGTACAATGCGATTAATACAAAACTGGTTCAATTATTAAACGCTTCAGATATAAGCGACATTGCAAATAAATTAAAAACCAGAAATTCTTATCCTAGATAAAAAAGGAGGAGGAATGAATCTTAAAATTTTTCTATCTATTTTCTGCTTAATCTTAACATCAAATCTGTTCGGAATAATTCAAGTTGAATCACCGGATAAAACAAAAACAGCATATTTTGACGATAATACAAAATTTTTAATGGTGCAAATTAAAGAATTAGAAAAACCAATAAAAATATTAAATTTTGAATATAAAGATTATAACTTAAAAGAAATATTATGGACCCAAGATAGTAAATATTTAATTGTAAATATTGAAATAGTAGAAAAAGAAAACAAATATAATTTGATAGAAAGGATGGAAATAATAGAAAACAATCCGAAAGGAAAAGAATTAACTCCATTCAGAAAAGAAAATTTAAAAACTCAAATAACTTTAATTGAAACCCTAGAATTTAAAATAGAAGAAAAAACACATCAACTAATTAAAATAGAAATTTTATTTATAGAATTAAATTCATCTTTTATTAAATGGCTTGATATTGAAACTGGAAAATTTCTAGATATTGAAAATTAAGGATTTATAAATATTTTTGTGTAAATTCAAAAAATTTTCATTTATTGTAATCAAAAAGAGGCATCGGATTTATACCCTTTTTTTCATTTTCAGATTTTAGATTCATTATAATTTTACGACCATAATCTTTTACCGTTTTTATCTCATTAAATGCTTCTTTATCTACAAAGTAAACCTGTACGCCAAAAGACATCATAGCATTTAAAGTTGAATCAAATTCTAATTTTGTTAATGGTTTTACAACATGTCGACAAACCCATTCATTTATCCGAATACCTTTAGTCAAATCAGCATAAAAATCTTTCGAAGACAAAACATAAATAGCTCCTCCTATATCCTCTTTAAGAAATCTTTCTTTGTCGCTACAAATAAAATAAAAAGGACCATTATCAAAACTTCCACTTTTTTGCCAACTATCTTCATGTCTGGACATGAAAATTGACGCAAACCCAATATGTGTAGTAGCAAAAACTAATTTACCCTCTTCTTTAGATCTTCCATGAATTTGTTTTGGTTCTAAAACTTTTATATTTTTATTTTTTGACGCATGAAATAAAACTCTCGGTTTTATAAATGTATCTTTTATATAAAAAATATTTTTTCCAGGTAAATATCTCAATGGAAAAAATGATAAAATCATGTAAAAAGAACAAAAACCTAAAGAAATGATCATAATATAAAACAAAAAAATCTTTATTTTCATAATCCCTTCCTTTTAAATAACCATCCAAATATATCATTTATCCAATCATCGAAATCTGGAAAATGCCAATCCCTATCAGGCCACAATTCAGACCAAAATTCAGACCAATCAAAATTATGAAAATTAGAAAGATCTATATCTGGAATATCAAAAGAACGGACAGCCAAGATAACACCGCCAACAACTACAGCTGCTGTAATGGTAACCCCAGCAGCAATAACAACAATAGCAGCAGAACAACCACAAACATTTTTTATGTTAATTATTCGAGTAGAAGTAACTTCTTTTTTTTCGATAAGATCTTCTTCATCTGCAAAAACATTTGTGATACAAAAAAGATTTATAAAAAGAGTCGCAACCAAAATTGATTTAAACATCGCCTCCCCTTTTGGTTTAGAACTAAATTTATCCCTTATATGATTGTTTAAGAAAACATAAAATACATTTAAACTTCAAGTTTTTTTAAATTCCAAACCTAAACACCTTAAAACAAAAAAGCCGCAAGATAAAACTTGCGGCTTATAAATTTAAATATTCTTCTAAATTTATGATTTAATTTCTAAAACATCATTGTTATATTTTCCAAAATCATAAAAAGCTTGAATTAATTCTTTTATTTTTGAAAGGAATTCTTCATTAAACTCTTCTGAGCTTTCTCCATATCTAGCTAATTCAACTCCACTCTCAACAATTTTTTCCCATTTATTTTGGTCAAAATCTTTTTCATCTCTTTCAACAAAAAATGCTAATATTATTTCATCTGATTCAATAACCTTTTTTTCCTCCTCATCTCGCTTAGCAAATAAAGAAATATCTAAGTTTCCATGAAGAGTTTTTTCATCTTTGACTAATTCATAAACGGTTTTAATCAAATCAACACTTTTATCAATTAAACCATCATCATTCTTAAATTCTTTGAAATCAACATCAAATTTTTTTGCTAAACTTTCAACTTCTAACCAAAGATCTTGATTGAAATTTTCTTCATCCTTGGTGACTGACAACCTAATTGAGACACAATCAATATTTTTTGATTTCAATTCAGAAAAGGCATCGCTACTTTTTTCTGTTAATGCATTTAAATTTAAACTTAAAATTATCGCAAAAAAAATCTTCATTATTTTCATAACAAACTCCTTCGATTAAAAATAAAGAAATAAAAACCTGTACAATATTAGTAATTTAAAACAACATAGTCAATGTAAAAAACATATATAAAATCACGAGAAAACAACTGAATAAAGAATTTGATTTTAACATCAAGTTTGAAATAAAAAAAAGAAAAAAGTGCGCTAAAAACTATTCAACTAATTGAAAAATTAAAATATAACTTATTTTGTTTTAACATTTTTTTCTATTTCTTTTAACGTACGGTTTGTAACCGCTGATTTAGATTCAGATTTTACAATATTTTTTCTATCATCCGCATATTCATCTTTCATTTTAATCAACAACCAATTTTTATCGCTATTTTGCATTTTTACCAACGCGAAAACACCTTTTAATTTTTCACCATCAAGAAAAATTTCAACACTGCCGTTTTTTAAACATTTTTTAATTGGTACAATTTTACCATCTTTTTCTTTTATATTCTTATAAGTTCCTTTATCCCAAATCATAACAGTTCCAGCACCATATTCACCTTCAGGAATAACTCCTTCAAATTTTGCATAACTCATTTTGTGATCAGTCGTCATAATTGCTAAACGTTTATCTTTTGGATTTAATGAAGGACCTTTTGGAACAGCCCACGATTTCAATACACCATCTACTTCTATCCGAAAATCATAATGAAGAGTTGTGGCATCATGTTTTTGAATGACAAAAATAGGTTTCTTCATAAAATTTTTTCCTATTTCTTTAAAAACTAAAAAGGCTGAAGCAAAAATAAAGATTAAAAAAAATAATTTTTTGAACTTCATGAAAATGAAGATAATTAGATAGTTTTAAAAACTCAATAAAAAGATTTTTTAAAAATTATGCATAAAAAAAAGCCTCGAAAATATTTTCGAGGCTTTTAATTTAATTCCCGGCAGTACCTATTGTTCCGGGCCGTTGCCAGCCGAGTATCGTTGGCGTAATGGGCTTAACTACCGTATTCGGAATGGGAACGGGTGTGGCCCCATCACTATCGCCACCAGGAAATTTTTAAAATTTTTCAAACCTAAAAACCTTGAAATTGTTTGTAATCCATAATCCGTAATAACAAAATTTTATACGAATCGCATTCTTAAAAACTTTTAAAGCGTAAATAAAACTATCGATCTATTAGTACTGGTTAGCTAAATACATTACTGCACTTACACACCCAGCCTATCAACCTCATAGTCTTTGAGGAATCTTCAAAGTATCACACACTTTCTTCAGAAACCGAAGCTTCATCTGATTGCTTAGTAATACGGGATATCTAATCTTGAGGTGAGTTTCCCACTTAGATGCTTTCAGCGGTTATCTCATCCGAACTTGGCTACCCAGCGTTGCTTTTGGTAAACAACTGGAATACCAGAGGTTCGTCCATCCCGGTCCTCTCGTACTAGGGACAGCTCCTCTCAAATATCCTACGCCCACAGTGGATAAGGACCGAACTGTCTTGCGACGTTCTGAACCCAGCTCGCGTACCGCTTTAATTGGCGAACAGCCAAACCCTTGGGACCTTCTCCAGCCCCAGGATGCGATGAGCCGACATCGAGGTGCCAAACCTCCTCGTCGATATGGACTCTTAGAGGAGATCAGCCTGTTATCCCCGGCGTACCTTTTATCCGTTTAGCAATGGCCCTTCCATTTGGAACCACTGGATCACTAAATCCTACTTTCGTACCTGCTCAACCTGTATGTTTCGCAGTCAAGCTCCCTTTTGCTTTTACACTCTTTCTGACGATTTCTATTCGTCACGAGGGAACCTTTGAACGCCTCCGTTACCTTTTGGGAGGCGACCACCCCAGTCAAACTACCCACCAGACAATGTCTTTCCCCCGGATAACGGGCAGAAGTTAGATTTCCAAATCAATAAGGGCGGTATTTCAAGGACGACTCCGCTGCAGCTAGCGCCACAACATCAAAGTCTCCCGCCTATCCTACACATACCAATCCAAAAATCAATGTCAAGTTATAGTAAAGGTGCACAGGGTCTTTCCGTCCTACTGCGGGTACTCGGCATTTTCACCGAGACTACAATTTCACTGAGTTTCCCATCAAGACAGCGCCCAAATCGTTACGCCATTCATGCAGGTCGGAACTTCATTTATGTTTACCTTGCTTTCACAAGGGATCAGACTATCTCTTCATCTTGTCCAAAACACTTAGGAGTTTTGCCTTTGAATACTTTCTTTTTCCGGATGAATTCATTGTATAAGACCATTCAATTATTTTACACAAATAATCGTGATTTAAATGTTTAGATTTAAAAATTAAATCACAAACTTGCACAAAACTCTCAAAATCCTTTTGCTTAAATGTTTTTAGAGGAAACTTTTTAAAATGTGGAACGATCTTCCTTACAAGATCATCTATCGAACGAACTTCGAACTTATAAGTTTGATCTCGTTTTGAAAATCTAATAAAACCACAATTTAAAAAAGCCTGAATCTCTTTTAAAACACCTAAGCTTCTTTTATTTTGAGAAATTGAAAAACTTGGTCTAACTTCAATTCCGGTTTTGAGCTTCGCTCTTAAATTAAACGAAATCGAAAAACAACCTTCTCCATCCACAAAACCAGTAATATAAGAGGCAAAATCCATATGTTTTATCCTTTCGACAAGAGCTGGCGTATTGCGTCAACTTATGTTGTACGCCTCACCTTTCGGATCAGTCGTTACAGGTCCTTGAAAAATTCAAGGTTCCCTCGGGATTAGCTTATCTTGATTATAAAATCAAAACTTAGCCTTCCCCGATATTAGCCAGTGTACTAATGCCGTGTCACCACGACATTCGGGCAATTAATCCGACGAATTTTACCCGACAAGGGATTTCGCTACCTTAGGACCGTTAGAGTTACGGCCGCCGTTTACTGGGGCTTCGATTCAGCGCTTCGCTCCGAAGAGCTAACACCTCCTGTTAACCTTCCAGCACTGGGCAGGCGTCAGACCATATACTTCCTCTTACGAGTTTGCATGGCCCTGTGTTTTTGTTAAACAGTCGCTTGGGCCTCTTTGTTGCAACCAGCCTCCGCTTCTTTTTTGCAAAATAACGGCGCTGGCACCTCTTCTCCCGAAGTTACGAGGCTATTTTGCCGAGTTCCTTAATGGGAATTATCTCAACGCCTTAGCATACTCAGCTCGCCCACCTGTGTCGGTTTACGGTACGATCACTCTTTTACTCGCTAGAGGTTTTTCTAGTCAGCGTGGACTCAATCTAACATATCTCTCGCTTAGATTAATATGCCCATCACAGCTCAAAGTAATGACTTCATGGATTTGCCTCTGAAATCCTTCTAACTGCTTAGCCTGGTAACCCATATACCAGGTAGACTTATCCTCCTGCGTCACCCCAATCACTCAAACGTAAAAAAGTGGTGCAGGAATATTTAACCTGCCTTCCATCGCCTACTCCATTTGGCCTCGGCTTAGGTATCGACTAACCCTGAGTGGATAAACCTTTCTCACGGAACCCTTGGGCTTACGGCGAACAGGAATTTCACCTGTTTTTTCGTTACTCATGCCAACATACTCACTTCTTTAACCAACATCATCTATCCTTACGGTTAAACTTGTATCTGTTAAAGAACGCTCCCCTACCCCGATGCTAAAAGCATCAGCCATAGTTTCGGTAATCCATTTAAGCCCCGTTTATATTTCAGCGCAAAAACACTTGACCAGTGAGCTGTTACGCTTTCTTTAAAGGATGGCTGCTTCTAAGCCAACCTCCTGGCTGTCTGTGTATTTCCACATCTTTAACCACTTAATGGACATTTAAGGACCTTAACTAATGGTCTGGGCTGTTTCCCTCTCGACTACGGAGCTTATCCCCCGCAGTCTGACTCCTGTCCTAAATTTACGGTATTCAGAGTTAGTAAAGGTTTGGTAAGCTTATGCCCCCTAGCCTAAACTGTGCTTTACCTCCGCAAATCATCGAACAAGGCTATACCTAAATATATTTCGGGGAGAACCAGCTATTTCCTAGTTTGATTGGCCTTTCACCCCTATCCACAGATCATCCAAGCAGTTTTCAACCCACACTGGTTCGGACCTTCATCTCGAATTACCAAGACTTCATCCTGTCCATGGATAGCTCACTAGGTTTCGGGTCTGCCTCACGTTACTAATCGCCCTATTAAGACTCGCTTTCGCTACGGCTCCATTCTTTCTAAACTTAACCTTGCAACGTAAGAGCAACTCGTTGGCTCATTATGCAAAAGGCACATGGTCGCGCATACGTATATATCGCTTCCATAGCTTGTAAACGTTTGGTTTCAGATTCTATTTCACTCCCCTCCCGGGGTTCTTTTCACCTTTCCTTCACAGTACTTGTTCACTATCGGTCATCAGGGAGTATTTAGCCTTACCCCATGGTCGGGGCAGATTCTCACGAAATTTCACGTGCTCCGTGATACTCGGGAAATTTGTTAATATTTTTAATTGATTTTTAATTTACAAGACTTTCACTTTCTTCGGTTGCCCATTCCAAGACATTCAACTAAATCAACAAAAATAATCTAGACTCTGCATGTCTAGCAAACAACTCCCACAACACCTATACTGCAACGCATGCAGGCTTACACAGCATAAGTTTAGGCTGTTCCCGTTTCGCTCACCACTACTTAGGGAATCACATTCGTTTTCTTTTCCTGGTGTTACTTAGATGTTTCAGTTCACACCGTTGTCTCTTTTACCCTATGTATTCAGATAAAAGTTCCCAGGATTTTCCTGGGTGGGTTTCCCCATTCGGAAATCTCCGGATCAAAGCTTGATTGGCAGCTCCCCGAAGCTTATGGCAGCCTTCCACCTCCTTCATCGACTCCTGATACCAAGGCATTCACCAAACGCTCTTTTCAATTATTTACAAATTTTAAATATGCTAAGTCGTATAAAAAATCCGCTATAAATTACGGACTACAAACATTTCAAAGAACTTATAAATTTTCAACTAAATTCACAAAAAAGATTTTTTTTTGAAGACACTTCTAACACAAAGTATCTTCGAAAAAATTTCAAGTTAAATAAAAACTTGGACCTTGAAAGGATCTTATAATTCATTTTTTTTCACACCTTTAATAACCAAAAGGCTTTATAATCTCCCTCGAAAGGAGGTGATCCAGCCGCAGGTTCTCCTACAGCTACCTTGTTACGACTTCACCCCAATCACCATCCACACCTTAAGCGCCCACCTCTCTTACGAGTTAGTTAAGGCGATTTCGGGTGCAAACGACTTTCGTGGTGTGACGGGCGGTGTGTACAAGATCCGAGAACGTATTCACCGCGTCGTTCTGATACGCGATTACTAGCGATTTCAACTTCATGGAGTCGAATTGCAGACTCCAATCCGAACTTAGACCAGCTTTAAGAGATTAGCTAGCTTTCACAAGATCGCATCTCATTGTTTCTGGCCATTGTAACACGTGTGTCGCCCTAGACATAAGGGCCATGAGGACTTGACGTCATCCCCACCTTCCTCCTAGTTTCCTAGGCAGTCTCGCCAGAGTGCCCCTAAAAGGGTAGCAACTGACGACAAGGGTTGCGCTCGTTAAAGGACTTAACCCAACATCTCACGACACGAGCTGACGACAGCCATGCAGCACCTGTGTAACCGTTCAGGTAAACCTGAAACCCTGTATTTCTACAAGTAGCAATTACATGTCAAGCCTAGGTAAGGTTTCTCGCGTAGTGTCGAATTAAACCACATGTTCCACCGCTTGTGCGGACCCCCGTCAATTCCTTTGAGTTTTAATCTTGCGACCGTACTCCCCAGGTGGATCACTTAACGCGTTAGCTTCGATACAGATTCTGCAAGCAAAACCCACATCCAGTGATCATCGTTTACGGCGTGGACTACCAGGGTATCTAATCCTGTTTGCTCCCCACGCTTTCGCACTTTAGCGTCAGGGACAAGCCAAGAAGCCGCCTTCGCAACTGGTGTTCCTCTCGAGATCTACGCATTTTACCGCTACTCCGAGAATTCCACTTCTCTCTCTTGCCCTCTAGTCAATCAGTATCAACTGCCGATCCTCGGTTGAGCCAAGGAATTTAACAACTGACTTAATTAACCGCCTACGCGCCCTTTACACCCAGTAATTCCGAATAACGCTTGCTCCCTTCGTATTACCGCGGCTGCTGGCACGAAGTTAGCCGGAGCTTTCTCTAGTGGTACCGTCATCCTCTGCAAGTATTATTTGCAAAGATTTCTTCCCACTTAACAGGAGTTTACAATCCGAAGACCTTCATCCTCCACGCGGCGTCGCTGCATCAGGCTTTCGCCCATTGTGCAATATTCCCCACTGCTGCCTCCCGTAGGAGTCTGGACCGTATCTCAGTTCCAATGTGACCGAACACCCTCTCAGGCCGGTTAACCATCACAGCCTTGGTGAGCCTTTACCTCACCAACAAGCTAATAGTGCGCGGGCTCATCTTTTAGCGACAGCAAGAGGCCGTCTTTCTCCCCGTAGGGACTTATGCAGTATTAGCCCAGATTTCTCTGGGGTATTCCTCACTAAAAGGTAGATTCCCACGTGTTACTCACCCGTCTGCCACTTTACTCACCCCGAAGGGTTTTCTCGTTCGACTTGCATGTGTTAAGCACGCCGCCAGCGTTCATTCTGAGCCAGGATCAAACTCTCCGCGTCAGAATTGTTTTGGGATCCTTCCAAGATCCAAGAATCTTGAAAATTTTTTGTGAATTTCAAAGAATTTTAAATTTATTTTTCAAAACTTTTTGTGATTACTTTCTCCCGAGATGTAGAAATATCTTACTTGGTTTTTTTATATTTTCAAGCTTTTTTAAATATTTTTTTAAAAAAAGCTTGAAAAATTTCACAAAAACCATCTCAATCAATTTATACAAAAAAACATAATTCTTTATTTGGCAAACAAATTTATATTTTTTTTACAAAATTCAACAAAATTTTGGTGGAGGTGAGCGGAATCGGACCGCTGACCTTCCGCGTGCAAAACGGACGCTCTACCAACTGAGCTACACCCCCAAAATTATTTTCCCAAATTCATTAAAAATAAGCCCGTCATCCTTCGCATAAAGCTTCCACCGTCGCTAAAGCTATGGTGGACACGTCGGAGGACATGTCGCCGTAAAGACAACATGAACGAGCGAAGATTGGCCTGCCATCCATAGCCTATACTTCTTTTGCTAAACTTCGAAAGTGAAGGCGTAGGATGGTGGGCCTAAGTCGACTCGAACGACTGACCTCTCCGTTATCAGCGGAGTGCTCTAACCAACTGAGCTATAGGCCCATTAATAGTATTTTTTGTATATTTTTTTTGGAAGAAAAATTTCAAATAATAGCGAAAAATGAATTATAAACAATTTTAATTAGCTTGCAAATGAATTTTTGCTATTTTTTTGACAATTTAATCAACTGTACAATAAAAATTATAAAAATTTTTAATATTAATCAAATTAAACATCAAAAAACTGAATAGTTGACTCTCAAATACATTAAAAAACATAATATAATGGTATAAATCAATTTTATATAACAATTAAAAGGAGCAAAAATGGATAATCCAAAAACAAAGAATGAACAAAATGAACAACTTGAAATTTATAAAGCAATTCAGGAAAAAAAATCTTCCAAAATTCGGGAAATGGCCCGTAAATTTGTAGGCTTTTTAAAAAAGGGTTTTCCCAGCAGGTTATGGTCGTGTAAAAGAGACAATCTTAAAGGTCATAAGTTTTAACCCTAAACATGGCATTTAATATGCCCTTTCTTTATTAATAAGTTAAATTTTTACTCCATTTTTTTAATATTCTGAAAATACACTATAATTCAAACAATTACTTATTTAATCTATAACTTTAAAAAGAAAATTAAAGATATGTTAGCTGATGAATTAAATGAAATTTTAAAAATTGCCGAAAATAATTTTAAATCTATTGAACAATTCCTGAAAAATACGAAATTAGAAGAAACCTTTCAAGACCTTGATAAACAAATTAACACAGAAAATTTTTGGCAAAACCCTAAACAGGCTGAAATATTAAAAGAATTTCAGAGGATTAAACAATTAAAAGAAAAATTTGAAACATTAAAAAGCAGCGTTTTAGACAATAAAGAATTAGTTGAGCTTTTCGAACAAAATGAAGCAGATTTAAATAAAATCAAAAATGAAATTTACGCTCTGCCTAAAAAAATAAACAAATTCAAACTAGAATTATTGCTAAATAAACCGGATGACCAAAGTAATTGTTTTTTAAGCATTAATTCAGGAGCCGGTGGAACTGAATCGCAGGACTGGGCCAATATGTTATTGCGCATGTATTTGCGTTTTTGTGAAAAAGAAAATTTTCAGGCAGATATAATTGATTATCAAAGTGGAGACGAAGCAGGAATTAAAAGTACTACCATTTTCATAAAAGGTAAATATGCTAACGGTTTTTTGAAAAGTGAAACAGGTATTCATCGTCTTGTCAGAATTTCACCTTTTGATGCAAACAAAAGAAGACACACCTCTTTTGCCGCAGTAAGCGTTGTCCCTGAAGTTGGCGAAGAAAAGATTGAAATAGATGAAAAAGATTTAAAAATTGATACATATCGCGCAGGCGGCGCAGGCGGTCAGCACGTAAATAAAACAGATTCTGCTGTCAGAATTACACATATTCCAACAGGAATTGTAGTTCAATGTCAAAACGAAAGATCACAATTACAAAACAAAAAAACAGCCACGAAACTTTTAATGGCAAAATTAATTGAAAAACAGGTAGAAGAACAACACGTAAAGGAAAAATCGGTTGAAAAGAAAAAGATTGAATGGGGTTCTCAAATTCGCTCTTATGTTTTACATCCATATAAAATGGTCAAAGATTTACGAACAAACCATGAATCACCTCAACCAGATCTTATTTTAGATGGTAATTTAATGCCTTTAATTGAAACATATTTAATAGAATTTACAAAATAATCATGATCACACAAAAAGCAAAACAACAAATTAAAAACCTAATCTCAAAAAACACCTTCTCAGAAAAGCCAAAAATTCTTCTCGCTCTTTCCGGCGGGCCAGATTCTGTTTTTTTATTTCACATTTTAAAAAAAATTAATGAAGAAAAATCTTTAGGATTAATTTGCGCGCATCTTAATCATGAATGGAGAATTGAATCTGGAAACGACCAAATGTTTTGTAAAAAGTTGTGCGAAAAACACAATATCCAATTTTTTACTTCAACAGCAAGCGAGTTAAACTTAAATTTAAAATATAACGGCTCCAAGGAAGAAATTGGCCGAAAGTTACGCCGTCATTTTTTTGAGAAAATTAAAAATGAACAAAATTGTGATTTTATTGCAACAGCCCATCATCAACAGGACAACTTCGAAACTTTTTTCCTTAGATTAATTCGCGGATGTTCTTTAAGCGGATTGACTGGAATTAAAGAAATTAACGGAAAATATTTACGTCCGCTCTTAAATTTAGATAAACAAGAAATTTTAAATTATCTAAATCAAAACAAAATCGAATATCTAATCGATCCAACAAATGAATCCGATGATTTTTTAAGAAACAGAATCCGAAAATACATTTTACCCACATTTTCAAAAATTGATGAACGCGCAAACAAAAAGCTTGAAAGTTCAATGCAAAACTTAAAAGAAGTTGATGATTTCTTACAAAAAATCGTGATTCAAAAATTTAATGAAATTTTCATCCTTCGATCCAGCTCCAACCTACGCCCAGGCTTCGGCTGGCAAGCAGAACGAGCGAATAAACAAAAAAATTGTTTTGTTGGTAATTTAAATTTATTTAAAAAACAGGATTCATTTTTACAAAAACAATTAATTTTGCACTGGTTGATTCAGGAAAAAATTCAATTTAATCCAAGCAAGTCATTTATCAATGAAATTATTCGGTTCTTAAATTCAAAACAAGGTGGCAATCATCAAACAGGCAGCCTTTGGAAAATTCATAAAAAAGAAAGGTCCTTTTGGATCAATCGGTTTTAATGCCTTGTTTTTTGATGTAATAGCCAAACCCTTGTTTAACCTTTTCTTTAAGGTCTTCATTTTCGCCAGAAAAAATATTTTTAAAAATCATTGTTACTGCAGAGAGAGCATATTCATTGTTAGTTTTAATTAAATTTGGAATTGTATAATAGCTATCCAAAACCATATGTTTCAACTCATCATCTGCACCTTCAAAAATATTTGTCAAAATATCAACAACAAATTCAAGAACCTTCGCACTCTTTTTTTCAGTTAAATAATAAATTGGACCATATAATTTGAATAATTCTTTTTTAAAAACAGATGAACCTTTCTCAATTACATCAACAAAAAAGGATTTTGCGATTTTTAAAGCCTTATTTTCTGATTCAATTAATTTTATAACAATGGCAATATTACCTAAAAATTCTTTTTTTATTTTTTCTGACCCTGGCACAAAAACGTTATTTAAAAACTTTTCTGCCAAATTAATCTCTTGAATTGAAACAGGGAACTTCTTTATCATGGTATTAAAAGCCTTCAAAGATGCTTCTTTTAATTCATTCGAACCATTATCAAGCACTTCATTTAAAACATAATAAGCTAACAATTTTGTTTTTTGTGAATCTGAATATTCAATTAATGTATTCAAAGGATTTAAAGCCGCTTTTTTCAACCCTTCTGAACCAGATTTAAAAATATTTTCAATAATTTGTTCCACTTTATCAACAAAAGGTTTGTATTTGGATGTTATTAAAAAATAAAAAGGAGAAACATACGACTTTTTGCCTAACATCTTTATTTTTAAACTTTCGTCATTGCCGGAAAAAACTCGTTGTAAAAGAGTTAAAATTCCATTTATTATTGCAGTTGAATTTGAAGAGACTACATGTGAAACAAAACCAGATATTTTCAAAACTCTTATCTTGAGATCATCTGAACCCTCATTAAAAACTTTAGTCAAAATTTTAATAGCAAGATCTTGCTCGTCATAAACTTTAGATTTAAGTAATTCATAAACAACACCAAATGGCTCTAAGGGCACCTTTTTCAATTCTTCATTTTCACCATCAAAAACCTTTTTAATTATTTGCATTCCAAAATTTTTTGCTTTCGAATCACTAGATTCGAATAAAATCGAAATTGAATAAATATAAAATTCTACTAAGGCTTTTTTTTCTAATTCTTCATTCTGTTCAGCATAAATTTTATTAAAAAAACCCATTATATCATTAATTTTTTTTCCATCTGCTAGTTCAAAATAATATTTTATGAATAAAAGCTCCTCCTGAAAACGCAATGATTGAAATTCGTTAATATTAATTAAATCTAAATTTAATTGTAAAACTAAAAAAATTGAGGCTAAAACATCTCCAAAAAAATAAACGCCCAACTTCAATTTTTGTGCCTCCGTCAACTGTTTATAATACAAATTTAAAAAATTAGATTCATTTACTAAATAATATTCCGGGCCGAAGAACGAGTCACTTAAAACACCTCTCGGATCATTTAAAATTTTAAATATAAAAACTATTGTTTTTATAAAATATTCAGAAGATTCATTTGAAAGCATATTTTTTATTTTTTTTAAATTATCAGCTTGTTTTGTTGTTAAAAAATCTATTTTTTTAACAACGTTTTTTAAAACATCTGGCAAAAGCCAATTAATTTTATTTTTATCTAAAGACAATTTTATTATTGAACTATTAATTCCTTCTTTATTTTGAAAAATATTATTTAAATTATTTAAAAATATTCTTCCCGAAACGCCACGCTTTAAATATACATGATCTGTATCTAAAGATATTTTTAAGCACTGTTCTAATATTTTAAAAATTTTATCCAACTTTTCATCATTAACATTTTTGTCTATCTCAAACTCAAAAATTTCTGTCATTTTAATAGCATTATTCTTACTTAACGGTATTTCCATTAAATCACTGGCAACGTCTATAAAGTCAGCCATCCGTTCCCATCGCCCCTCTTCATCATCTCCATAAAATTTTGTCTCTAAATAAACCATGGAAGATAATTTGTTATATCTCAATTGGTAAACAATGCTGTGCGTTCTAATAGTTTTATTATATGTCACAATCAAATCATTATTTTTAAATTCATAATAAAATAAGCTTACGCTTTCTAATTTTTTCAACATCTCAATAACATTATTAACCAATTCAGGTAATTGAATTTCTGGAAAAATTTCTTTTGTTTTTATAGAAATAATATTAATTAAGCTTTGATGAATAAACGTAAAAACATCTTCAAACGTTTTTGGTTTATATCTTTCAAAAACACCCTTACGGCCGACTGCGGTTAGTTCAACATTGAATGATACTGAATTTATAAGTTCTGCCTCATAATCTAAAATTTGTTTATTTAAAATCTGATCTATTGAGTTAAATATATTTTTATATTCTACAGAACCTTTCCATTTTTTTAGAAATTCAAAATATACTTTTAACATCTCACGGAATTTTTCAACTTTATCTTTCAACTCATACTGAACGCTTCCCTTTAAGGCTTTTATCGATTTATCCCATGCATCTACAATATTCGACATAATTTCCATTGCAACCTCTTTTGATAACAACGTTCCATTTTTAACTTCATTTATAAAATCATATGAAATAAAATCTTTTAATATATTTTCTTTAAAACTTGATAATAATTTTTCATATTTTTTTGGATCATCAAACTTATTTGGATCAAAATTTTTCAACCAGTTTTTTTTATTCAAAATTATTTTTAAAAATTGATCTGATTCAGTTAACTGCTTATTTAAACCTTGAAGAATTGCTCCAACATCTCCTTGCGCATATGCAAAAATCGTATTCATCCATAGTGGTAAAATTTCTAATTTTTTTATCTTTTCAAAAACAGATTTAAGGTTATTTATATTTCCTGCTTCATCAGCGACGAAAACACCATAAACAAATTTCACCCATTTGTTTTCCAACTCATCTGTTAAAGCAACTTCAAAACCAAATTGCATAATCGATAATTCATTTATATTATTAATTATCTTTTCTAATTCATCTTCTGAAAATAATCTTCTTTTTCTTATCTTTTTTATAAATTCATAACTTTTTTCATAATCATCAAAAACCGATTTGACTGAAAAAACACTTACAGATCTTGATGTTTCTTTTGGCTGAAATAAAATCGCTTCCAGAAAATTAATTGCGTACAAACGCTCAATATCTTGCGGCCCTTTTTCAAATATTTTTTGGTTTAACATTTCCTGCGCAAGTTTTGTCGCAACATTGTAAATTTGCTGTAACTCATTAAATGCTCGCGCTTGCAACACTGATTGATTTTCTACTTCTTGTCCGGCTTCTAAAGTATTTGAAATTTTTGCAAGCAATGTTTTTAATGCGCGCGTTGCCATTACATTTTTGCCATTTTTCATTGTTTCTATTAATTCTTTGCGTGTTTTTAATGGAATGTTTTTTGAAAAAAGCTTTGTAAATTCAGGTTCAGCATAAGGGGCTAAAGTTATTGTCATTCTTTGTGAAATTGGATGTTTAAACCAACCGATTTTTATCAAACCGTCAAAATCCACTAAATCTTTCGTGTTAACAACAATTTCACGTTGAACGTCAACAAATAAATTTATATTTTCTTCATTCAGCCATTTTTCTAATTTTTCAATTCCATCACTTGTCAAAATTGCTTTTCCCGCGCCGCGAAAAATTGCCGCGGCGTGCGAAGTTGGTTCCGCCTGACCCTGAACAATCACAGCTAAAACTTGAGATTGATCAACGCCGCCAGACAAATATTTATCCAAAGCTTGTTGTAATGTCGAAGCAATAATTATCTGATTTTTATTTGTTATGTGTCTAACACTTCCACCAGCGGCGCTAACCGTTGAACATTTTAAAACATTTTCTTGAGAAATAGTTTTTATGTCTGAAATGTAACTTGCTTCAACCTCATTTTTGATTTGCAATGGTCTTGCCTGAACCAGATACACTGTTTTTGTTGATGGTTCAAAAACCAATTCAATATCCATTGCCTCGTTGTAATATTCATGAATAGCACGAGCAACCTGACTAATTACTAAAATATCTTCATCACTCAGCACCTGAACATTTTTTATTTCTTCCGGATTATTTACCAACTCCAAACCATAACCATCATTGCTTTCAACCGGAATAATTCTTTGATTTTTTATTTGAATAACGGGTCTGATGCTTCCGTCTTTTACGTAATACGTGTCCACCGCGACTTCGCTATTCACAACGCCTTCGTTGTGTCCAAACGCAGCCTGAATTGTTATAACTCCCGGCGTTGAGCCTTCAACTTCTCCAGTGTAAACAACGCAACCAACTGGTATGTCTTGTAAATTTTGCGTTTCGCCAATAGGCTCCCCAATCATTTGCTGAATTAAAACCGGTGTTAACGGATCAGCAAAAATATCTTTATCCCCCGCGTCAATTCTTTGGCTCAGTGATTTTTCTTTAAAATAAGATGCCACAACTTTTTTAATCGCGTTTATTACAGCAACTTTATCCGGATAAACATTTGGCTCGCTATGATTTCCCCCAGCATTTGGCAATTCTTTCGTATCCTCTTTTCCTGTGCTTCGAACCATAAGCCGCCAATTATTTTGCTGAGCTTTGCTTAAAAAAGATGCAACAGCCTGAAAATCAGGGCTCTGTTCTGGAATTTCCAGATTTTCTATCTCATTTGCCAACTTTTCAGAATTATCTATAAAAATTTTTCGATTATTGGGATCTTTTAAATATTGAATTGAGTCATCAATATCCATTGAAGGAATAATCTGATTCCAACGAGCCTGAATATCCAACCCATTTTTATTAAAAAAATCTTGAATCTGTTCACTTGTAATTCCAACAAAATTTGGAACCGCAACTTGATAACCTTGCGGAAGTTTGCCGCTTAAATTATCAACAACGTTTTTAAATTCCATCAGATTTGCTGTTTTATAGCCGTAACCAACTTCTTTTGCGTTTTCATCGAGACGTTCCTGAAAAAAAGATAAGCCCGTTTTCTTTTGCTTTTTTTCTGAACCTTCTTCTCCTATTCCTGCCCGTTTTCTTTTCACGCAAAACAAATTTAAGCTTACAAATAATAATAATAATAATCGCTTCGACAGACTCGAAAAATTGACCATCTCTTTCTCCTTGTTTTATTCTACTTCGCCAGAATACCCTAGGCTTTAGCCTTGGGATGAATGGCGGGGTAGAACCCTTCGAAGCTTTTTCTCTTTCGCTAAAGCTACAAAGAATATCCTCCGTAGTTTTAACGAAGGAGGAAGCGAAGTAGGGTTGGCTTCGAAGAATTCCGCGCTGATACAACGGCTTTTAAGCCGTTGAGCGCTTCATTTTTTCACTATCTTTAACAGAAAATTAATTTAGCAAAATTGAATCACAGAAAGAAAGAAAAATCTGATTATTTGATTATATCTCCACTGATGTTTAAGCTTAATAAAAGTTAAATAAATTAATTTTAGTTGGTAAACATATGAAAAATCAGAAAGAAAAAAAAAGTAAATTTTCCAGATTCATAAAAATCTCATTAATTATTCATATTGTCTTAATTTTACTTTTTTTTATTTTTGCGTTCAGGCAAGAAGCTGTTGAAAAATTCAGGTTAATTAAATTAGTTGATGAAAACAAAGATAAAAAAGAACTTCCAGCTGCGCTAAAGCCAAGAAAATCAGAATTCGGTTTGGTAACATTTGTTGATGATGTTCCACAATTTACACCACCCAAATCTAAAATCATTGGCCCACAAAAACAGGCGGGAAAGCCGAAAAAGGAAATCAAAAAGATATCCAAAAAAGAAAAAAAAAACTGAGTCAAAATCAGAATCTGATAAAAGCAGAAAAAAACAACAAACAAAAAAAACAGAAGATACTAAAATAAAAGATTTGACCAAAGACAAAGCTGTCATTAAGGACAAAAATGTTAAACTTCTGGACAAAACATTCACAGACACCTTAGATACAACGATTAAAAAAGATAAATTGAAAAAAGAAATTAAAGTTGAACAAATTGAGTTAACTCAAACAAGTACTAAATTAGAACCAATTAAAATTGAAATGCTAAAAACATTTGGAAAAGATGCAAAAGATCAAATACCTGATGTTCAACCGAAAAAAAGTATTATTAATATGACACAAGGATTTATTGAAAATTTAAAACAAGAAGGAAATGATTGGATCAAAAGAGATGGCGATGAAAGCAAGCGACCATCATACGAAGAATTAAAATATCTTTCTTATGAGCAAACAATAGTTTGGCATTTACAGGCAACATGGAAACAAAGATTTCAGGATAGAATCGGAAATCTACCAATTGGATTATCCCCGGTCATTTATTTTGTAATTGATGAATATGGAAATGTAGAAAATATAGATTTATCTCAAACATGTGGAAATAAAGAATTAGATCAGATATTTATAAAATTAATACAAGAAACATCACCATTTCCACCTATTCCAAAACATTTCAATGAAAAAAAACATCGTTCCGGCGGTCACTTCGCAATCGTTTCTAGACAGTTTGATTTTTAAATTTCTTTTGGACATTTTGACCTTTTTCATCTATAAATTTTCTTTAGTCAGTTGAGTTGTAATGTAAAAAAGTAAAAAGGAAATGGATTGAGTAAAGTAGTAGTAATTGGAGCAGGCCTTACAGGTTTAAGTGTTGCTTATCATCTGGAAAAAAACAACTTTTTCGATTACAAAATTTTTGAAAAAAATTCACTCCCAGGAGGGTTATTAAGATCCGTAAAACATGATGGTTTCACGTTTGATTACACAGGTCACCTTCTTCACATAAGTTCGCCATACTTTTTTGATTTTTTAAATGAGATTGCAGGTCTGCAACATTTTGATCTTATTACCCGTAAATCATCTATTTTTTCCAACAATGTTCTTACAAATTATCCGTTTCAAATAAATTTAAAAGGTCTTTCTGCTCAAGTTATTTATGAATGCATTGATGGTTTTATTAAAAGAAAAAAATCAATTCATTCACCTAAAAATTTTCATGAATGGGTTTTGAAATATTTCGGTTCAGGAATCGGAAAACATTTTTTATTTCCTTATAACAAAAAAATGCAAAATTATGACTTAAAAAAAATAACTCCGGACTGGACTGGAAGATTTGTTCCAAAAACAGATTTAAAAAATATCATCTTCGGCGCCATTGAATCAGATCCAAAAACAAAAATCGGTTACAACGCGCAATTCTATTATCCCAAAAAAGATGGCATTCAATTTTTAATTAATAAGCTTTCGCAAAAAATTACAAATCATATTTACACTGATCATGAAGTTGAATTCATCGATTTAATGAAAAAAACTATATATTTTACAAATGGATATGCTCAAAGATTTGAAAAATTAATAACAACAATGCCACTGGACAATTTTTTAAAATCCTTAAACGATCAAAATCTGAATAAGGCAAGCAAAAATCTTTTGTGCAATTCTGTCTTAAATTTTAATATCGGCTTTAATAAATCTGATATATCAAATAATCACTGGATTTATTTTCCGGAAAAACAATTTAATTTTTATCGGGTAGGTTTTTGGAATAACATTTCAGAAAATTCTGTTCCTAAAAATTGTAGCGGTATTTATGGCGAAGTATCATACAATAAAAATTTAATAAAAATAAAATTAAAAAGCATTCTGGATAAATCAACCGAACAAGCTTTAAAATTCTTAAATTTAAACTCATCAAATATCGTTACAAAAAACATTTTAAACATCGAACACGCATACGTTATTTATGATAAGTGGCGACAACAAAATTTAAATAAAGTTTTAAATCAGTTAAAAGTTTTTAATATTAATTCAATTGGAAGATACGGAGCATGGAAGTATTCAAGTATGCAAGAAGCTGTTCTTGATGCAAAAACAACAGTTGACGACATTTTAAAACTCAAACAAACTAAGAAAAGCTTAACAGTAATGCCGGCAGCTGAATTCAACATTAATAAATCATCTTATTTATTTGTTGCTAAAAAAGGATTAAGAAGAGACAAAAGGAATTTAAAGGGAGTGCGTGGTAATGAGGCAACTAAATGATTTTTACAAAGATAAAAAGGTTTTAGTAACAGGTGGAAGTGGGTTCATCGGTTCACATTTAGTCGAAAAATTAATTGAATACGGAGCAAAGGTTACAATTCTTGATAATTTTTCTAATAGCACCCTCAATAATCTTAAAAAGGTAATAACCCAAATAAATTTAATATTTGGCGACATTCGTTCTTCATATACTTGTCATAAAGCAACAAAAGGAAAAGAGATTGTTTTTCACACCGCAGCATTTGTCTCTGTACCAAAATCGATAGACAATCCAAAACTATGTCATGAAATTAATTTTGTGGGAACGAAAAATCTTTTAAACGCAAGCATACAAAATAATGTTCAAACATTTATCTTATCATCTTCTGCGGCAGTTTATGGTGAGAAAGATGACGTTTGCAAAGAAGAAGATGATCCGAATCCACAAAGTCCATATGCGCAAAGCAAATTAAACAGTGAAAATTCATGCAAAGAATTTTTTCAAAAATATAATCTTAATTGCGCAAGCTTGCGTTATTTTAATGTTTATGGTGACCGGCAAAATTCAAATGGTGATTATGCTGCAGTTGTTGCAAAATTCAAACAAAATTTAATCGACAGAAAACCTATCATTATTTTTGGCGATGGAAAACAATTAAGAGATTTCATTCACGTATCAAAAATTGTTGAAGCAAATTTAAAGATGGGAATGCTACAAAATTTAAACGGTGAAATTTTTAACATAGCTTCAGGCCAAAGTATCAATTTACTAGAACTTATCAATCAACTAGAAAAAGAATTAAAAATAGAAAAAACTCAAATTTTATTCAAAGAAACACGTCCGGGAGATATCATTAATTCAAAAGCTAGTTGCTCCAAATATAAAAATTTAGAAATTTAGCTAATTTCAATTCAAATCGAATAACCCCTTTTCAAAAATTCAATAAAATACTACTATTTAACGCGAATTCGATAATTATAAATTCTCAATTAATGGCATTTTAATGCACTTAATTGATGGTTTATTTTCAATAAAACTGTATGCGCTTAATGCCGAGAAAATATTAACAAAGAAATTTGCAATACTTCGATGTCT
>JBDRFY010000004.1:0-21009 GCA_043818275.1 bacterium | reverse complement strand
ACAAGAAGAGTGGGCAGGTATAAAAATGGTGGCTGTCCCCATTTTCCATTTTCCCCACTTGAATAAAGTGTCAGGGTCGTATTATTATAAAACTATGAAATTCATTTTTAAAACATCAAGACTCGATAATTTATATTTTTTCGTTTCTAATTTAACGGAGTTCCATTTTTCCTGCAGGAAAAATTTTAATATTGATTGGGTGTCAGCTACCGGACAGTTGAATCAGGAAGAGAAGAAAGCCATAAAGAATATCAAACCTATTTTTGAAAGATACGGATTTGACGTTAAAGTTAATAAATCTATTTATTTGGGGAAACATTTTTATTGCCCGGATGATAAAGAAAAATTTGATAGTCTTAAAAAGTATTTATTACCGGAAGAATATAAAATAATAAGCGATAGCTTTAGCGTGTTTAAGGGTCGCTTTAATAAAATTTATAATGAAAAATTACTTGAGAATTGGAAGTTTGCACTAGAAAAAGAATTATCAAGCGAGAAATTCCTAAAATTATTTAATTTTGCACAAAGATTTTTCAATGCCACAAAAGCAAGTTCTGTTATAAATGTGCACTTATTAATGTCGCCATCTCTGATGTGGAGTGCCTCGGGAAACGCTAATTTAGGAGATAGAGATATAACATTAGAAGTTCCCGTGCTTAATTTAACCGAAGAGCAAATTGAATTAGCAGTTTGTATTTTATTGCACGAATTATTTCATATCTGGTTTGAAAATAGTGCAAACTATTTAACAGCAAAGAAACTCTCAGGAGATAACTTACCCTTAGTAAAGGAAATATTAATAGACAGCATTTCTCCATCAGGTTTTCCTGCTCAAAAATATTCAAAAGCCAGCAACCCGTTTAAAAGGTTTTTATTTAATAATTTAGCAGATGGATTTAAGGCTTACGAAAATTTTATAAATAACAAAGAAGCTGACAAACAAAAATTATCAGCCTATGTTGGTTGGCTTATTTATCCGTTGGCTACATATTACTATGCAAATGATAAAAAACTTGATAAGAAGTTTATTAAGGCTATTGCAGAAATAATAAAAAAAGCGGGCGATTTGTAATTCGTCCGCATAATTGTGACGCGACAATGATGCTCTTATACATTGATTGTAGCATCTTTGAGCCTACGTGAAAATGGAAAATGGGGTCAGCCACCATTTATGTAAATTTATGATATAAATAGATATAATAAATTATGCCACGCACATCACGCACCGATATAGGAGGAAAAGTGTATCACATATTAAACAGAGCCAATGTTCGTGTTCAAATTTTTGACAATGATAAAGATTATCAAATTTTTGAATGTATTTTAACGGACGCTGTGAAGGGGCTTGACATGAGATTATTGGCATATTGTATTATGCCAAATCATTGACATTTAGTTTTATACCCCAAAAAAGATGGCGATAAATCGTTTATAAGTCAAACAGATGATTATTTTTTAACACTGGCAAAAAAAAATAAAAAATAGGGTCAAAAAATAGTGACCCCATTTTCACATTTTCACACATTGAACAAACAACAAGAAGAGTGGGCAGGTATAAAAATGGTGGCTGTCCCCATTTTATACATTTTACATTTTACATTTTACATTTTACCCATTTTATCATTTTACAATCTCACCACAGAGAGTTAAAATAGAGGATATAAAAATGAAAACATCAAACGAAGTTCAGATTTACGACACCTACGAAAGAAAGAAGAGGGTGTTCGTGCCATTGGAGGCCGGCAAGGTTAAGATTTATACTTGCGGGCCAACGGTCTATGATTACCCGCACATCGGGAACTTGCGGGCATATGTCTTCGCCGATATTCTCAGGCGGATGTTTGAGTTTAACGGCTATGAAGTGACGCACGTAATAAACATTACCGATGTCGGGCATCTCAGGTCTGATGCTGATGAGGGTGAGGATAAAATCGAAGCTCGTGCAAGGGAACAACACCGTTCGGCTTGGGATATTGTGGAATTTTTTGCCGATCTCTTCAAGCAAAACCTCATTAGTCTTAATATTAAGTCCCCAACCGTTTGGAGCAGGGCAACCGAGCATATCCCAGAGCAGATTGCACTGATTGAATGTTTAGAAAAACTGGGCTATACATACAAAATTTCTGATGGGGTTTATTTCGACACATCTAAGCTTGCCGAGTATGGACATTTGGCAAGGCTGGACATCAACGGCATAATGTCCGGCGCACGTGTCGAGGAAAATCCTGAAAAGCGGAATCCAACAGATTTCGCCCTTTGGAAGTTTTCTCCCAAGGATCAAAAACGCCAGATGGAGTGGAGCAGTCCTTGGGGCGTAGGTTTCCCCGGCTGGCACATTGAGTGCAGCGCGATGGCGATGAAGTATCTCGGAGAAACAATTGATGTGCACACCGGCGGGATTGATCACATTCCGGTGCACCACACCAATGAAATCGCTCAATCTGAAACAGCAACTGGGAAGCAATTCGCAAGGTATTGGATGCATGTTGCTTTTCTAACCGTTGACGGCGGAAAGATGTCTAAAAGCCTGGGGAATTTCTATACACTCCAAGATATTGTGGACAAAGGATACGATCCACTTGCTTTTAGGTATCTGTTGCTGACTGCTAAATACAGCGCCGGTCTCAACTTCACTTGGAACGGTCTTGGTGGGTCCCAGAAAGCGTTGTCTTCCTTGAGAGAGAGGATTGCTGAATGGGAAGATACTAATGCCAAACCAGACGAAGAATTGCTTGGCGAATTTCGGGGGTATTTAAATGACGACCTGAATACGCCGCAAGCTGTTGCTTTTCTTTGGAAAGTTGTCGGCATGACACTTCCGTCTGCGATGAAAAGGGCCACATTCGCCGAATTTGATAAGGTGTTAGGATTAGACTTTATGAAGGTCAAGGAAGACAAGATTCCTGACGAAGTCATGGTTCTCGTCGCAAGCAGGGAAACCCTTCGAAAGGAGGGGAAATGGGGCGAGGCCGACAAAGTTAGGGTCGAATTGGAGTCGAAGGGATACAAAATCCAAGACACCAAGAGCGGTTCACGCGTCCAAAAGATGGTCGTTTAGTAAATTATGGGGGCTGTTCCTTGTAGTCCCCTTTTCTTTTAAAATTATTTATAATTTAAAAATATGAGAAAAAGTAAAAAAATGAAAAAATGGAAAATGGGGACAGCCACCATTTTTCACCATTTTTCATTAAAAATATTATTTGGAGGCGATAAAAAAGGAAGGGCGAGTTAACCCGTCTTTTTTGTTTGCATTTCTTGTGATAAAATAAAAAAAATGAAAACAACTATTGCCGAGGGACTAAATTAAAAAATCGCGAAGAGTATTTATTCGCGTTTTTTTTGTTTGAAAGATACTTAAATAATATCCTTTGCGCAGCGGAAGCCGATGTTATCGTATTTTTTGTCGGCAAACTCTGATGTTTTATAAAAACATTGAGCGGTTTTTTCATTATCTGACCACGAGCCGCCTTTTATAATATAATAATTTTTTTCGCTGCTTGGAGTATCTGTCCACTCCCAAACATTGCCCGCCATATCACATAAACCATAATAACTTTTACCTAAAGGATATTTCTCAACAGGAGTAGCGCCTTTGTTTTTTCTTAATATGTTGCAAAAATTAACATCAAAATTATTTCCCCAAGGATATATTCTTTTATCGCTTCCCCTTGCCGCCTTTTCCCACTCTTCTTCTGTGGGCAATCTTTTTCCGGCAAAATTAGCATATGCCTTTGCGTCATACCACGAAACATTATAAACAGGATAGTTTTCCTCGCCTCTTGGAATTTGTCCATTTTTCCAATGCTCTGGAAAATGATAACCGATTGCCTTAACAAATTTTTGGTATTCTGTGTTAATTACGGGCGTTTTATCTATTAAATACGAATCTAAAAATATTTTCTTGGCATTTGATTCCTCGCCAGAATAAAAATAACCGCCCGGAACTAATTGCATATTGCTTGGAAAAACTTTTTTATTATCTGTCTTTTGCTCAGAATAAATAGTTTTTTCCCAAAGCAGTAAAAACAAAGACAAATATGTCTGCCTGATTGTTTTGTCTGAAATCATCAGGCCTTTTGGATTTTGAGGATTCCAGGAAAACATAAATAAAAATTTATCAGAGATCAAAAGTCCGTCAGAAAACGGATAATCGCTTTTTTCTAAAAATTTAACCTTTATTGATTCGCGATTCCACATGTTATTTTTTTTCGCATCTTCTTCTCTTGGAACCAATACATACAATATTATTTTTTTTCGAGACAACTCTTTCAAAAAAGAATCAAAAACTTTTTTTTCATAAATATTATAAGGGCTGTCAACGCTGGCAATTAAATACATTTTTTCTTTTGAATTATCCATTGCGCGATACAGCATTTGCCTTAAAGACAAAGAAGTGCTGAAAGTTTCCACTGATAAAGAATCGCTGTCTTGTTGTATTTTTTTATCAAGCAAAAGCGAGGGTAGCTGGTTTTCTATTTCAGAAATCTGTTTTTGTTTTTGCAAAAGCATTCCTTTTATTTCTTCTGCGGACACAGAATTAAACAAGCGTTTTTTTCCGGAAATATTTTCTTTCTGCAAGACTTCTTTTTCTATAAGCTGGTTTATAATCTGGTAAACAGCCGCTCTGTTGATATTTAATTCTTTGGCAATGGTAGAGGCAGGCAGGGGACCTGAAAAAAAAACAGAGAGAAAAAACATCTCTTTCTTTGCCCCTTAGGCCAAGAATGTCTAAAAGATTGTCCAGTTGCTGATTTTTTTTATAATTTTTTATTGCCATAAAATCCACCCTATTTAACAATTATAATATATATCCTAATTTTAAGATAGTGTCAACCAATATATTTGTTGTCATAACTATTGACAACACTTTTTATTTTGCTAAAATAAAGCCAGCGGCTGAAAGTTGTTTTTAGCCACAACATTTCGTTCTTTTACAAGGAGTTAAGCAATGTCTCAACGCATGTCGAAGCTGGTGTTTTCGTTAGTGTTGGCCTTGGTTTTTGTTTTTGCCGCTGCCGCAAGAGCAGGTGATCAGATCGGTACCATCTCGCGCGGACAGACAATACTTTGGTCGGTTGACAGCGGTTCAACCTTAACGGTTTACTACACACCCGACGCTAGACCATGTACTGTTACATGGTGGAGCAATCCGATTTGGTCATATAAACATAATCCATATACCGTAGGAAGTATTTACGGTTATGCCCCGCGGGTGGGTTGGCAGTTTATATGGTCCAATAATGTACAACCGTGGCCCTGGACGACAAGCTGGAGACTATACCTGACGAAAGGAACACAATGCAGAATTGTGTTTAAGAACTTCAGGGGCGGCGACTTTGTGTATCTCCGAATTCAGTAGTAACGCGAGACCACAAAAAAAGACCAAGCATAACTCGTTTTATGCTTGGTCTCTCTCTTTATTGCTTTCTACGAATAAGTACAGAAATAAAGCAGCTTATTAAATATGCTTCTAAAATAACAGGTAATAAAAAACTAAACAAAAACAGAAGGATCATGTAGCTCTGCGACTCATTAGTGATTAAATTAGCAATAAAACTTTTAGTGATAAAAAGGTTGTTGATAAGACGGGCAGGGTAAAAAATGATATTTGACACAAAATTTATTGTTCTTATTGCTAAATTCGGTTCCACAATCTTATCTTCAACAACAGTTATGCTGTTTGAATAGAGAAGATTGCCGCCGAAGGCCGCCAACACTATTATTATCGTAAGGATAATCTTAAAAGCAGTTAGTTTTAAAAATTTTTTCATATTATTTAAACTACCACAAAAATAGCCCCAATGCAAAATCTATGGCAAAATTATAAACAAAAAAATTTAAATTGTGAACCATATTCCAAGTAAAATTTACAACTCAAAAAAACCCAAGAAAAAATGCGTTAGCGTTGTAATTTTTAGCAGTCAGAAAAAAATTCTTGTTTTAAAAAGAAGCTCGCATGAACCGAGTTATCCAAATTTTTGGGATTTGCCCGGGGGAAATGTAAAAAGCGGAGAAACCCTGCAAGAAGCCGCAAAAAGAGAGGCAAAAGAAGAAAGCGGTTTAGACATAGAGTTAAAAAAGAATCATTTTTGCGTTTATAACTGCCCAGATAAAAAATTTAATATTTATGGATTTAAGGCGCGGCCGATTAATGGAGATGTATTATTAAGCGAAGAACATACGGAATTTAAATGGGTTTCAAAAAATGAGCGGAAAAATTTAGAATATACCCCGGGCGTAAAAGCGACAATTAAAAAATTTTTCAAATAAATTCGTAAAAAAAACTAAAATCAAAACAAGAATCGTGGAACCACAATTTTAAAAATATTTTATAAAAAACATGACAAAAATTGAAGTTGAACACCGTGGACTTTTGTCCGCGAAAAAATTTAAAGATTTAAATAAGTTTTTGAAAAAAAAGGAAAATTTATCGGAGAAAAGAATAGATTTTCTGTGATCTATTTTTTACACGGAAAAGAGGAAAATTTTGATTTGGATAAAGATAACCCCATAGATTTGAGAATAAGGATTACAAATAAAAAATCAGAGTTAGTTTTAAAGTATGGTAAATGGAGCGGAAACGATGCAAGAAAAGAATTTTTATTTCCGATAGACTCGAAAAAGTTCGGAGAGATGGCAGAATTTTTAAATTTACTTGGTTTTTATTATGGGGTGTTGCAGGCGACGAAAACTTATTTATATTTATATGAACAAGTTGAATTTGCTTTAGTAGAAGTTCCTGGTTGGGGTTGCTATTTTGAGGCAGAAATTGCCACTAACTCAGATAATGTAAAAAAGGCGAACAAAAAAATCTCGTCAGTTTGCGCGGAACTTAATTTAAAAATTCTTAACGACAAAGATTTTTACAAAGTGTGCGAGAATTTAAACGACAGGCCCGGCTTTAAGTTCAACTTCAGAAAAGAGAAATTTACAGACATTAAAAAGAGATTCGAAATTTATTTTTGAAGGAAAGACATTGGGAAAAATAATAACTAAAAAAAACGGTGGCTGTCCCCATTTTTCATTTTTCAAAAAAACAATAAAATGGTGGCTGTCCCCATTTTTCATTTTTCCATTTTACATTTTCCCCATTTTCCACATTTTCCACCATTTTCCATTTTTCACCATTTTTCATTAAAAATATTATTTGGAGGCGATAAAAAAAGAAGGGCGAGTTAACCCGTCTTTTTTGTTTGCATTTCTTGTGGTAAAATAAAAAAAAGAAAAAAATAATTATGCCGATAAAAGAAGAAACAATTAAAAAAATTTTAGAAATTAAGGGAAGGCAAGACTCGCCCTTTACCTGTAGAGGAATTTAAAGGTACCTGACCCTTTTATCTCTCTTTTATCTCTTTATCTTTTTATACTCCTTTATACTTTATACATATACTCGACATGCTTTCAGTTTGATTTTATATAATTTAATACACGTCCTTGAAAAAAATATATATTGTGTTATAATCAAATAGGTTCATTGAAAGAAAACAATTAGCTACCCTTGAATGTGGAGGACTAATCGTGAGACATTTTTTTACTCCCAAAAAGTTCGCGGAGCTCAAGACGATGGTCGAAAAAGCAAGAAAAAAGGCTGACGACATCGCTGGCAGTGGTTACCAGTCTGGTGCCGAGCAAGATGGCCATCATGATGAGGGATACCAGTTAAGCTTAAGAGAAACATTTGTTCATGACAGCATAGCCAATAATTTTGCAACGGTGCTTGCCAATGCTGAAATCGTTGAGCCAGTTGAACAAAACAAAAGCGTTCAGTTCGGCAATATGGTAGAAATTATCTACAAGGATGGAGATACGGAAAACTACTTAATTGAAAGCTTTGTTCTTCCCGGTTCAGAGGACTCGCTCTCAATGGATAGCCCATTGGGCAAAGCTATTCTTGGTGCAAAGTCAGGAGAAACGATAAGTTTTATAGCCGATATCAGGAAAATTACGGTAACAATCGGTCAGATTTTTCCGCCATCTTCCTGTAAATAGGAACGAAGTAGTTTTAGTTATGAGACCGTTTGCAGAGAGCGGTCTTTTTTGTTAAAATTAATTAACATGGATAAATTTTTTAAGGAAAAATTTAAAGAAATAACCGGTATTCAGGAGTCTACAATTTCAACCGTGGATCATGTTTATTCTAGTATTCCAATCAGATTGATTGATTCGCATCATCGACTCATGCGGCTGGGTGGCGTCAAAGTAATAATTTGGGACAGTATTTATCCTAAAATAAAAAAGAGCCGAACTGATTTTATTTTAGACTCTGGAATTTTTGCTCCGAACGACACTAAATATTTTATTTTCCCTGTAAATCAGATTCAGGGAAAATCGTCGGTGCTTAAACCCGATCTCGACGGACAGCTAAATGAATTGGGAAATTGCCTGGATTTAGTTCTCAATTATCCAAAATATAAAAAGGCAATATTAAAAAAGGCTTATTTGGACAGATTCCAAACATTAATGAAAATCTATGGTAAAATTATTAATGAAAATCCGAACATAAGCTCGTCTGATTTTTACAAAAAGTTAGTGGTGGAGATTTATAAATTTTTAGATTTCACCGATGTAGCCGAATTCTATAATACATACTCTCAAAGTTTTATGCAGACCACTATTATTAAAGAATTTGTACCTTGGCTTATGGAAAATTCCAAAAATACGCCTTTCAGCCTTGATAATCTGATTAATAATTCATCTCTTATTGCACCACCATATTTTATGTACACAAATAATTTAAAAACTATAAATCAATTCAATCCTAATCAAGCAATTAAAATAATTGAATCGCTTCGAGAAGGCATTTTGTTGCCATGCAAGGAGATAATATATTGGGTACTATCATTATCTGGTATTAAACATTTCGGCAGAGATTTTGATTTTTTCGCCCAACTTGAAGAATTTTATAAGACAAAATATAATATAGAAACAGGCTTCTCTAAATTACAACTTACGCAGGGTAAGGATGATGGTAGTTTTTATATTCAGTTTGAGCAGGATATTTCTTGTAGGTTAGTCTCAATAAATAATAAAATCAAGGCTAAAAAATTCCCGATACCTCCAAAGGGCACAGATGTTTCAACAATTCCTTCGGTTTATATGCATATAGGTAATCATTTTAAGAAAATATATGAAGATTTTTTAAAATCTAAAAATATTAGCCTTATTAAGATGGGCGAAATAAAATTATGAAAAACGAATCATTTCATGAAGCTAATGATGGTGAGGAATTTTCAGAAAAATGGTTGGCTCCATTTGAGCTTGAACCCGAAAATACGGATAGATTAAAATCTGAATACCTGGAAAGGTTTGGGTATGAAAGCGAAGTTCTTTTTGAGCAGTGCGCTACCTACCTAAATAAGCTTTTACATGATCCAAAATTCTCACCCTTTTTATTGAAAACTAAAGGGATGAATTTGGCCTTGCGCAGGGATAACGGATTACAACTTATTGATCCAATATTAGATCCCACAGAATTTGATGGAATTTATAATGACGCATCTTCGGCTGGCATGCCGCTTTCAATTAGGGGAATTTCAGAGGAATACATAAAAAATCATGAGTTTTTATTAAATTACAAACACATGATATCAGCCCATTCTTCTGAGGAAGCCATACTATCAACCGAGAGAACTGCTTCGTTAGCTGGTAAGGATTACGGCAGTCTACGACAAAATGTAAATAAAATTGAAAAGACTGGCAAATGCAGTTATATAGAGATGACCACTCAAACGAAGGAAGAATTACAGGAGCTCTTTAGAAATTGGCTTGCTACCCAAGGTACGAAGTATAGCATTAATCGGGAAAGATCAGATTTGGATTATTTAGATTTTTTTATAGAAAACAGGGAAAATCCTAATTTTATGACAAGATTAGTTGATTTTGATAATAAACTGTGCGGTGCTTTACTTGCAGAAATTGTCCGACCTGATTCTGTAATATGCATCATTAATAAATGCTTGAACGGTTACGAAATAAACGGGCAAAAATACGGAACATCCGGTCTGTCGAGGTATTTATATTTTAAAATATGTGAAGAATTACAAAGCAGAGGAGTGAAATTTATGAATATTGGGTCTATGGGATATGAGAAGGGAACAAGATATAATAAAGAGATTCTGAGGCCGCTTAAAAAAATGTCAAATTCTTATCAAATAAGTTATTTATAAAATTATGAACCAAAAAGAAATTTATATTTTCGTGGGACCACCGGGGGCAAATAAGACACTGTATTCAAAAACAATAGCAGATTTTTTTGATGCTTTGCATATCGCTTGGCGCGACATCAAAGTTAAAACAAATAAAGAAAATAAATTAAAACTTTTAAAAAATAGTCTCATAAATGGGTTTGGCGAAAATGATAAAATTGTGTTGAGCGGTTTTCCTATTAACAAAGAAGAGGCTCAATTCCTGTTGGAAATACTTAATAAAAAAAAAGTCACCGTTAAATCTATTATTCAACTGAATATTAACTTAGAAAGAGTAATTTCCAATTTAGAAAATAGATTTTTCTGCGAGAAGTGTGGGTTTATTTATAAAGGTGATTTTCATATTATTAAAGGGAATTTTTGCTCAAATTGCGGTAGTGCAATGCTGAAAAACAAAATTAACAGAGAAGATATTAAAAACGAATATTATACCTTTTTTGAATTTGTGACCGACGCCATCCGTATTTTATCGCCCATATCAGAATCATATTTCAGTGTCAGCGCCAATCAACCAAAACACTTTGTTATTAGTTCTATTTTCGAAAAGATAAAAAGCCATGAAAAAAATATTCAGACTACTTACGAAAGAAAATCGAGCTCAAAATTGAATACCAAATTTGGCTTATTTGATATCATAACCTATTTGTCAAAAATAGATTACACAACAGGAATAGCAATAATTAAGGGCGATATCGAAAATAAAAAAGGCGTTTTATTAAGAGTTCATTCTTCTTGTGCTACCGGTGATATTTTTGGATCTTTGCTTTGCGATTGTGGGGATCAGTTGGCAAGGGCATTATCAATGATTGAGAAAAACAAACAAGGGTTATTGATTTATCTGTTCCAGGAAGGACGTGGTATAAACATTGTTAATAAAATAGACGCCTATAACTTGCAAAGGAGAGGGGCCGATACCGTAGATGCAAATGAGATGCTGGGTTTTCCAATAGAAATGAGAGAATATACAGCTGTTAGGGATATTTTAAATGACTTGAAAATAAAAAGCGTGAAAATTTTAACAAATAATTTGGAAAAAATAAGGGAATTAGAAGAGCTCGGCGTTATTGTTGAGGGTAGAATTCCGCTTGAGATAAAACCGTGCAAGGATAATAAACATTATCTAGCAACCAAGCAAAAAAGAATGGGGCACGAATTAAAATTAAAATAAAAAAAATGGAAAATATTTTGATAGGAACAACAAGTGAGTCTAAATTAAAAATTGTAAAAGATTTTTTTGAGCAACAGGGCAAAAAATATAATATTCTTCCGCAAGATGTCAGTTCGGAAATAGTAGATCAGCCTTTAGATGAGGATACTACTATACTTGGTGCTACTAATCGCGCAAGAAACGCTGCAAAAAATGGTAGAGAATTTGCTTTTTCAATAGGATTAGAGGGCGGATTACTGAAAATAAACGGTTTATATTATTTAATCTGTGTTGCTGTTATGATTGACAATCAAGGAAAACAATTTATTGGTATGAGCAGTGAATTGCCGCTTCCCAAAAAAGTCTCAGATCAAATAGACAATGGTGAGCAGTTTGGTGATACAATAAGAGTTTTCCGAAAGGAAAATAGTGATAAATCCCAGATTCTTATTGATCATTTAGACGAACTTATTGAGAGAAAAAAGAGTTTTACTGAAGCATTGCGTATAGCATTTTTAATATGTAGTTTCCAAGAGGATTTTTACAAATAAAAGCAGCGAGCAATTAAGTCCGCTGCTGGGTTTTAGTTAAACACGGCTAGTGTGGGTTGAACTTCCTGTTCGCTGTCGGGAGCGTGTAGAACGCCACCAATGATGATTTGAATAAGTCTTTCGGTGTCAGGATGACACCTCTTAAGCAACTTATCCCAATCGTCGGCACTAATGTCTTCTACATAGCAATACTTGCCACGAATGCCACTCATAGGATCTGAATTACTGTGCCTACAATCACCCCGAATCAGTTTGGTTTTTACAACCGCATCGGTTCCGTCAACCAAAATGAGTGTGGAATAGTTGGACACCATCAATCCCATGAATTCGTCGAAAAATGACTTTTCGCGAATGGTGGAGTATATCCTTAAGACTTCTTCCCGTGTTAACTTTTTTGTCCATTGGCCGACAACTTCAAGGTGATAATTCCGGCATAAAACCAGAACATCAACTCTAACAGTATCAGCAATGCACCTGTTGTACGAATCGGGCTTGATCATTAAAAAGCTAAGACTCATGTTAATCTCCTTTCGGAAATAGATGACAAACTCGATCTTTTTTAATATAGTATAAATAATTATCATTGTCAAATTTTAGTGAGCCGAGAAAAATGGGAAAAATGGATGGAAAATGGGGACAGCCAAAAAATGGGGACAGCCACCATTTTTCAGCCACCATTTTTCACCATTTTTCATTAAAAATATTATTTGGAGGCGATAAAAAATGAGAGGCGGGTTGGCCGTCTTTTTTGTTTGCATTTCTTGTGGTAAAATAAAAAAATGAAAACAAGCATTGCCGAGGATAAAAATTTAAAAAAAAACAATTATGCCTATAAGCGAAGAAACAATTAAAAAAATTTTAGGAATTAGGGGAAGGGTTGATTTATATATTAATTCATTTTTTAATGTTATCAATAAAATAAAAAGTAAAAAACAATTATGATTATTAAAAAAACAAATATAGCGGCGCTTATTATCGACGCCTCGGGAAAATTGCTCTTAATAAAAAGAAGTTCGTTAGAAGATTCTATGCCTAATGTTTGGGAGCTTCCCTCGGGAGGAATTGAAAAAAACGAAAACATTTTAACGTCTCTACAAAGAGAGGTTATGGAAGAAACCGGTCTTACTATTAACGATATCGAAAACAAAGCAATGCTTGTGGATTTAGAAAAATATAGTTTTGAAACAAGAACTGGAAATACAAAAAACGTTACAGAACATACTTATAAAATTGTATTAAATATGACATCTCCTATTATTGTTTTAAGCAAAGAACATTCAGATTTTGTTTGGTCCGACAAGAAGGATGTGAAAACATATTTTAGTAGCGAAAAAGACATTATTTATAAAAGACTAAAAAGAATTTTTCTCTAATAAAAACATTTTAAAAAAAACAAATTTAAGATATTATTTAAAAATTTTCTTATGTAGTTTGGAGTTATAAGAAAAAAGCATTTCGGAAAAAAAATATGAAGCATGACATAAAGAATTTAATACATAAAAAACGCAGTGACCGTTAGGTTCTGCGTGATTTTATTATTTTATTTTTATGACCTTGAATTTTTTTATTTCGCCTCCAACTTTACCCTCTCTTGATTCACCAACTTTGGCGCCGATAAGGATGCTCGCAAGCGGAGCGGCGTAAGAGACCACTTCTTGTCCCGTCCTTTTTTTCAAGGCCATATAACTACCGATTTGGAATGTGCTTTTCTCTTTTGTTATTTCATCTTCTACTGTTACAGTGCGACCGATAAGAACCTCGTCGCCAGTAAGAGAAGGTATAATCAAATGAGCACTTGCTCTTAAAGAAACCAATTCTCGCAAGCGATTTGACCACATAGACGCGCCACGTTGGCTTTCTTCATATTCGAAGTTATCGTGCCATGTATCTGCGCCCTCTTGGCAACTGCCTCCGGCTTGCTGCAATATATCTCTAATGCGGTCGTCTATATCTCTAATAGATTCATTTAGTGCCTCAAGATCCTCTTTTAAAAAATAGTGTCTATTGGGCATGATTTCTCCTTTCTTGGCGATATTAGCTATTTTAAACGAGCAATTAAAGAACTAAATATAGCATAAACCATAAAATCGTACATGTCAAATCTCTTGACTATTTATATCTTTATTTTATTTTCATAAACGGATAAAGGTGATATAATAAAAGATGTCAATTATAAAGATAAATTAAATATAAAAATATGTCGGGAATGTTGTTTTATATAATAAATCCCTTAGTTAATGCATTAGTTGCCACGATTTTAGGTTTTATTGTTTATTTTAGAAATAGAAAACAGCTTGTTAATAAAGTGTTTGCTTTGTTTTGCGGAGCAGTGGCTATTTGGAGTTACGCTTATTTTGCATGGTTTTTGTTAAAAGATAAAAACCTTATTTTGCTTAATCATCGTTTTTTCTTAATGGGCGCTTCAATTTTCATCGCAATTTTATTTTTTCATTCAATACTTGCGTTTACAAACAAAATCAAACAATACAAGAAACTCTTAATAGGCGGATATGTTATATTTTTCTTCTTTTTGCTGACAGATTATTTCACTCCATTTATTGTCAAAAATGTGCAAAAAGAATTATTTTTTGAATTTTGGCCCAAAGCAGGTGTTCTTTTAGCCCCATTTTTAGCGGTATGGTATTTTTATCTTTTATTATCCGCTTATATTATAGTCAAAGAAATTAAAAGAACATCTGCGGATGCCTCCTATAAAGCTCAGCTTAAATATATTCTTGTCGGAGCAATTATAGGATTTATAGGGGCTACTCCAAATTATTTTCTTTGGTATGGAATTATGATTCCGCCGGTTACCAATTTTTTGGGCGCTGTTGGAATGATAATTGTTGCTTGTGGAATTGCAAAACATCATTTATTTAATATAAAACTTTTAATAAGCGAACTTTTAGTATTTTCTATTTGGATTTTTGTAATTGCTAGGGTGGTTTTATCAAGCAATTATCAAGAATTTTGGATAAACGGCGTTTTGGCGTTTTTAGTTTTTATGGCAGGAATTATGTTGATGCGCAGCGTTTCCAAGGAAATTGAAATTGATAAAAAACTATTGCAAGAATCGCAGAAAAATCTTGATTTTGAAAAACGGCTTCGTGAAACTTACGCCGAAATAGCAGAAAAAGAAATTAAGTCTAAATATTTTAGATAAAGTTATGAAAAATTTTTTATTTTTTATTGATAAATTTATTGATAAATATAGAAATAACACAACTAATTAGATACGATACTAAGGCGGTAAGCAATATGGACATTATCGAAACAAACAATATGTATGGATTAAACAATATGTATGGGTTATCTATGTTATTAGTCAGGGTCATTTCGAAATTATTATTAAATGGACTAAGGACGACACGAACAGGATAATAAATAATATCACCAATGATATTTATTATTTTAATTGATAAGCTGGTTTGTTCTATGACGCCGTTTTCTGTAACGGTTAAAGTGAATCCGTAAAGCAGACCCCCGCCAAAAACAATTATAAGCAGTATTATAGTAATCGCAATTTTAAAAAAACTTAGATAAAAAAATTTATTCATATTCATATAAAATATTTTATTAATTTTATTAAGATTTATTTTAGCAAAAAAAAGGGGGCAAAGGCAAATACTTATCTGTGCTTGCCTTTGTCCTTACTTGTGGCGGTCTTGTGATGTTAGCGAACTTGAATGTAGACGGGAGTCGTCGTCTGATAGTTCGCAATCACAAACTTGTACTGAAGACCCTTGCCGGCCGTCAGCGACACATTGGTTTTCTGTGGGCTAATCTGGTAATTACCCACCCACACCCAGCCGCATTGATTCCCTGTTGGCAACAGACCCCAGACATAGACGCTCATTGGCGTCACAGGAGTGGGTGTCTTGTTAATGCCACAGAGTATCCATACGCCCATTGGTTCGTCTGCCGTTAAGGTTGGACGAGTGCCATCGGTGTTGTAGTAGATAGTCCAGTAATCAAAGCTACCCATGATCTGCTTAAGGTTTTGACCCTTCGTAATAAAACTGACATAGTTCGCTGCCCGTGCCTGTGGAACAAAGCCCACGAACGAGGCAAACAGAACGACCACCGCCGCCAGAACCGCTAACTTCGACGCGCGTTGAGGCATTGCTCAACTCCTTGTAAAAGAGCGAACACAGAGCCAAGAATACTTTGAGAAATTCAAAGTAAAAAATCCTCAACTCCATAAACCTATTTTATCAAATCAAAACAGGTATTTTTCTAAAAATTAGTGTATAATAAAAAAAGAGTAAATTTTAACTTAAAAAATAATTAAAAAGTTATGGATATTTTAAAAATTAGAGGAATTTCTCTTTTTATCGTCGCTTTTCTAAATTTAATTTTAGCTTTATTGCTTTGGAAAAAATCTAAAAATGATAAAGCAAAAATATGGTTAGGCGTTACAGCTTTGTTTTCTGGTTTATACGCTTTTCTTTGCGGCGGAACATATTTTTTTTGGAATCCATATTCTATTGTCTCAATATATTGGTGGCGATCTACTTGGTTAGGAATTTTAACAATACCTTCTTTTAATATTTTTACCTATTATTTTACGGGAAATACGAAGAACCTTAAAATAAAAGCCACAGTTTTTTATTTGGTGGCTTTTATAATTAGTTATTTTGCCATAACTACAAATCTTTTTGCAAAAGAAATATTTCCAAATGAATTTAATATTGTAGGCGCCACAGGAAGCCTTGATTTTTTAGGCAGGGCTTATATTCTTTTGGGGCTGTTAATTGCATTAACAAACCTTTTTAAAAAATATTTTAAGGTAGGCAATGATAAAAAATCGCAGCTTAAATATTTTATTTGGGGCACATCCATATTCACAATCAGCGTTATAATAATTGTGTCTATTTTACCTTTTGTTTTAGGGTGGTCTCCGTATTACGACATCCCTGCTTTTTTGTCTTTTGTTTGGGTTGCTTTTACCACATATGCTATTTTAAAATATAATCTTTTTAATATTCGCGTGTTCGCCAGTGAATTATTGACTTTTGGTGTTTGGATTTTATTATTTGTTAGAACTATTTTTTCGGTAAATTTTCAGGATTTAATATTAAATATAATTTTAGCTATTTCGCTGACTATTATCGGCGTTTTATTTTTGAGAAGCGTTTACAAAGAGAACGAACTTAATAAAAAATTATTAGAGGACGCGCAGAAAAATCTTGATTTTGAACAACGACTACGGAAAACATTTGCCGAGATAGCAGAAGAACAAACAAAGAAAATAGAAAAAATAATTTTTAATAAAATTGATAGAAATTTAAAAAATAAATAAAATAAAATATGGCAATAACCAATATTATTTTATTCCTTGGCATAGTTAATTTTACGCTAACTTTTTTTGTCTTTTTGAACGCAAAAAAATCGAAGCAACATATTTCTTTTTTGATTTTTTCTTTTATCGTAACGATATGGTTGCTTGATAATTTTTTATTGAGAATCTATGCATACAGCGTATATGGTCTATTATCATACGGATTAGGAATTTTTGTGGCAACATTTGCATTAATATGGGTTTATAATTTAGTGAAAGAAAAAACTCCATTATTTATTTTCTATTTTATAGTACCATTTTCTGTAGTAATATTTTTTATATCTTCTTTTTCTAATTATGTAGTGACTTCTTTCGCTGTGTTAGAACCATTTGGATATACTGGAAATAAGGGTGTTTTATTTCCAATATATTCCTTATATATAGGATTGCTTATTGTAGCTTGCCTTTATAAATTAGCGAGAAAATCAATACAAGAGACAGATATTTTTAAAAAGAAACAGATTCTTTCAGTTTTTATTGGTTCTTCTATTTTTGGTTTGTTAGCATTCGTCGTTAATTTTTTCCTTCCTTTATTTTTCGACAATTTTAAACTTGCTAGTCTGGTTAGTATAACTTATTCTCCTCTTTTGTTATTTATTATATATTCAACTGTAAAACATCAATTTTTTGGCGTAAAAATAATGATGACTCAATTTTTGGTCATTTTATTTTTATCTTTACTGCTTTTAAATTTTGTGATTTCAAATTCTTTTGAGCAATACATTTGGAATGGAACAATGCTCGTAATTTCCATGTTTTTAAGCTATTTAATTATCAAAAGTATGTTTAAAGAAATAGAATTTGATAAAAAGTTATTAGAAGAAACTAAAAAAGACCTTGATTTTGAACAACGGCTAAGAAAAACATTCGCCGAAATATCAGAGGAAAGAATAAAAAGAATAGAAACAGCGGTTTTTGGAAAAGATATAGATAAAAAATTATAAATGAGGGAGCAAAAAAGTAAAAATTAATATAAAAAATAAAAAATGGAAAAATTTGCATTTTTGATTCACCCGAGAGATATAAAAGACATAAGAAAAAATATCCCTTTGTCTTGGATTTTACCGGAAAAATTAATTGATATAATTATTGAAAAGTGGGGCTTTTCTGTTTGTTCGGAATTTGAAATATTCAGAAATAATAAAAAAATAAAAGGATATTTAATTTGGATAGGATTTACAAGTAAAAAATTAATGGAGCTGTCCAGAGAAAGGGTGCAAAAAATAATTTTAAAAGCAACCTTGTTTGCCCAGAATAAATTAGGCGTAAATATTGTGGGATTAGGCGCTCTTACAACCTCTGTTACAGAGGGAGGAAACTGGCTTGTGTCTCAGTCAAATGTTAAAGTTAATATAACTCATGGCGATACTTATGCCGCCACGGCAACAGAAGAAGGCATTGAAAAAATTTTAGATATTCGTAAGCTTGACAGCGATAGAACAAGAATTGCAATAGTGGGCGCTTACGGCATTATAGGGAGAGAGATTACATCTTTTCTGGCCCAAAAAGGATATTCTCTGATTTTAATTGAAAAGAACGATGAAAAATTAGAATCAATAAAAAGAAGATTAAAAAATAAAAATTTATCAAAAGAATTATTTGTCGTTTCTACCGATTTAAATAATATTTCTCAGGCAGACCTCGTTATAACAACAACATCTCACCACACAGCCTTGCTTAAAAACAAGCATCTTAAAAGAGGAGCAATAATTTATGATGTTGCCCAGCCGGCAAATATTTCCCGCCAATTAATTAAAGAACGCCCTGATTTGATTAGAATTGACGGCGGATATGTGGATACAGGCGACATTGACTTAAAATTTTATTTAGGGGTTCCGAAAGGTATTGCTTTCGGCTGTTTGGTAGAAACAATAATGATGACATTAGAGGGAGATAAAAATCATCATGTGGGAGAAATAGAAACATCTTATTTAAACATAACAAAAGATTGGGCTAAAAAATATGATTTTCATCACGCTCCATTTACCTGTTTTGGAGAGCCAATATTAAATCTTTGATTTTTTTATAAAATAATTTTTATTAATCTATGAATATTTATTCATTTTTTCCATTAATTGGAGCCGTTTCAGCGTTTTTTTTAGGAATAGTCGCATTGGCTAAAAATATAAATTCTAGATTGAATCAGATTTTTTCACTCTTTATTTTTTCTGTGGTGATTTGGCTTTTTGCTTCTTTTATGATGCTTTCAAGCACAACTGAAGGAGCCGCTATTTTTTGGGACAAAATAGTATATGCTGCAGTGGTATTTATTCCCATTTTATTTTACCATTTTACTCTTCTTTTTACAGAAAATATTAAAAATAAAAAATTTTTTATATATTTAGGGTATTTTATTTTTTTATTTTTTTCAATTTTAAGTACAACAGATTATTTTATATCGGGATTATATAAATATAATTGGGGCGTCCATGCTCAGGCAAAACCCTTACACACTATATTTTTAGCTTTTTTTGCTTTTTATATTGTTTTAGCTTTTTTAAATATTTATTTTTTTCAAAGAAAAGCCGCGGGAATACAAAAAAATCAAGCTAATTATATACTTTTTACTTTTTTTATTATAGCAATAACATCTTTTGCTTTTCTGCCCGCTTATGGTATTGATATTATATTTCCATTTCCCTATATTACCGCTTTTCTTTGTGTTTTAGTTTTATTCTTTGCTATTGTTAAATATCACCTTCTTGGTATTAGGGTGATTACCACTGAATTATTTATTTTTATAATTTGGGTTGCATCGGCCATAAAAATATTTTTTTCGAATGATTCGCAAGACTTTTTTATAAACACTGGCTTATTTATTGCTATTTTTTTTGTTGGCATATTACTTGCTCGTAGTATCTTGAAAGAAGTAAAGCAAAGGGAGCAGATTGAAAAACTGGCTAAGGAGATTCAGCAGGCGTATGAGGTGGAGAAGTGGGCCAAAGAACAGACGGAAAAAGCATATGAAGCGGAAAAACAAGCCAAAGAGAGGACGGAGGAGGCCTACGAGGTGGAGAAGAAAGCGAAGGAGGAGTTGGAGTATTTGGATAAAGCGAAAAATCAGTTTCTTTTGACAATTCAGCACCATTTAAGGACGCCCTTGACTTCTATGATGGGGTACGCAGACTTGATATTAAAAGGAGTTTACGGAAAGCAGAGCAAAGAAACAAGAGAGGTAATACAAAAATTTTGCGGTTCAACCAACAGCTTGATTAAAATGGTGAACGAGTTTTTAGACATTACCCAGTTTCAGCTGGGAAAAGAGGTAGTTATGCTAAAACAAGATATTCAGATGGGGCCGATGATGGAAGAAATAGCAAATGAATTAAAATTTCAAGCAGACACAAAGAAAATTTATTTAAAGCTGGAAAAACCGAAAAATATTCCACCCATAAGGGGTGACACGGAAAAGTTGAAAGCAGCCCTGTATAACATATTTGACAACGCCATAAAATATACGCAGAAGGGGGGAGTGGAAATAAAGTTAAAAGTAGAAAATGAAGAACTAAAAACAGATAATACCGGCGGCGAAAATAAAATTTTAATTGAGGTGAAAGACACGGGCATTGGAATGACAAAAGAAAGAATGCAAAAACTTTTTAACAGCACTTTTGAAAGGGGAGAGCATGCCAAAAAGGAATTCGTTACCGGGCGGGGCATCGGGCTGTACATTGCCAGCCAGATTATAAAAGCCCATAAGGGCAGGGTGTGGGCCGAGTCAGAAGGCGAGGGCAATGGCTCAACCTTTTTTATAGAACTCCCCGC
>JBDRFY010000003.1:0-8616 GCA_043818275.1 bacterium | reverse complement strand
GATAAAAAAATTCACACATTTAATATTAGTTTTGGAAATGAAGGTAATTATATTGATGAATCCAGTTTGGCCAAAAAAGTAGCATCAAAATTTAATTGTAATCACCATGAAGTTAAAATTAACTCAACTGAATTTAAAAATAATTTTCATGATTTTATACGTTCCATTGATCAGCCAAGTGGGGATGGAATTAACAGTTTTTTAGTTTCAAAATTTACTGCACAGCATGTTAGTGTTGCTTTGTCCGGTCTTGGTGGGGACGAGGTTTTTTTGGGCTATCGTTATTTTCAAGATTTAAAAAATTTACAAAGTTTTCAAGCCTCAAAAATTAAACGTAAATTTTTGCCCGCGATGTTCAAACTTTATAAAAACAATAAATATTTCCGTTCGTTTGCGTATAAAAATAAATTGGATTTTTTAAAATTTTGGCCAGCGCAAAAAGATGAGCTTTATTTAAACAATAGGCGATTGTTTAATGAGGCTGAGAAACGTGGGCTTTTGGGTAATGTTTTAAAAAATGAAATTGTCCGGTTAGTCCTGCCTGTCCGCCGAAGCTTTGGCGAAGGCGGAAGCGTAGTCGAAGGATGCGAGCGTTCAAATGAAAACAAAATACAAGAAATCTTCAAAACCGAACTAGATGAATTAAATGCATTTTCAAAAGCAGAACTCAGTTGGTATACACCAGGAATGTTGCTGCGTGATTGTGACGCAACCTCAATGTTTTCAACTATAGAAGTTCGAGTTCCATTTTTAGATCACAAATTAGTTGAATTTTTGTTAACAGTTCCGAGTGAATTTAAAATTTATAAAAATCAAAAAATTAATAAACCGCTTTTAGCTAATTTATTTGATGATTTGCTACCTTCTGAAATTTTAACTTACCCAAAACATGGTTTTGAAATGCCGATCGGTTTTTGGTTAAAAGAAGAATTTGGCGCTGAATTAAATGATTTAAAATCAGTTTCCTGGCTAAACAAAAATTATGTTGAATCTCTTTTAGACCAATTTAATCAAAATCCGAGGGAATATTTAAAAATTTGGTCTCTTTTTGTTTTGAAGAATTGGCTGCAGGAGTATAAAATTTAATTTTGTATGAAATACAGCCTTTTTACTAATTGGCTTTTGACATTCATTATTTTATATATAATAATCAGAATGTTGTTTAAATTGTGGTTTGTAACATTTAAAGCAAGGAGGATAAATAGATGTTACGTAATAAGGTGTTGGTTTTAGATAGAAACCAACAAAGCTTTTGCAAAATTAGTGCAATTTTAGCTAATAATCTTCAAAACCAGTTCATAAAATTTAATTTTCCTAACAATCCTTGGCGCTGCTGGCGCTAATCATATTTTTTCTTTAAATTTTTTCTAACTTTTTATAAATATTTTTTTTGTTTAAACAGATGGGATCTGGTTATTCCAAATGTTTAACCTATGCTTGTGCTTTGTAAAATACAAAATTAATTTTTTAATTAATAAAGGAATAATAATGTTTTATAAAGAATATATAGCGCTATTTAAAATAACAGAATATTTGCTGTTAATTTTGGGTTGTCTTGTTATAGCGCTAAGCTTTAATTTATTTCTGTGTCCAAATAAAGTTGCTTCCGGTGGATTAGTGGGATTGTCTATTGTGCTTACTCAATTATTAAAAATTAATCCTGCATATATTCAATGGGGAATAAATTTACCGCTATTTTTTGCTGGCATATTAATGTATGGAGTGGGTTTTGGATTAAAGACAATTATCGGTTTTTTTGCCATTCCAATGTTTATATTGCTAACTCAGGGATATTCAGCTGTTAGTTATAATGAACTTATTGCATCAATTGTTGGAGGAATTGGAATTGGAGTTGGATTAGGATTGATTTTTAAGGGAAATGCCTCTGTTGGGGGGTTCAGTTTAGCCGCGCAAATTATGCGAAGTTACACAAACATAAAGCTTTCAAGTTTAACAATGCTATTAAATGGCATTGTAATATTGTTAGCCGGTTTTACTTTTGGATTTTCTGAAGGTTTTTATGCGTTTTTATCCTTAGCAATAACTTGTGTTTCGATTGAGATTATTAATTTTGTATTTGTGTTTGATAATAAAATTGATACTAAAGTAGGGGAAAAGAAAAATGTCTAACAATGAAAATCTTTTAAAATTAATTTCTGATCTGATTTCCTTTAAAACTGTTTATCCGGATAAAGATGAATTTACAAAATGTATAAAATACATAAAAAATTATTTTAAAGGCGCAAATTCATGTATTAAGGAATTTGAATTTAACGATTCTAAGTCAATCATTATTTCAAATACTGATTCAAAAAATTTTGATGTTATTTTTAATGGGCATATCGATGTTGTTCCCGCAACAGAAAATCTTTTTATTTTAAAAAAAGAGGATGACATTTTATATGGCAGAGGTGTATCTGATATGAAAGGTCAGGTTGCTGTAATGATGCAAGTTATGAAGAAAATTAGTAAAAAACAAATGAATAAAAAAATTGCCTTAATTTTAACTTCTGATGAAGAGCGGGGAGGATTTGATGGCGTTAATAAATTGTTGAATGAGTATGGATATTCATGTGAAATTGCAATTGTTCCTGATGGTGGATTTGATTACAGCTTGGTTATTGAAGAAAAAGGTGTTTTGCAAATTAAAATAACTACTACAGGTAAAAGTTGTCATTCTTCTGAGCCATGGAATGGAGATAATGCGATAGAAAAACTTTTGACGGTTTTTAATGTAATTCAAACTAATTTTTCAAATCCTAAAAATCAGCTTGAATGGAAGACTTCTTTTAACATTGCAAAAATTGAAGGTGGGGATTCTTTAAATAAAGTTCCAGGAAAAGCTAGCATGTATTTAGATATAAGACATATATATGATGACAAAAAAGATGACCTTTTAAGTTTTATTCAAAAAATTGATGAAAATTTAGAGGTAGAAATCCTAGCGATAGGACATCATTTTAAAAATGATGAAAATAATTTATATGTGAAAAAATATGTAAATGTATGTGAGGTTTTATTGGATAAAAAAATAAAAAAAATAAAATTTCATGGCGCTTCGGATGGCAGATTTTTTACTGAAAAAAATATTCCTTGTATAATAATGAACCCGGAGGGTGGAAATATTCATTGTGATGATGAATTTGTTAATTTAAGTAGCCTTTCCAGATTGAGTGACATTTATGAACGCTACATAGAGGAGCTGAATGAACAACAATTCTAAAAAAAAGATTTTATACATTCATCATGGTAAAGGAATTGGCGGAGCGCCGTTAAGTTTACTTTATTTAATCGAAAATTTAGATAAACAAAAATATCATCCCATTGTTTTATTCTTACATGATTCTGAAGTTGTAGAACTTTACAAGTCAAAGGGAATTGAAGTTGTTGGTCCAATAAATGAATATGATTTTCCGCACACAAAAATTTGGTGGTTGCGTTGGTATCATTTTCCATTCTTTTTAAAAATTTTGTTTTCTACTTTTAAAACTTATTTTTTTATTGCTCCATTTTGGTTAAAAAAAATAAAACCAGATTTAATTCATTTAAATACAAGCTCATTAATCGCCTGGGGAAAGGCTGCAAATAAGTTAAAGATTCCAGTGATTTGGCATGTGCGCGAACCGTTGGCGGATGGTTATTTTGGAATTAGAAAAAAAATTGTTCAAAAATGTGTGGCAAAATATGCGACAAAAATTTTGCCGATTTGCAAAAATGACGCAAAGCCATGGGAGAATAATTTAAAAACAGATGTTGTTTATAATGCAGTTGATCTTACTATTTTTTGCCCGTCCTTCGACTACGCTCAGGATGAGCGGGCTGATAGAGTTGATTTGAATTTATTTTGTCCAAGCACCGTTCGGTTAACCCTTCGACCCCTCAATAAACTCGGGGATAACGCCGAACGGCGCAGTTATCCTACGATTTTATTCCTTGGTGGATTATCAAAAGAAAAAGGTACATTACTTATTTTTAAAGTTTTTGAAAAATTATTAGAAAAATTACCGAATGCAAAATTAATTGTTGCGGGGTATTTTAAGGATTCCGCTCATCCTGAGGAGCGCAGCGTCTCGAAGGAAGGGCGAGCGGGGTGGGATATATTTTTAAATTTCGACAAGATTAAAAAAAAATTTCCAGCGCAAAAATTTGAAAAAGAAGTTGCTGATGTTTTGCAAAAAATAAAAAATAATGTTGAGTTTCTTGGACCAATAAAAAATGTGCCGCAAATAATTTCAGAATCAGATGTTTTAGTTTTTCCTGCAACGGTAGGTCATTTTGCCCGTCCAATAATTGAAGCTTCTTGCATGGCAAAACCAGTTGTTGCATCAAATTTACCCCCCTTGAATGAATTAGTAATAAACGGTAAAACTGGATTTTTGATAGATACAAGTGACATTGATTTGTGGGTTGAAAAGTTATATAAATTATTGACAGACGAACAGTTGAATAGAAAAATGGGCTTTGCCGGATTTGAGTTTGCTACAAAAAATTTTGATGTTAAATTACAAATTCAAAAAATTGAAAAAATTTATTCGGAAGTTTTGGAGAGAGATGAATCAGGAAAAATTAAAAAACGAAGTAATGAAACATTGGGATAAAGCATCTTGTGGCACAGAGTTTATTAATGAAGAAAAATATTCAAAAAAATATTTCGATAGCGTTGAAAATTTTAGGTATAAAATAGAACCTGAAATTTTTTCTTTCGCGCAATTTTCGCGTTTTCATAATAAAAAAGTTTTAGAAGTTGGTGTTGGTGCTGGAACCGATTTTTTGCAATGGGTTAGATCAGGAGCAATTGCTTATGGAATTGATTTGACTGAAGAAGCGGTTGAAAACGTTCATCATAGATTAAATATTTACGATTTAAAGTGTGAAGATCTAAGAGTTGCTGATGCCGAAAATTTACCATATCAAAATAATTGTTTTGACCTTGTTTATTCCTGGGGTGTAATTCATCACTCACCAGATACTTTTAAATGTTTAAATGAGATTGTAAGAGTTGCAAAACCGGGCGGCAAAATAAAATTAATGTTATACAATCGCCATTCGCTTTTTGCTTTTTATCGTTGGTTAATGGTTGCGTTATTTAAAGGCAAACCATTTAAAAGTTTAAAAACCGTTTTGTTTTACCATCAGGAAAGTTTGGGAACAAAAGCGTTTACATTTAAGGAAGTAAAAAAAATGTTAAAAGATTTTCCGGTTCAAACTAAACAATTAAAAGCAACTGTTTCAAATCATGATTTACTTTATTACAAATCTGAACCGATAAAATTTATTGCTTATATTTTTGCATGTTTGTTTGGCTGGAATCGGGTTGGCTGGTTTATGACAATTGAATTAGAGAAAAACAAATGTTAGATGTTATTGCTAAATTAAGACGGGTATTGACCCGAAGAGAAAAAAAGGGATTTTTTTTTATTGTTGTTTGTTTCTGTTTTTATTTCTTTTCTGGAAACATTCAGTATTTCTCTGATTATGTTTTTTGCTTCAGTGGCTACAAATTTTGATATTGTGCATAGCAATAAATATTTTAATTATGCCTACAATTTATCAGGCACGAAAAGTCCGGGAGGTTTTGTAGTTTTGCTGGGTTTTATGCTTATCGGTTTTTACGCCGCGAGATTTATATTAACAACTTTTTATATGTACGGAATTAGCAAATATTCTCAAGGTCGGTTTCACGTTCTTGCTTATCGTTTTTTCAATGATTATCTGAAATTTAATTACAAGGAATTTCTGGTAAATCATTCCTCAAAAATAGGCAAAGTTATTTTTGCGGATACTTCTAATTTAACTCAGGTTATGATGGCTTTGCTCTCAATTCTTGCTGAAGGTTTAACTTTAATATTTATTTACGTGACATTGCTTTACGTGAACTTAAAAATGACAATGGTGTTGACTTTATTTTTAACCGTAAATGTTTTTTTCATTTTAAAAGCATTTTCAGACAAATTAAAAAAAGGGGGTTACAGAAGTCAGCTTTTAAGCGCGCAGATGTCTCTTCTTTTTAGTGAAACTTATGGAAATTTTAAATTGATAAAACTCTTCGCGCGTAATGATGGAATTTTAAAAAAATTTCATAAAATGAGTCTGGAATATATAAACATTAATACGTTTAATGTGTTATTACAAAACTTGCCACGCCTGATTTTGGAAACTATCGGTTTTTCCATGCTGATTTCTGTAATGATTTACGTTGTATATTTTTATCAGGATGTTGGTTTTGTTATTCCAATTCTTTCTCTGTACGCTATGGCTTTTTATCGTTTTCTGCCTTCAGCGAATAAAATTCTTTCCAGTTACAACATTATATTATTTACAAAACATTCATTGGATTCAATTGAAGAATATTTAAAGTATGGAACAGAAGAATTGGGAACAGACAAGGTTTTTTTTAAAAAAACAATAGAATTAAAAAATCTGACATTTAGTTACAATCCGGGAAAAGAGATAATAAAAGATATAAATCTGGTTTTGGAAAAAAGAAAAAAAATTGCGTTTGTCGGAGAAAGCGGAGCTGGAAAAAGCACTCTTGCCGATGTTATTATGGGACTTTATAAACCGGATCAGGGCCAAATTTTAATTGATGGTCAAGTGTTGACCGGACAAAATATTTCTTCGTGGCGAAGCAGTGTTGGTTATATTCCGCAAAATATTTTTCTTTTTGATGGCAGTGTCGCGAGTAATGTTATTTTTGGCCGTGATTATGATGAAGCAAAATTAATTTCTGTTTTAAGGCAGGCAAAGATTTACGATTTTTTAATGCAAAAAGAGGGGCTTGAAACGCGTGTTGGCGAAAATGGCGTTATGCTTAGCGGTGGACAAAAACAAAGGATCGCAATTGCTCGAGCTCTTTATGGAAATCCAGAAATTTTAATTTTAGATGAAGCAACTTCTTCTCTTGATAATCAAACTGAAGAAAAAATTATGGATGAAATTTATCAACTTGAACAAAATAAAACTTTAATTATAATTGCGCACAGACTTAGTACGGTGCAACGATGTGACAAAATTTATAAGGTTGAAGGGCAAAAAGTTTTTGAAGTTGATTTTCAAAAACATTTGGCGTTACAAAATCAGGGCTCTAAAGAAGTTGTTTTGTAAGATTAATTTTTCTAATACTTATTTTCTAACAATTCTATAACTCAAATTTATTTTATGTTTTATGGTTTTTTCAAAAGAGGGGAATATGAAAGCTGATATTCCCCCCTTTTGGAAACCCCCCAGCAGCTTTTAATATTTTAGAACAGCATAGTCATCTGAATTTTTTCTCTTGCGACACTCAGTAAGATCTTGCCGATCTTAAAATTGGGTTTATCTTTCGAAGTTGATCGGACAAGCTCTTAATTCGTGCATTAAGGAATACATCAGTCAAAAGAGATTTTGGCGCTGCATCACAAATCCAAAACAAAAAAACATACATCAAATACATTCAAAAATAATTGGACTGTTGAAATTCATGTTGCCCGGTTAAATGTATTGTCCGGACATAATTTTAAAATTTCTTCGTAGAAAAACTTAAATTTGAAATTATAGGACCGGCAATGCATTTGTCAGAAGGGCCGAGGGATAAATAAAATTTTGTTTGAATTTTAATAGAAAAATCTTAATTAAGCTGTTGGGGGGATTCAAAAAGGGGGGGGTGTCAGCTTACACACCCCTCTTTTTAAAAAGCCATTAAAGAATTAATTAGTTTGAGTTATCGCATTGTAAAATTACATGTAATGAAAGAATAAAAATAAAAAAAAAGATAAGTAATAGAAATTAATGAAAAAAAACATAAAATAGATAATTAACTTGAATTAAAAAAGAAAAAGGAAGTAAATGAAGAAAGCGTTGATAACAGGTATAACCGGACAAGACGGTTCTTACCTCTCCGAATTTTTATTATCAAAGAATTATGAAGTTCACGGAATAATTCGCAGAGCGTCAAGTTTTAACACTCAGCGAATTGATCACATTTATGTGGATAGACATAATGCGTCAAAACTTTTTTTGCATTATGGTGATCTTTCTGATCCCGGTGTTTTAAATGATATTTTATACAAAATTAAACCGGATGAAATTTATAATCTTGGCGCGCAATCGCATGTTCAGGTTTCTTTTGAAATGCCAGAATATACTGGAAATGTTACAGGATTAGGTACAACCAGAGTTTTGGATGCAATTAAAAGAACAGGATCTAAAGCAAAATTTTATCAAGCATCTTCATCTGAAATGTTTGGAGCACAAGTTCCTCCTCAAAATGAACAAACACAATTTTATCCAAGAAGTCCTTATGCCGCTGCAAAAGTTTATGCATATTGGATGACAATCAATTATCGCGAAGCGTATAATCTTTTTGCGTGCAATGGCATTTTATTTAATCATGAAAGTCCAAGACGCGGGCCAACTTTTGTTACAAGAAAAATTACACGCGCAATTTCTAGCATTTTAGCTGGCAAACAGGAAAAAATTTATTTAGGAAATCTTGACGCAAAACGTGATTGGGGTTTTGCACCAGAATATGTTGAAATGATGTGGTTAATGTTGCAGCAAGAGAAAGCGGATGATTATGTTGTTGGTACTGGAAATAGTTATAGCGTTCGTGAATTTTTAAAAACTTCTTTTAATTAT
>JBDRFY010000002.1:0-11324 GCA_043818275.1 bacterium | reverse complement strand
ATTTATAGATGACGCAACAAGCGCGATTTTATGGCTTGAATTTGTTACAGGTGAAACAACTACGGAATCGCTTGTCGCCGCAAAATCATATATGGAAAAATACGGAAGGCCTATGTCTCTTTATGTTGATTATGGAAGTGTCTGGAGTGTAAATACAAACAATCCTGATCGTGAAAAAATAACACAATTTGAACGTGTCATGAAAGAATTAGGGATTGAGGTAATTCATGCGAGAAGTCCTCAGGCAAAAGGTCGTGTTGAGCGGGCAAATAAAACACTCCAGGATCGCTTAATAAAAGAAATGCGCCTTGCCGGAATATCCTCCATTTATGACGCGAACAATTTTGTTCAGGATGTTTATATTCCAAAGCATAATTCAAGGTTTTCAGTAGAAGCCTTAAGCCAGGGAAATGTGCACAGAACAATAAAAGAATTTGATCTGAACAAAATTTTTTGTTTAAAAGAAGAACGAATTTTGCAGAACGATTTTACCATCAAATACAAAAAGAGAACGTTTCAATTACACAAAGAACAGCAAACTATAATTAAACCTAAAAATCGGATTATTGTTAGTGAGCATTTAAATGAAGCAATCTCTCTTTCAATAAGAAAAACAAATCTATACTTTAATGAAATTACAAATTTTAAAGCCATACAGGCTGAAACAACAATTCCTTATTGGAAATTACCTTTATCTGAATTTTTACGTTTAAATAAAGTTGAAAAATCTCTAAATTTGAAAGGAGCAATTATGTAACAAACCGGAAATTTTAATGTTGCTGGAAAGCGGAAATTTTCACTTTGATTTGACAGAATAACTAATGAATTATTGCTTAAATGCAAAACATTTTATTTGTTTTTCAAATCTTTTATCCATTCATAATTTATTTGGTAAAATATTTAAGTTGATTATCAATATATTTATAAAAATTACAGGAGTTAATTATGTCAATCGCGGTAGAATTATCAGAAAACATTGTCTCTGATGCAACAATCGCCTCAAAAGTTTTAAATCGTTCCGTTTCAGATCAAATAGAATATTGGGCAAAAATCGGAAGAATTGCTGAAGAAAATCCAGATCTAACTTATGAATTTATAAAAAACATTCTTATCTCAAACGAAGAAGCAGAATTTGGCAAACTCGAGCCATATTCATTTGATAAAGAATAATTATGAATATTTTACAATCGCCAACATTTAAAAAACAAGTTAAGAAGTTACATAAAAATCAAAAGATCGAATTAGATAATGCTATTAAAAAAATTGTAAATGATCCATACGTTGGCGATATGAAAAAAGGTGATTTAAGTGGCATTCAGGTTTATAAATTTAAAATGATTAACCAACTCACACTATTAGCTTATAAATTTTACGAATCTGAATTACAACTAATCTTACTTACGCTTGGCACTCATGAAAATTTTTATCGCGATTTGAAACGATAAAACATTCTATCTATTTCGCAAATATCTAATTCCCAAAGAAATATATTGAATTAAAGAAAACACCGAAAAAAAAGTTATAAAACTTAAAAGAGTATAATAAGTTTTGCTCGGCATCCAATGCATAAAATAACAAATAAAAATCCAGGCAATAAAAAGAATCTGAAAAAAGGTTGTTAGCTTTCCCCAAATAGATGGATCAATTTTAACGTCAATTTCTGCCCGCATCATCACGTAAGTTCCAAGTAAAATAACTGATTCCCGACATAAAATAAAAATAACAAACCAGACAGGAATGTGAAAAAAAGGAGAATCCAAAAAAGCTAATGAAGAAAAAATGGAAATCAAAAATATTTTATCTGCAATCGGATCAAGACAAGCGCCTAAAGTTGTTTGCTGATTAAATAATCTTGCCAGATAACCATCGAGTAAATCAGTCAATGAAGCGGCAATAAAAATATAAAAGACAAGATACCAATGTTTATAAAAAATCCCGGCAACAATCACAGGCGTCAGCAATATTCTTATGTAAGTCAAAATATTGGAAATTGTAAACCAGCCGCCACTCTTACAAATGCGCTCTAACGCCGGATCAGAATATTTCATTAAAAACTACCCTCTCTTATTCTGCCCCTTTGGGGCTAAAGTTAATAGCCTCGGGTTTTAACCCGTGGTTATAATAATTCAACATACGTCCACCCCATTTTATGTGGGTGGAACATATTAATATTTCAATCGCAAAAAAGATCATTTATATTTATTTGAAAATTCCTCCACCCACATAAAATGGGGTGGTAATATATTCATACATAGGCACCACGGGTTAAAACCCGAGGCTAACAACTATAACCCTTAACAGGGTTTATTCATAAACTTCAAAACCATAACATTTAAAATTAATACTGAGCCATCTTTCTTAATCTTTCAATTCTTTTTTCCATCGGAGGATGAGTAGAAAAAAGATTAACAAAACCATTTCCGGAAAATGGATAAACTATAAATAAACTTGCTGTACTTGTTTGCGCGTTTGATGCCGGTTTTAAATTTTTATTTTTTGCATCATAATGTAATTTTTCCAAAGCGGCCGCTAAAGCCAAAGGATCATGGGAAATTTTTGCGCCAGTTTCATCAGCCAGATATTCACGTGAACGGGAAATCGCAAGTTGAATTAGCATCGCGGCAATTGGCATTAAAATAGAAACAGATAATAATCCAATCCCACGACCGCGATCTTTATTATTTCCACCACCAAAAATAAATGTCCAACGCATTATATCTGCTAAATAAGCAATGGTCGTTGCAATTGTCGCGGCAACTGTCGCGATTAAAATATCCCTATTTTTAACATGCGATAATTCGTGAGCCAAAACACCACGCAATTCATGTTTATCCAAAACATCCAGAATTCCTTGTGTAACAGCAACTGAGGCATGCTCAGGATTTCTGCCGGTTGCAAAAGCATTAGCCATATTTGTTGATATATACCATAATTTTGGCATTGGAATATTTGCGTTATGCGCAAGTTCATCAACCATTTCATAAATATAATTAAACTGATTTTTATCCAAAGGTTTTGCGCCATACATCTTGAGAACAATTTTGTCTGAATAAAAATAAGTGACAAAATTAATTAATAAAGAAAAAATAAAGGCAAAAAGCAATCCATTCGTTCCGCCAAGCCAATAACCCAAAAGAAACAATAAACCGCTTAACGTTGCCAATAAAATTGCGGTCTTCAATTGATTTTTAAACATATCAAACTCCTAAAAATTTATTCTTCTTCATCATATTCAATTTTCCAGTCATCATGTTTTTCATCATTTGATGATTGATTATCCTCTTCATCTTCAATCTCTATATCAAAAGCGCTTTTGCATCCACTTGTTTTTTTTATTTCCAATAATTTTTCCGCGCCTTTTTTTAACGCGTCCTTATGTTCTTCTGATTCTTTATCCAATTGACCATGCATTTGCTCAAAAGCTTTATTCATTTCACTTTGCATGCGTTTAATTTTGCTTTGCAGTTTTAAAATCATTTCCACGCCAGCCAGATTAATTCCCATTTTATGCGTCAAGTGAATAACTTCTTCCAACCGGTCCACATCTTCTTCTGAAAAAAGTCGTGTATTCCCGGAAGATCTTTTTGGGCAAATCAGCCCCTCCTTTTCATACATTCGAACAGTCTGTTGATGAACAGAAAACATTTTAGCAACAACAGAAATTGAATAGTAACCCTTTTTTCTTTTCATAGGAACCCTTTTTAATCAGTTTTTAAAACCGTTAAAAATGCTTCTTGCGGCAGTTCAACCTTTCCAACTTGTTTCATTTTTTTCTTTCCCGCCTTTTGTTTTTCAAGCAGTTTTCTTTTTCTTGTGATATCGCCGCCATAACATTTTGCAGTAACATTCTTACGCAACGCGCCAATTGTTTGTCGGGCTATAATTTTTGAACCGATCGCGGCCTGAATGGCTATTTCAAACATTTGCTTATGTATAACAGCCTTAAGTTTATCCACTATTTGTTTGCCTATAAAAAAAGCATTATCTCTGTGAACAACAACAGCTAAAGCGTCAACAGGATTTCCGTTAAGCAAAATATTCATTTTAACCAAATCCGAAGCTTTGTAATCTGATACTTCATAATCAAAACTCGCGTATCCTGCGCTTAAAGATTTTAATTTATCATAAAAATCAATTACTACTTCGGTTAACGGTAAAGAATATTTCAAAATAATTCTGTCTTCATCAAGATAACTTAAATCTTTTTGTTCCCCCCGCTTGTCCTGACACAATTTTAAAATTCCGCCTAAATACTCTTTAGGGACAATTATTGTTGCATTAATATAAGGTTCTAAAACTTCTTCTATTTTAACTCCTTCAGGAAATAATGAAGGATTTTCAACGTCCATTTTTTTATCACCAGACATAATAACTTTGTACAACACTGTTGGCGATGTTGCTATTATTGATAACCCATATTCTTGTTCAAGTCTTTGTCTGAAAACATCCATATGAAGTAAGCCCAAAAATCCACATCTAAAACCCAAACCCAAAGCAGTAGAACTTTCTTTTTCAACATGAACACTTGCATCATTTAATGTAAGTTTTTCAATAGCGTCCCTTAAATCTTCATAATCAGCAGTGTCCACCGGATAAATTCCGGCAAAAACAACAGATTTAGCCGGTTTAAAACCTGGCAAAAGTTCAACTTTTTTTGATTTATGAAAAAATGTATCACCAATTCTGGCCTCTTTTACCGTTTTCATTCCGGTGATAACAAAACCAACCTGACCTGTATACAAAGACCCGGTAGGAGTTGGTTCAGGATACATAATTCCTATATCCAGAATTTCATAATTCTTGCCACTATAACCTGATTCAATAACATCTCCTTTTTTCAAATCTCCATCTACAATCTCAATCAAACAAATAACCCCGCGATAATCATCATACCAGGAATCAAAAAGTAAAGCCTTTAATGGTTTATCCTCATTTCCTTTTGGGGATCCAATTCTTTCAATTATTGCAGACAATAAATTATCAATATTTTTTCCTGTCTTGGCTGAAACCGAAAGAACTTCACTTTTATCAATATCAAAAGCATGCGACAGCTCTTTGCAAACTCTTTCCGGATCAGCATTTATCATGTCAATTTTATTCAACACCGGAATGATTTTTAAATCCTGATCAAACGCCAGATAAAAATTTGCCATTGTTTGAGCCTGAACACCCTGAGCAGCATCAACTAACAAAATCACGCCCTGGCAGGCATACAAAGATCGGGAGACTTCATAACTAAAATCAACATGCCCTGGAGTATCAATTAAATTAAGTAAATATAATTCACCTTTATATTCATAAAAAAGAGATACTGTTTGAGCTTTTACAGTAATTCCACGTTCACGTTCAACCTGAAGTTTATCCAAAAACTGTTCTTTTTTAGACCGACCTGAAATCGTTCCGGTAATTTCTAGTAATCTGTCTGCAAGAGTTGATTTTCCATGATCGATATGCGCAATTATGGAAAAATTTCTGATTCTGTTTTTAGGAAAATTTTTTAAATCTATTTTTTTAATGTCCATTAATTTTTTTCAACTTTATAAATTAAATATCCTTAATCCGGTTGTTACTAATAAAAATCAAATAATTTCCACCTATTTTGTCATCCTGAGCGTAGTCGAAGGGCTACATTTTTTTTGGTTTACTCAGACCCAATAAATTCAAACACAATTCTAAACTGTTTCTCATCAACATTATTAAAAATAAACGCACCTTGCTTTGCTCAATATTATCCAAATCTATAATTCTGTTATGCGCATAATAATTATGCAATCTGTGAGCAAGCTCCAATGAATAATAAGCTAGCAAATGTGTATTATGGCTATTCGTAATTGTATACAAAATTTCCTGCAATGAAATAATTTTTTTCATTACTTCTATTTCATCTTTATTTATAAATTTAGAGATAGCATCACAAAGTTGCTCAGTATTAAAATTTTCAATAAACATTTTTAAATCAGAATTAACTTTAGCCTTTTCAAGCAAACTACCGGTTCTTACATATGCATATTGAATATAATAAACAGGATTTTCTTCTGTTTTTTTCAACGCAACATCAAGATCAAAATCCAAGTGAGCTTCTGATTTTCTGTTCAAATAAAAAAAACGGGCAACATCAGTTCCAACCTCGTCAATAATATCCCGCAACGTCACAAACGTACCTGCGCGTTTTGACATTCTTAAGGCTTCCTCACCTTGTTTTAAGGTAACAAGCTGATATAAAATTACATTTAAATCATCTGCGTTATACCCCAAGGCCTGCATGGTCCCCTTTAATCGTGTGACATACCCATGATGATCCTGTCCTAAAACATCAAATAAAATATCAAATCCTCTTTCAAATTTATTTTTATGATAAGCAATGTCTGCCGAAATATATGTCAGTTCTCCATCTTTTTTCCGTAACACACGATCCTTTTCATCACCAAAGTCAGTAGACCTGAACCACAAAGCTCCATCTTTTTCATAAGCTAAATTTTTATCCAATAATTCATCCAAAACTTTTTTAATTGAACCATCTTCATGCAAACTTTTTTCAGAAAACCAATTATCAAATTTTATTCCATAAGCTTTCAAATCAACCTTTATTTTTTCAAGCATATGAGCTTTTGCATAATTAACAAAAAACTTATCCTGCTTTAATAAAACATCCTCATCAAATTCTTCTACGCATTCTTTTGCAAGATCAACCAAATAAAGTCCGGCATAACCTTTTTCGGGAAGCTCAACTTTAATTCCTAATTCTTGTTGACATCTAACTTTAAAAGATTCGCCCAATTTTTGAATTTGTGTGCCTGCATCATTTATATAAAATTCTTTTTCAACGGTGTTACCCAGGAACTTTAAAACATTGCCCAGAACATCTCCAATAATTCCACCCCGCCCATGCCCTAAATGCAACGGACCCGTAGGATTAGCACTTACAAATTCGACCAAATATTTTTTTGTTTGAGCAGATTTAATTAAATAAAAACTATTTTGCAATGCAAAAAGCTGTCCGATAATTTCAAGCCAGGCTTTTTTGGTCAAAAAGATATTCAAAAAACCGGGGCCTGCAATTTCAATTTTTTCAATCGTATCTGGGAATTTTTCATTTAAAAGATTTTTTATTTCTTCAGCAATTTTTTGTGTCGATTTTTTTGCGATTTTAGCCAGAATCATGGCTGCATTACAACTCAAATCACCAAAGTTATCTTCTTTGTCTGTATTTAAAGCCACAATAATACTTCTACGTTGTTCTGCTTCCAAGTTAAAATGCTGAGAAATTGTATTTAAAATATTCTCTTTCAGGTTGGAAATAATATTCATCCAAATCTCCAAAAACGTAGAAATAGACCTAAAACATTCAGCCAATCAGAATAATAAGTGTATCAGGTTTGACATTATTGGAAAGGAAAACAAGCTAACTTAAAAACCAAACAATAAAAACACCCAGGAAATTTACATCTCCTGGGTAACAAAACAATTAAAAAATTAAAAAAAATTTATGATACATTTTGAACGTCTATTTTTCCATACAAACTAACTCTTGTTCCTGGCAAGAAATCAACATATAAATTATATCCGGCTCCATTTAATTCATCTCCGAATATTAACAATCCATTACAATAAGAACTATAAGGATTATTTACATTTCCAAAAGAATAATTAGTTTGCGTGTTTCCTCCATAATCCTGAAAATAGTTATATAAAACAGCATAATTATTAGCCCACCAACCACCAACAGCAATTTTACTTTGATCAGGTGAAAAATCGATATCTTCTACCGCGCCAGAATATGAATAGCGTTTATTGGGCGTCCCAACAAATCCAAACCTTAAATCAAAAGGATAAATATAAAGACCAGCAGCTCCTCCAACATATAACTCTGTGCCATCAGGAGAAAAAGATACTGAATAAACTTCGTTTGGATATGCTATAGTTGAAAAACTTTCCACACAACCATTAGAATCAATAGAGCATACAATTAATTTATTGGCCGCTGTTCCACCAACAACCAAATATCTGCCATCCGGAGAAAATTGTAACGTTCTGGCGTTATTTCCATATGGAACAGGATTAGCTGACCCAATAGTCCCATCAGGCCAAATTGGATAAATTTGACTATAATTTCCGCTTCCATCATTCCACATACCTGCAACGGCAATAAAACCTGAATCTGGAGAAAAATCAACAACAAACACCTGATCGTAATAAGGAATTTCTATAGAAGTACCTAAAGTATAATCTGGATTAATCGGATAAATAAAACAACTTGGATCAGGAGAGATGTCATCGCATCCAACTCCTATATATTTTCCATCATTCGAAAAAGTCACCCATTCCGTTTTACCCTGAGTTGGAATAGTTGTTGGATTATTCAAAGCACCGTTAGATAAAAATGGATATAATTTTGCAAATCCATAATTTATATAACTATCTCCTCCAACTCCAAGATAATTACCTTCAGATGAAAAATTAAGGCCAAAAATTCGCCCTGTATATGTAAAATTTGTTGTAACATCATCTGTACTACCATCAAAATTAATTCTTGCAACTTTCCCGTAACCCAAAATATTTGTAATTTGTCCGCCATAAGCAACAAATTTCGCATCATTGGAAAATTTAATGCCATAAGCGTTATCTGTCCCGACAGGATATGAAAGAGATTTTTTTATTGCTGATAAATTAATTTTTTCATCAAACGATGTGACAGAAAAAACATCTACATCTATAGGTAAAAAACTTACCGTTACATTTTTATCAAAAATTAAATTACCTTTGGTTAGTCTTAAACCAGTTGATGTCATTTGCAAAGAAGCCCCATTCAAAAATAACGTTGATGTGCGATCTTCCATTTTTATCAAATTATTATCATCTGAATAAGGACTGTATGTAAATAAAGTCTCCAAATCAAATTTTAATGTAGAATAACTATCAATTTTGCAACCCTGAGTTGAGCTGTATATAAACTCAAAAAGACCTCTTACTAAAACATCATCATGAATAAATAAATATCCATCATCGAATAAAAAATTATCCCCCAAAGTTAATGTTACACCCTGCAAAGCCAAATTTCCATCAGTACAAACTCTTATCGGAGAAGGATTACCATCATTTTCACCTGTAAACATTTTAATATTTTTCAATGTTAAAGTAACATTGCTATCAACAATAAAACCTGAATTATCCCCAAAAATAAGTTTCTTATCATTTCCATCTATTTGAATATCTGACAAAATTTCTAATGAACAATTATCTGGTATCAATAAATCACCATTTAAAAAAAGAGTATTTCCATTTCCGGAAATATATCCTTTGTTTCCTTCCACCGCGTCAACCCAAAAGGATAAAGTTACTGATGTGTCTAAATTTAAATCTGAAATTAACTCCAAAACAGCATTTTGCTTGCCAAAAGTTATCATCTTTCCAACTGGTAACTTTGTACGCGTTTTTGCCACTCCATCACTAATTGAAAAACCATACCTTAAGTCTGTTAACGTATCTGCCATGTGACCGGTTAAATTTCGATAAGATAAGATTTCCGTGCCAAATAACCAAGCTTGAACATTATTATTTTGAAAAATAATGAATAAAAATAAATAGAAAAATTTTATATTTTTTCTCATCCTTCCACTCCCTTTTTTTACAAATCAAAACATTCATACAATCTAAAGAACAAGATTATCAACTTTGAAATTATTGAGAAGAAAAACAATTAGACTTTATACGAATTGACAGCTCCTTTGGGTTTTATTGATATCTTTTGCTCCATCACAAAGCTTTACATTTGTAGCCCTATCCGAATCCGTTTCAACATCTGTTTCACTTTCTGTAGACACGCTATCACAATCAGATTGTTCAAAGGTGTAATGCAACAATAAATATGAAATATCTAGAACAAGCGCACAACCAATTAATCCAACAACTAAAAAAAGATTTGATGGATAAATATCCAAGCAATAAATTTGCATTGAAACACCATTATCAAAACGTAAATGTTCCAATAATTCATTTTTTCTATTTTTTATATCCCAAAATCTAATTGCCCCATCCATGCCTGTTGATATAAAATGGAAATTATCCTTATAAAATTTTATGCCGCTAACCCCCCAACTATGACCTTTTGAATTATAAACACATTTTCGATATTTAGCTTCAGGATCCCAAATTCTAACCCTGCCATCCTGATAACCCGCAACAAGAAACTTATCATCATTAGACCAATTAAGACAACCAACATAGCCATTATTTGCTTTCAAAATTGTTTCTTTAACAATTTCTACCTTGTAATTAGAACCACAAATAAATTTTAACTCCCAAACTTTTATAGAACCATTAGAAAATCCAGCTGCTAACTTTAAAAAAACCTCTTTTGATTTATCTAAATTATCATCATGATTATATAAATTGCCCCATTCTAAACAAAAAACTGGTATTATTTTATTTGTAACCTCATCTAATTTTAATGACTTAATTACACTTTTTTCCAATAAGGAATCCCAAATTTTTACCTCGCCATCCAGGGAACCTGATGCTAAAAAAGAAGAATTTGCAGGCGGCCAGGACAAACATTTTACAAGATCTTTATGACTTTGCAGGGATACAAAAGAAGAAAATTCTTTGTGAAAAAATTCCTGTAAATCAGAAACAATAACAAAATCAATAATTTTATCATCTACCTTTTTACTGCAACCAAAAGCAATACAATCCTCCAAATTATTAATGCTTAAAGCATAAATAGGTCTCTCTCCTCCAACAAAAATCATCTTTTTTTTTCCATCTAAAGTATTATAAAAACAAATATCTTTACATGAACTTGATGAACACCAATATGACAAATTTTTGTTCTCTAGGATTCTTTTCTTCTTTGGAAAATCGATACACAACGTTATTGCATCCTCAGATTGTGAAACCGGAATAACATTGATTTCGCAATTAAGAAAATTAAAAAAACAAAGAAAAAACAATATGCAAAAATTCTTTTTATCCATCCATATCTCCATACATAAAAATTTTCATTTTTCTATTTTACTTTATCCATAGTTGAATCAGGAAATTGAAAAACTTATTTTTGTCTTTGTTTAATAGCTTATTAATGAATTTGACAAGATCCTGAAAGGATCGGAAGTTACTAGCCCAGTGCAAAATGCGAAGCATTGCAGCTCTGGGTATAGAATTACAATTCCAACCTAGCCCCAATGGGGCTAGGTTGGGGTTCTAACTTTTCCCCAGGGTTGCGAAAATGAAATTTTCTTACCCTGGGCTAATAAAAGCCGCCCATTTTATGGGCTTGTCAAATTCATCATCAAGTTGATAAACAAAGTCAAAGATTCATTTTTAAT
>JBDRFY010000001.1:0-5363 GCA_043818275.1 bacterium | reverse complement strand
TTGTTATCTTAAATATTATGTTAATGAAAAATAAAAAATGGAAATTAATGGAACTCAATAGAAAATGTTGTATTTCTCGCTAAAAACAAAAAAATTAATTAATTGACTTAAACACGATTGACTAATAACTTTCGTCCCTACCGGGACACGTCGAATTAATTAAATTAAAACAAAGCAAATATCAATTTTTCTTAAACATTTTTTCAAAACAACCCATCCAAAAACTAAATGATAAAATTATTAAAAATGGCTCAGCTGGAAGACGCATTCTTGCATACCCGCCAGATAAGGCTAAAACAATAAATAAAACTATAAACGGAACCACTTTCAACCAAATTCTAATATTATTTAATTGCAATTGTGTTAATTTTTGTAATCCAAAAACATACATAAAAATCATAAATAAAATTTTAAATATACCTAAAACAAAACCTAACAAAATAAAAAAAGAAAATATAATTTCTAAAAACAAAATAATTTTTATTAATCCATTTGTTGTTTCAGGAAATAAATAACGCCGAAACATATCCCAAATTGTTCGATTCTTATTGAAGTAATCAATCTCTTTTCGATTATTATCAAGATAAATCAATTCTGATGAATAAAGTGACAAGGTTGTCCTCATAATATCTGTTAACCAATTTTTAACAGCCCTAATCGGATATTTTTTAAAATATTTTAATGCTAAACCTTCCAAAACATTGCAGTGTTCTATTTCATTTAAAGATCTACTTAATTCCAGTTCTTTTAATTTAATTAATTCATCAGACTCTTCTTTTAAATATTGCCGCACCTGCCAGTAATCACAATTTTTTTCATGCATAGCAACACGAGCTGCTGACAAATACAAAAAATGCCCTCCAGGCAAAGTATGAAAAAAAAGATGACCGAGCAAAATAAAATTTCTGATCAACCAAAAAGAAACCGGAATCAGCCAGCCTAAAAACAATAACAAGCTTGATCTAAATTTTTTAAAGCCAAATCCAGAAAACATCAAAATCAAAATTATCGATAAAATTATAAAATATTGTCCAACCGGACGAACAAGAGAGGCACAACCGAGAAAGATACCAGATATAAAAAACAATGGTTTTTTTTTGAAAAAGAAAATCGTAAACAACAAAAATAAAAAAATAAAAAGCGACTCCGACATAAAAAAACCGGAATACAAAACAAACCCCAAATGAATAGCAGTATAAATTGAAGAAACTTTTGCAAGTAACAAATTAGCCGGGAATAAAGATAATGAAAGGTAAAAAATTAAAATTGGAATTAATGCTGCTAAAAAAATTTGAACCCAAAGAACAACCGTTTTAACAGGACCAAGAATCTTATAAAAAAAAGATAAAAACAAAGGATAACCAGGCAACCTATAAAATGTTGGTGTATCCTTTGCATGCGCAATACCATAACCGTTATTTATTCCAACTGCAACCTGATGATAGGTTACAGAATCAACCTGCCAAAAATTTTCATTTTTACTCAAAAAAAAATGAAAAACAATAGCGCGAACCAGAAAAGAAAAAATAAAAAGAACAATTAAAAAATTAAATAATGCAGTTTGGTTTTGATAAAGTTTCACAACAACCACCTTCTCTGACCAATTTATCCACAATCAGGCTTATTTCTGTCGAAACAGCGATTCTTTCAAATGGAATGGGTGATTTACCATCCAATTCTTTTGCAGCGCTAATAAATTGAGTAATTAAATTTTTATGCCCCTTGTCAGCAAACTTTACTTTTTGGTCAAAAAATTCTGGAAATCCATAACCCCTTAAATTTATATAATCCTGCATAACAATAGATTTTTGATCATAAAAAATTTCCATCCGCTCTTTTCCCATTTTAGGATTTCCAAGAGAAGAATAAATTAAATTACAACAAGATCCATCGTCCATTGTTATTTGTGCTGAAAAATTATCTGTTGATAAAAGATCTCTTCTATTCGGATTCAATGAAGAAGCAACAATTTTTATTGGTTTTGCATCAGTCAAAAAACAAAATAATTCAAAAATATGACACGCCTCACCAATAATCCTTCCACCATTTTCATCAGACTGAATCCAATGATCTCTGGAAATAAATCCTGCATTCATTCTGTAATTAATCATCAGGGGAGAGGTTCTTTTTTCAAGTTCTTTTTTTATAGCCAAATTAAATGGCGCAAATGACCGATTAAAATCAACACAATAAAAACTATGTTTATTAACCGCAAAAAAATCTTTAAGTTTTTCAAGCTGTGCAAAATTAACAGCCGCAGGTTTTTCAACAAAAACCGCTTTCCCTGATTTTAGTAAATCTAATGATTGTTGCGCATGAAATTTATGAGGAGTTGCAATAACAGCCAAATCAATTTCTTCATCATTAACAAGTTGGGAATAATTACTCGTAAATCTTTTTGCCTGATATTGTCTGGCAATATTAATTGAAGCGGTTAAATTTTGGTCAACAATTGAATTAATATCAACGTTTTTAATTTTAGAAAATAAAGGCAACAATTTAACTTTCGCAAAACCTCCAACACCAACAAACCCTGTCCTTAAATTATTTTGTGTCGGCTCATATTTTTTAACGTTATGATCAAGTATTAAATCCAGCTTTAAATCGTTATAAACTTTATCGATAAGAAGATTTACATCTTTTGAAAAATCAGAATCAGCCTGATATGAAAGAACAACTCCCAATGCGTTTTCATTTCTTAAAGATTCATACGCCTTGTTAACATTTTCAAATTCATATTCGATACTTATCAAAGGTTCAACCTGAATTTTTTTATCCTGAACCAGATCCATAAAAAACTGCATATTACGATTTTCTGTCCAGCGAACATAGGGATAAGGATAATCCTTACCACCCTTTTCATAAGAATCATCATATCTTCCAGGACCATAAGAACAGGAAATTAACAAATCTATTTCTTTTGAATAAAAAGGTTCTCTGTCAAAATCAATTTTTACATCACCAACTAAAACAACTTTTCCTTTACGTCTGGTTATTTCCATTGCCTGTTGCAACACTTCGCCTGAAGCTGAAGTGGCTGTAACAATTGTTGTGTCAACACCATAATGTGAGGAAGCAAAATTTATATCTTTTACTAAATCCTGAGAATTTGCGTTGAATATTTTTTCAGTTCCCAATTTTTGAGCTAAATCCAATTTATCCTGGTATAAATCAACACCAAAAACTTTCGCTCCATTTAATTTGGCTAATTGCGCAGTAATTTGTCCTATAAGTCCCATACCAAAAACACAAACAGTTTCCCCAAGTTTTAAATCCGCTCTTCTTATTCCCTGCATTGCGATTGCGCCAATGGTTGTCAAACTTGCATATTTTAAACTGGATTCATTTCGAACTTTAACCGCTAAATTTTTCGGAACAACAACAATTTCAGCATGATTTGCAATACCGGAACCGGCACAGGCAACAAAATCTCCAGGCTTAAATCTGGTTACATTTCTACCTATTACAATAACTCTTCCTGAACAAGAATAACCTAAGGGTAAAAGCTGTTTTAATTTTGATCTGACAAGAGAAGTTGCTCCAGTAATTCCATTATCTTTTACAGCTGCAAAGACTTTATTGATATTTTCAGATAAATTTGACGCTGCTTTTTTTAAAATTGATTTACCAGAATTTGAAAGAGTTGTTAATTCTGTTCCTGTACTTATAAAAGAATAATGAACCTTAACTAAAATTTCACCTTCACCAACTAACGGGACAGAAACATCCTGTAATAAAGTTTTCCCTTTTTCCAGAAATAACTGCTTCATTAACAATTCTTTTTCTTTTCTGTTACTTTCCATACCCTCATACTTAGAGTCTTGTAACATTTGAATCCTTTTTTTAACTAAAATGAAACCTCTTTTAATATATTTGATTCCTTAATTATATTTAATGAATTTTTGTTATTATTTTTTTTGTTAAAGTCATATATAAAACCACATGCATCTATTATATTTTTATTCTGCAATAAATTAGTTTTAATATTAAAAAATTGCGTATGTTTAACCAAAAATAAAACTATATCAGCTTTTTCCAGTAAATTTCTTTGATTAGTTAAATTGGCAATATTATTATCATCAAAAACTTTTTTAACAACAAATGGGTCATAAGCAATTAAATTTAAGTTTTTTTTATCAGAATTTAATTCTTTGACTATTTTTAATGCCGGGGATTCACGAATATCATCAACATCCGGTTTGTAAGTTACACCAAATACCGCAATAACAGGATTTCTAAAATTTTGCTTCTTAAAATTTTCAACAACATTTAAAACTTTATTTACAATGAAATTAGGTTTCTCGTCATTAATTGAGCGCACCACTTTTAATAATTTTGTTTGCTCAGAAAATGAATCAATTAAAAACCATGGGTCAACAGCGATGCAATGACCTCCAACTCCACACGTTGGATTTAAAATATTTACACGGGGGTGTTTGTTTGCCAAAAAAATAACATTGTATGGATCAATTCCTGCAATTTCACTCATGTCGGCTACCTGATTTGCAAAAGCAATTTGTGTATCTCTAAAACTGTTTTCAATCAATTTCACCATTTCTGCTGTTTTATCATCCGTAATTTCCAGATTTCCTTTTACAAATTTCGAGTAAAATTTTCTTGCAAATTCCGCGGCGCTAAGACAAGGAGCGCCAATAATCCGGTCATTTTCAACTAATTCTTTAAAAGTATTTCCTGGCAAAATTCTTTCCGGACAATAAGCAACATAAAAATTTATTCCCAAAGTTAATCCCGATATCTCCTCCAATAATTTAGCCAGCTTATCTGTTGTGCCAACGCTTACTGTTGATTCCAAAATTACCAGATCTCCCGGTTTTAATACCTGGGCAATTTGCCTTCCCGCATCAAAAACATGAGACATATCAGCTTTTTTATCATCTTTAAGAGGAGTTGGAACTGTAATTAAAAAACAATCAGCAACCTCTAATTGATTGGATATTTTTAGTTTTTCTGAAAATAAAACAGAATTTAAACGTTCCTGTATTTCAGGTTCAACGATTGTCGGATCTCCATTTTTTATTTTTTCGATCTTATTTAAATCAATATCAAACCCCGCAACATCATATCCGGATTGAGCCGCAATTACAGCTGTTGGCAAACCAACATAACCTAATCCAATTACAGAAATCTTTTTCATATCAACCTCAAAAAATTTTTATCCTAAAGCAAGTTTAAACACTCCATTTTTGTCATCCTGAATTTATTTCACAACTGTCCGAAGTTATGAAAAACATTGTTTCTATTATGCATTCATTTAAGTCCACCCGCTCGTCCTGAGCAAGGTCGAAGGATTACGAGCGTTAAAATCATGAATACTATTTATTGAATTGTAATTTTTTTATCGC